>JBCBWB010000004.1:0-62376 GCA_039817275.1 Cyanobacteria bacterium J06648_1 | reverse complement strand
TTAAAAGCCGAAGATGATGCAGGTTTAATTATTATTGATGGGCAGGAAATTACCGTCGAAAATTCTTTACCTAATGCTGCTGAAGTAAACCTAGAAACACTTCAGCAAATATTACCAGATAGCTTAGGCAATATTATCTCCCAAGATTTGATTTCCGTAGGTGCCAATGGCGCAACAGTTTTGAGCTGGTCGAATGCAGTCGAGATTGAGAGTCTACTTCCTGCGGGGGATTATCTACCCGAATTGGTTCTGGATAATTTGACTCTAACTATTCCCGCGACCGAAAATCTGTCTAGTTATGAACTTGCTGCTGAAGCTATAATTGCGGGAGAAGTTTACACGGTTCAAGGAAGCCTAAAAGAAGACGATACTGGTGATAGTAACCAATTAGCTTGGGACAGTTTGGCGATCGCCGATCTCGATTTTGCAGTACTCGAATCATTGTTAGCAGCACAGGCTCCCAATTTAAGTGAACTGATTCCCAATCAGATTGAACGCCTCACCTTCGCGATCGGCGAAAACTCCCTCCAGGTCTCATATGATGGCGAGACTGACTTAGCAAGCTGGATTCCCGACACGGCAATTTTGGCAGAGATTGACAGCTATCTTCCCGATCTCTCAGTTGATCGCCCCAGCATCAAAATAACTAATAATAGCGATACGGTTCAATACAGTTTGCTTGGGGATATTGTCCTTGGTGATGATACAGTCTCTCTCTCTGGCAGCTTTAATGATACAACCCTTGAGCTGCTTACCATAGCATCACCTGACACCAATCTTGCCGTGGATGATTGGTTCAACCAGATACCCTTGATTAATAATAATTTTCCGACTCTAAACATTGATCGTCCTCAGCTAACGATCGATGGAGAGGGCGAATTGACCTTTGGTTGGCACAACACATATGAAATAGATGAACTATTTGGCGACGCCATAGCTTCATTCAAGCTTCCCAGCGGTTTTACAAACAATTTTCTTGGCGCTATTGAACTGAGCGACCACAGCTTAACCCTCATAGAAGATGGCGCAGGAATTGAATACTCGACTCAATATAACGGTGACAGGCTAAAAGTTACCTATCTAGATGATGAATTTATTTTTAACTACGAACCTAACGGCGAGCTAACTTTGGGGAACTGGTTTCCAGACATTCCTTTGATTGAAGATATAACTATAGCTGACCCTGAAATTTTCTTAGGTAACGCTGCCTTTAGCGATCTGGAAACTGGACTAGATTTGGGTGAAGGCTTCAATATTGCAGGAGTCTTAGACCTAAGCAATTCTGACAGCCAGTATCTTCGCTGGACTTCGGAAATTCTGGGGATTGACACACTGGATATTGCGATCGGCTACAGTTCTCAGGGAGCGATTAGTTTGACCGCTCAGTTAGATTTAGACATTCCACTATTTTCTAGCAATGACTTCAGTGCAACCCTCAAAGATGCCCAAATCGACTTTCGTTATGACGGTGGCGAGCCAACGTTTACCATAGATGGTGCGGTTGACGTGACGGTTGATGGCGAAAACTTAGAGTTTTCTGGGGGATTTATTCTCGAACCCGAATCTGTGACAGGTTTCTTTGCTGTAGAAGCTGATTCAGATGGTTGGGATAATCCTTTCGGACTGCCAGATAGCGAAATTCGTAATCTTGGCTTCCAGGTCGGCGGTACATACCAACTACCTTCGATTGACAATATTGGTTTTATCGGTGATTTACAGTTTGGCAACTTTGATATTGAAACCGCAGTGCTGGGCGACATCAACGATCCAGATAATTTAGCCTTAGTCGCTACGCCAAATGAATCTCTGCCCTTGCTCGACATTGCTTTAGGACCCGTTGCTTCCTATGCCTTCTCTCAGGCGGCGGAAAATCTCGATTTTGTTCAAGATTTTCGTAGTCAACTTGATAATATTTTAGACGTGCAGCTTGAACCCTATGACTCTGATGGTGATGGCGATCTAGACCCCTTGATTCAAATCGTACCTGTGGCTGGGGTAGAAATTGCCAATATTCCTTTAGAAGAAGGCATCGCGCTTAATGCAGCTATCAACGCCTGGGATCAGAGGGGCAGTATTAGCTTAGCTGGCGATCGCCAAAATGGATTACTGGCAGGTAGTTTGAGTCTAGATCGAATCGACCTTGGTAATGGTGTTCTGGTGATTGAAGGTTTCAATGATTCTCAAGTTAACTTGGATTTGCTGCTTTCTGATACAGAACAGTATCTTCAAGGAGATGTTAGCGTCAATTTCTTAGGACAGCAGCTTGCAGGAATAAATTTAGCCGCCAGTCAGAATGGTTTGGAATTTGAATTTAGCCAAAACTTAGAGAATTTCGAGACTAATCTTCAGGTCACGGTTGATGATCATGGTTTTGCCGCCCATGGTGGATTGAATACTACTCTGAATCTTGATCTTGCCACTGCACTTGGCACGATTAATCTAGTCGATGTTGCCCTTAATGCTCAAGCTTCTCTAGCGTTAGCTGAAGATAGTTTTACCGGCTCTATTGACGGCAGTTTCGACTTTTATGGCAATACTTTCGATCTTTCTCTCAACGTCGAGACGGGGAATCTTGATAACCTAGAGAACTTAATATTGGATGCAGTGGAAGCGCAAATCCAAAGTTCGGCTAGCAATATTTTTGGCACCGTCGAAGATTGGGTCAGCGGTATGGAAAATGGTATTGTTGATTTTGCAGGAGACGCAGCAGATTTTGCAACCATTGCCGTTAATGAATTTGACGCTGGGCTTGATCGCCTTACCGATACTTTGTGGAATACTGACCTCGTTACTGATGCTCGTCAGTTAGCAGATGCCCTATCTAACAACACCGAGGCGACAGTAGATGATATTGCCTTAACTCTTCAATCAGAATTGGGATTCAATACAGAGACCATTGCCGATGCCCTCAGCCATGGAGCAAATATACCTGTCAGTATAATTGCCACTACATTATCAAGTCCAACCTTCGTTGCCAATCCTAACGAACTTAGCAGCATCTTACAAAATAGTACGGACGCAACTACTAGGCAAATTTCAGATGCATTATCTTTGATTGAAACTAGCGTTAATAATAACCATGTAGGTAACACCGTTAGGAACACGGCTCGCAACGCAGGTAATACCGTTAGGAATACTGCTAATGATGTAAGCAGAAGCGTCGGTGGTTTTGTCGATAGTCTCTTTGGCTAACGGATGAACTGTTTAAAGTAAATTGTCAAGTCTACCTATAGCAATGAGAGCAATATTACTAAGTGAGTAGGTAGGTGCAGTTAAATATAAAACGGTTTAGTTTGGAATTAGGGAGGGGCAAATAAATTTTGGCATCAGCTCTTATGTGCGAGCGGTATAAGCTGCGCGTTTGTGTTGGTCAGGAGAATTTGGCGCCTTCACCCTAAACCAAGCGGGATAAATAGCTTTGCACAAACGTACATTAACTGTCTTCAGCTTGACTGCGACTGGTATATCTAGCTACGTTGCAAAAATCACCTCACATTGTAGGCATAAGTGAGATAAAAATTGCTTTGACTTCCTGTTAGTTAATTATTATTCAGCTCAACACCGATGAAATTAGCATTTAAATCAACCAAGTGCTGTTTCTAGTCAGAAAAAACAGCTATTTTCCCAATTAATAAATTAAGTGAGACTAGGATGGAGATCGAGCAGACAGCACGAATGTCTTAAATAAGGCTGGCGCGATTTGTTGAGTTAAATTATTGTGTCGTCAGTCTGCCTCATAGTGCAGCGAGACCGCAAACAGTATTCAAGCCAATGAACTATTTTTTATTAGCAATCACTGTAGTTTCAATTATCGTCGGTATTTTTTTTGGGGCATTAATTGTCTGGTTTATCTATTTTTGGCGACAACGAGAAATTGTCGATAGCTTGATGAAACCCGAAGATTTAATCGGACTCTGCGCCACGGTAGAACTGCCGTTCAATGCTAGCAGCAGGGGCAAAGTGCGGGTAGAGGTCAAAGGTTCAATGGTGGATTTTGCCGCCCTAACCGATGACCTAGAAGGCTTTGAGATTGGCGATCGCGTTTTGATCGTCCAAATGCAAAACAATCGGGTTTGGGTCACACGCTAGAGAAAACATTTCAGGAGTTCAATTGATTGATTTATGAATATGACCAATAATCGTTTAGAGCTACAGCAAACCACGGTGGCACAGATAGAAGTGCCTCAAATAATTCAGGACAGTAATCTTGATGGGTTATTTATTCCTCTGGTGGTTTCTTTGGGTATTTTTGGCACCATTATCTTAGTTTGGTTTATCAATTCATTTTTATGTGTCTGCAAACCGAATGAAGTGGTAGTGTTGTCGGGGCGTAAACGTCGTACTGAGAATGGGCAGGAGGTAGGCTATCGAGTTTTAACAGGGGGCAGAAGTATTCGGATTCCGATCTTAGAAACGGTCAAGCGGATTGATGTTACTACCATGCCCGTGACGGTAAAAGTCACCAATGCCTATGCCAAGGGGGGGACTCCTCTAGATATTCAGGCGATCGCCAATGTGAAAATATCGAGCGATCCGCAGGTAGTGGGCAATGCGATCGAACGCTTTTTGGATCAAGATCGTAATGAAATTGTAAGAGTCGCCAGAGAAACCTTAGAAGGAAATCTACGAGGGGTAGTAGCGACCCTCACTCCCGAAGAATTGAACGAAAATCGGCTGCAATTTTCCCAACGTATTGCGTCTGATGTGCGTCGAGATTTAGTCAAGCTGGGTTTACAGCTAGATATTCTCAAAATCCAGACTATTTCCGATCAAGTAGACTATCTCAACTCTTTGGGTAGAAGACAAATTGCTTTGGTAATCAAAAATGCCGAGATTGCCGAATCCAATGCCCTGACAGAAGCAGAACAAATTGAGGCACAGTGCGAAGAAGAAACGGAGGTAGCAATTACCCAGGATCGAATTGTGATTCAGGATCGGCAGAATGAACTGCGCAAGGTGACTGCCGAATTAGAACAGCGGGCAAGATCGGCAGAAGAACGTACCGCCGCTGCCGCTTTAGAAGCCGAAGCCAAGGCACAGCAGCAGCTCCAAGCCATTAGATCTCAGCTAGAAAGATTGCGACTCGAAGCCGAGCGAGTTTTGCCCGCCGAAGCCGACAGAATGGCAAAAAGCTTACTGGCAAAGGGTGATGCCGCCGCCTTAAAAGAAAATGCTGAAGCAGCAGCGATCGTCAACGAAATGCTGGGGGAAGTATGGCTGTCTACAGGTAAAGATGCCAAAGAATTATTTCTCATTCAGCAGCTAGAAACCGTCTTGTCTGAAGCAGTCGCTATCCCCGAGAGACTAAAGTTAGGCAAAGTCAACGTTATCGATAATGGCGATGGCAAAGCGATCGCATCCTTGGTCAATGTCTATCCCGAAATCGTCGCACAATTCCTCAACAGTATTAACGACACTTTGGGTATTGATGTCATCGGCACGTTGAATAGTAAGTAATTAGTTATTAGTTGTCCTAAAGGATACCGCTTCGCATATTAGTTATTAGTAATCACATGAATATTATCGCCACGTTGTTAGGAATTTTCGGTTTAGGAACATCAGCAGGATTCTATGTAATTCGCAATCTCTACTACATCTGTCAACCCAGTGAGATTTTGATCTTTGCAGGAACGAGAACTAGAGGACAAGACGGTACAGAGAAGGGCTATCGTCTGGTTAAAGGCGGCAGCAGCATCCGCACTCCCTTGTTAGAACAGGCTTTCCGCATGGATCTGACCAATATGATCATCGAGCTAAAGGTAGCCAATGCCTACAGCAAGGGGGGAATCCCCCTGACGGTGGAAGGGGTAGCCAATATCAAAATTGCGGGCGAAGAACCGACGATCCATAATGCGATCGAGCGATTGCTGGGTAAGAACCGTAAGCAAATAGAGCTACTGGCAAAACAAACTTTAGAAGGTAACTTACGCGGGGTGCTAGCTAGCCTAACTCCCGAACAGGTAAATGAAGACAAGATTGCTTTCGCTAAAAGCCTACTGGACGAAGCGGAGGACGATCTCGAAAAGCTGGGACTGGTGTTGGATAACCTCCAGATCCAAAATATCTCTGACGAGGTGCATTACCTCGACTCTATTGGACGACAGCAGCAGGCAGAATTACTGCGCGATGCTCGTATTGCCGAAGCCACAGCTAAAGCGGAGTCAAATATTAAGGATTCGGCAAACAAGAAGTCTACTTCCCTGAGACAGATTGCCAGGGATTTAGAAATTGCCAAAGCTCAAGCCGAACAAAGAATTCGCGATGCCGAGACTAAACGAGAGGCATTAGTCGCCGAAGCAGAGGCAGATGTTGTTGCCAAGGTAGCCAAAGCCCAAGCCGAACTGGGAGTCCAGCAGGAACGGATCAAACAGGTACAGCAACAGCTACAGGCGGATGTAGTTGCCCCTGCCGAAGCGCAATGCAAACAGGCGATCGCCCAAGCGAAGGGTGATGCTGCCAGTATTATTGAAGATGGGAAAGCCCAAGCTGAAGGTACACAGCGTTTAGCTGAGTCTTGGCAAGCAGCAGGAGCAAATGCTAAGGATGTCTTCTTATTCCAAAAGCTAGAAACTTTGATGAAGATGATGGCGGCTGGTGTACCAGAGGTAAAGGTAGAAAGCCTGACGGTGATTGATGCCAAAGAAGGTGGCAAAGTAACGCAAATCGCCTCGTTTATCGAACAGCTACGGCAGACTACTGGTGTTGATGTTGCCCAGGTAGCAAATAATCTGACTGGTAACGGTAAAGATCAAGGAATTAAGAAGTTAGAAGGGGAGGAAGATCTACTTTGAGCGTTGGTAAACTAAGCAGAGATAACTAAACTAGTTTAGAGGTCAAAGATATGGTTGCAACTACAGAAATCAATCGAGAAAGTACCATCAGCGATCGCTTTCGCATCCAAACCAAACAGCTCGATCTGCCCCCTCGTCTCTTACTAGGACCAGGACCTGCTAATGTCAATCCTAGAGTACTAGCTGCTACCAGCGTTAGTCCCGTAGGACATTTAGACCCTAGCTATCTGACCTTGATGGATGAGATTAAGGATTTACTCCGCTATGCTTGGCAAACAGCCAATGAACTGACTATTGCCGTGGCGGGGACGGGAACAGCAGCCATGGAGGCAACTCTAGCTAATGCTGTCGAACCAGGCGATAAGGTTTTAGTCGGGGTAAAAGGCTACTTTGGCAACCGCCTGGTGGATATGGCAGGGCGCTACGGCGCAGAGGTTTGCACGATGGAGAAGCCTTGGGGACAGGTCTTTTCTCTAGCTGAGATTAAAACTAACTTGGAAACTCATAAGCCCGCGATACTCGCTTTGGTGCATGCCGAAACTTCTACAGGGGCGCGTCAACCCTTAGAAGGTGTAGCCGATTTATGTCGTCAGCACGGCTGTCTCTTACTGGTAGATACTGTAACTAGCCTGGGTGGTGTGCCGCTATATATCGATGACTGGGGTATCGATCTGGCATATAGCTGTAGTCAAAAAGGATTGGGCTGTCCTCCTGGGGCGAGTCCTTTTACCATGAGTCCTCGGGCAGTAGAGAAGCTCAATAACCGCAGTCAACCCGTACCCAACTGGTACTTAGATATGACTCTCCTGGCAAAATATTGGGGCGAACAGCGAGTCTATCACCACACCGCACCGATCAACACTAACTATGGCTTGCGGGAATCTCTGCGTATTGTCGCCGAAGAAGGACTAGAAGAACGCTGGGCAAGACACCAACGCCACGCCGAAATGCTGTGGGATGGTTTAGCCGAGCTAGGTTTGAGCTGCCACGTGGACAAAGAGCTGCGTCTACCAACCCTAACCACCGTTAAAATTCCTGATGGCGTAGACGGTAAAGCGATCGCCAAACAACTTCTTACTAAATACAATATAGAAATTGCAGGAGGCTTGGGAGAATTGGGCGGTAAAGTCTGGCGGATTGGCTTAATGGGCTATAATTCACGTCCTGAAAATGTTTTGCTGCTGCTAGATGCTTTGGAGAAAGTACTAAAATCTTAGTTAGAAGTTTTAATTTAATCACTGTTGGGTTATGCAAGCATAATGTCTTTTTTATACAACCAAGCCAAGCTAACCCAACTAAGTTATTGGTCATGAAAGCTGCCAAATCATACCACAATGGTCTAATTGATAGCTTTTGGTCGATAAAGCAGAATGTACAGTCTGAAATTGCTCGCCGATGTCTATCAATCCCCTCAATCTTTTTGCCACTAAGCCCAGCATCAGCACTAACTCTGTTCAGGTAAAAAAAGATTTATCAATCCATTATCGCCACGACTTGCCAGGAGAATTACAGGCACCAAAAGGTTTTTCTCACCATCTAATTACTTTTTTTCTAACAGATAATGAGCTACAGACAACCCATTTAGAAGGTCACGGAGAATATGGCGGCAAGATGGCGCAGGGGGAATTCTATTTATATCCCGCTCGGGTTTCTGGCTTCACTAGATGGCAGGGAATAGATAAAACGCTCCATTTGATTATTAAGCCCCATCTATTAGAAGAAATTGCTCTCAAAACAGAATGTCTTAATCCAGAGCGAATTGAATTACGACCTGTACTTAAAAAAAATGATCCAAACATAGAACAGTTAGCGCAATTATATTTGCGGGAAATGCAAAGCGAGCTTTTTGGCGGACAATTATATCTGGAATCATTGTCCAATCTTCTGGGTGTTCATTTGCTGCGTCACTATTGCGTCTTTGAACCAGTATTTCGTCAATATAATAGCGGATTAGCCTCAGCCAAAATTCGTCAAACCATCGACTATATTCAGTCCAATTTGGATCAAAACCTGAGTTTACAAGTAATGGCAGCACAGGTAGGCATGGATCGATACTACTTTGCGACTCAATTTAAACAGGCGATGGGAATTTCTCCCTATCAATATGTCATTGAACAGCGGATAAAAAAAGCCAAATACATACTCAGACAACAAAAGCTTTCCCTCGTAGAAATAGCCTTGTCATGTGGATTTTCGAGTCAAAGCCATTTTAATCGGGTATTTCGTCAACAGGTAGGAACTACCCCCAAGAAATATCAAGAACAGTTTTGACTTGAGGCTAAATTTTAGAATATGGCGATCGCTCTTTTCCTAAACCCCACAAGAATAGTCAAAATTTCCCAACTTTGTGCAAGATCTCTGCTCTCCAGAAGTTTTAAAATGCTTTGACTACTTAATAAATAAACCAGGTGTCCAAGATCAAGCACATTAATCCATCGGGAATCAAAGATACATATGACTATGGATTTACTCAGGCTGTAGTTGTGCCGTCAGGGTCAGAACTAGTCTACATAGCAGGACAAGGCGGCGCGGACGAAAACGGCAACTATGGCAGTTTTACCGAGCAAATGGATCGAGCGTTTGCCAGTTTGCATAAAATCTTGACCGCAGTGGGAGCGACTCCTGAAGATGTGGTGAAGATTACGATTTTATCAGTAGAGCATAACGAGGAAAAACTAGGTTTGATTTCGGCTAAAAGAAAGTCTTTTTGGTCGGACTGTAAGCCAGCCAGTACCTTAATTCCCGTTCCTAGACTGGCAAGTGAGGGCATGCTGTTTGAAATCGATGCTATCGCTATAGTCAGCAATTCTTAGTAGTTTTAAATAACTTTTGAATCTTGGGAGAGTTAAAGATGACATTACCCGTAGTGCTTCATTCAGGAGAAGGAGAGTCAGTGACTATTGGTACAAGCCAATGCACCTTCAAACTAACAGGCAAGGATACTGATGGTCATTTTGGGCTGTTTGAATATATTTTGCCGCCAGAAACCGCTGGTCCTAGTCCTCATATTCACAAGCAAATGACGGAAATCTTTTATGTAGTTGAGGGGGAACTAGAATTGGTGCTAAACCAAGACAAGATTATCGCTCCTGCTGGTACTTTGATGAGCGTGCCAGAGAATACGCCTCATGGTTTTTCTAATCCCAGTCAAAAACAAGCTAAGTTTTTGATTATGTTTTGTCCTGCGGACTCACGAGAACAATACTTTATCGGTTTAGCCGAACTCCGAAAAGATGGAAGAAAACCCAGTCGAGAAGAGTTATTGACTCTAATGCAAAGATTCGATCAATATCCAGCTGCTTAAATTATGGAAGAAGATCAATTTTATGAACACGTCAAAGGCTGGCTTATCAGATATCCTGCTAACTTCCCTGGCACCTATTTCCTGGGGAACGACCTATATTGTCGCAACCGAATTCTTGCCGCCTAACCATCCATTGTTGGTGGCTTCAATGCGATCGCTACCAATCGGGATCTTGCTCACGCTCGGACTGAGAAAGCTGCCCCAAGGTAATTGGTGGTGGCGCATTATAATTCTCGGAAGTCTTAATATTGGACTGTTCCAAGCCTTATTATTCGTCGCTGCCTATCGTCTTCCAGGAGGAGTCGCCGCGACAGCAGGCTCGATTCAACCTCTATTAGTCGTATTTTTTGCCTGGCTATTGCTTAAGCAGAAGCCATCACAGCGAGCAATTGTCGCCGCAATTATGGGCTTTGTTGGCGTGGGACTCTTGGTTCTTTCTCCTGCCGCTGAATTGGACACTATTGGTATTGTAGCGGCGATCGCTGGTGCTGGGGCAATGGGACTAGGCACAGTATTAGTCAAACTTTGGCAGCCTCCCGTCTCTCTGATTGTTTTTACGGCTTGGCAGTTAACTGTAGGTGGATTGGTTTTATTGCCCATTGCTTTGATAACTGAAGGAACGTTTACCGAGATTACCCGAACCAATCTTTGGGGCTTCATCTACTTGGGCTTGATCGGCACAGGGTTGGCTTATGCTCTATGGTTTAGGGGGATTAGCAAGTTAAACGCGACTGCGGTGGCTTATTTAGGTTTGCTTAGTCCTGTTGTTGCCTCAATGATCGGTTATTTCTTTTTGCAACAGACATTTACATCTATTCAGCTGCTAGGCATCATTCTGGTTTTAATTGCGGTGTTATTGGGTCAGCAAAACCAAGCAAAATAGACTCAGTGATCCGAGCGGAGGGCAAAATAATTATTATTCTGCTTCAAAAACAGATTTGGTCGTCATCCTCAAAAATTTTCTGCTACATCAGATTAGGCAGGCAGTTATTTTTGTTAGATTGGCAATCTGCTATATACAATGAATTAGAGCGAAACAATAACAATACCCGTGCTGATCTTAATTTCCCCCGCCAAAACTCTCGACTTTGAGACTGCTGCACCGATCAAGCGTTTTTCACAACCAGAATTTATTGCTGATACAGCCAAACTAGTGGCGCAACTGCGCCAGCTTTCAGCCTCGGAAGTTTCTTCTTTAATGAAGATTAGCGATAAGTTGGGGGAATTAAATAGCGATCGCTTTAAGACTTGGCAAGCAGAGTTTGATGATACTAATGCTAAACAGGCTTTACTCGCATTTCAGGGGGATGTCTATCAGGGCATGGCGGTCGATAATTACAGTTCGGCAGATTTTGAGTTTGCTCAAGATCATCTGCGAATTCTATCGAGTTTATATGGCGTGCTGCGTCCCCTGGATTTAATTCAACCCTATCGTCTGGAGATGGGGACAAAAATAGCCCATAGCAAGCTACAGGATTTGCCAGCAGATACTCTCTATGAATTCTGGGCAGATAAGTTAACCCAGGCTGTTAATCATCAGCTAGATAAATTAGACCAGAAAATTATTGTTAATCTAGCTTCGAATGAATACTTCAAAGCCGTGAAGCCAAAATTACTTCAGGGAGAAATTATCACTCCTGTTTTTAAAGACTGGAAAAATGATAAATACAAAATCATCAGCTTTTATGCCAAAAAAGCTCGTGGCATGATGGCTAGCTATATGATTAAAAACCGCATAGAAAACCCTGAAGATATTAAAGGTTTTGCTGAAGCTGGCTATAGTTATAATTCCGAACTATCGCAAGATAATGATTTGATTTTCACTAGACAACTGACAACTGACAACTGACAACTGACAACTAACAACTAATATGCAAAGCGGTATCCTTTAGGGCAACTAAAAACTTGGGTTTGAACCTCTCATCCTGGGCTAAAAACCAACTATGATCTGCCCCATACCCCAGGCTAAAAAAGCGATCGCCATGAACTGCGGCAGCAGATATTTAAACTGTTGACGGGCTATCTTTTGGGTTAATAAAATCGACAGCAACACTCCTGTAACTAAAGATGTACCCTGGAGAAAAGCAATTACGGCAGGATGAGCCACTATTATCGGTAAACCTGCTCCATCTAAGCCAAAAGTTGCCATCGCTACGGGAAGTATTCTACCCCCTTCATTTAGTCCCAAGTCTAGATAGTGTGCTAGGTTTCCTGCCAATACCAGGGGTAAATAACCATAGGCTAAATCGATAAACTTGCGGGGTATATATTTGCGGTTAAGCCTGCCAACAAGTAAATTTACGCCCTGTGCCAATAGAGGAAAAATAATTGGCGTACCCAAAACAACTACGGATACTAGAGCATGAGCGCCGAAGCTTGATAAATGCAGATCTACTCCTAGTCGGACTGAGATCTCTGGTAGACGGTGGAGAAATACGACATTGAGCAGTAGAAACAGCAGCGCCACTTCGTAACTGTGGGGTGTATGAGTCGTCCAAAGTTCGATGCCAGGAGGTCGCAAATTGAATTCAACCGAACGATGGGGACAGGCTTTAAGACAGGTCATACAGAGAACACAATCTTTGTTCTCAGCAAGCTGGGCAGGATGGGAATATAGGGGACAGCCGTTGGTTTCCTGTCCTTCTCCTTTAGCTACGCCGCCTTTATAGCATTGATAGGTAGTACATTCTGCTGAACAAGTTCCCTGTTGCGCCCGCAACTCCGTAACTGCAAGTTTGGCAAATAGACCATTCATGCCGCCAATGGGACAGAGATAACGACACCAAAAACGACGCTCAAAGATAGCCGAGAAGATCATTGCCCCTGCGGTAATTAGCAGTAGCAGACAGGCAGAAAGATAGGCGGTATTTTCTAAATCCCAAAGTTCTTCCCAAAGCAGAATTAAGGCAAATAAACCAAACAAAAACCAGCCACCCCACTTTTCCGCTGCTTCTCTGGGCCATTTCTTTAACTGCCGAGGAAAAAGTAGCAAGGATAGTTTTTGCGTAATCTCGCCATAGATCATAAAGGGGCAAAAGGCGCACCAAAGCCTGCCGACAAAAGGAAACCCTAGCAAAATCACTGGCCACCACCAAGCCCAAAACATATTTAAAGCAAAGTTTTCCTGACGGTTTTGCGGGGCAAGAAATAACACCAGCACCACAAAAGTAAAGAAGCCGAGGATCAAACCATAGTTGATTCTGGTGGGAAACCAGTCACTTTTAAGAAAATACCGTAGCTGGGGATATCTATTGAGCAAATTCAAGCGATACTGCTTCTTTTTACTCTGAGACTGCCAAACGACCTCTTCGGTGATCTCATCACAGCCTTGGAGTTGGGTTAAGGCTCGTTCAATAATGTTTTCTAATTCTCGTAGATTATTAGGGAAATCATAAGCCTGGAGATTTCTGACAGCCTCAGGGGTAATCCGATTTTTTTGCAGACATTTGTTTCTGCCAATCAGGTTGAGATAATAGTTAATCTGTTCATCTAAATCTGCTTTACGAACTCTTAAGGGCGGAATTTTGATTAAATTATCCACTACTGAATCGATCGCGGGAACAGTTTGTTCGGAGATGAGAATCAAACGCGCCTGAGATGTCTGGGATTCGGCGGCTTCTCCCCCTGGACGAGTTACGGGAGTATACTCACCTGTCTGGATCAAATTGGCGATCGCAGGTACCAATTCATCTGGCAATAGGTGGCTATTGTTAAAGATTACAGTACCCTTTTCTAGGCTGGCAATCAAGCCTGGTTTCCCCCCACTCCGACCAAATAATTCTGCACCGCTAGTCTGTAACTTGGCACAGTCAAGTTTGATAATCGGTTGACGACGATAGTTTGAGCCAAAGTGAATTAACGCTGCCAAATTATCCTTTTCTAGCCCAGGTTCCCCAAACAGCAGGACAGATTCTCTGGTTTGCGAAGCCTCTTTAATTTGCGATCGCAACCTCGTTGCGTAACGACTTTTACCAATTACTCCCCGCTTGGCTTTGCTTACCAGGTATGGTCTTAAAATTATTTGACGCTCTTGCTCAAACAATAGCTGCGCCGATAGTTCCTCAACCTGAGTTGCTAACTGTTGAGAAAAAGCCTGAGTTATTGCGGGATACTTTGATTTTAAAGCTTGAAACTTAGGGCGATCAATAAACCAGACTTGAGCCTCGGTAATGGTTTTCACCTGATACTGGGTTGGCTGTTCGAGGAGTAAGGCATAAAGATTTAATACCGTCCCCGATAGCAAGCTACTCTGACTCGATTCTGAGGCGCTGTTGCTAGCCAGCTTGCCCGACTGAACAATATATAAGCCCTCTGGCTCAACCTGTTCTTCAATTAAAGTACAATTTGCCGCAATAGTTTGTTCTTCCGTCGAATTGGCGATCGCTGTTAAAACTTCAGAGGATAAATCTCCTAAAGAAGTTTCTTGTTGCAGAAAGGATACTAAATCTGATACGTTCATGGCGTAATCCTCAACTTGCTTACCTTCACCTTATCAAGCTAGAGAACCTAGGCACGAAAAAAAGACCGCAAATTGAAGCGATCTCAATAGAGTTGAAATAATTCTTTACTGAGCCAAAATAAGTGGTGTTTAACTCCCAAATTTAGCTTCTAAACTGATGCAGGAATAACTCCTAAGCTTCCTAAAATCTTGAATACTAGCGAGTTAATAATACTCAATGCCAAGGCACCAATAATAGGGCTAACAACTTTATTTTGTAGCCTAAATCCTTGAATTAACAAAGCCGCAAGTCCAAAGATAATTACATTAGCAACAAAAGATGCTAGTCCAAAAGTTACAACACTAAACAAGCCAAATCCAGTCAAAATTGGCTTGAGAAATGCATTGAGTACACCAAAGACTACTGCTGCCAAAATACTCTTTTGAATGCTGTCGATCTCAATCCCCAAAGGCAGTTTGGAAATGATCAGTAAACTAATAGCAGTTACAAGTAGACTAACAACGATAGAAATAATGTCCATAGAGAAAATCCTATAATTTGATTCCTCTGTACATTAGAACGAAAAACCAAACTTTTCCTCTATCGCAAGATAAATTTTATTTTTCGGTAAACTTCTGTATTGGAAGTTACAAAAGAGAATATTTTGTTTCGCGCAGCCTTAAAGAATATGTTTCGCGTATGCGAAGCGGTATCCTTGTATCTTGAAATTGGGGTATCAAATCCTGATACTTTGGAGAAAGTAGTAGACCGTCGTATCCCTGGTTAACGAAAACCGTCCTAAAGCTGGGTCACTACTTGTTCTCTCTCCTCAAGTAAACTCAACAGCTTCAATAGCCTCAACGGGGGGAACCCCCGCAACGGCTTTTCGCTCAAACAATCGCCTGGGTAAATTAAACCCGAATCTTTGCAAGGAAGAGTCAAGTGAGTGAGAGTTACAAAGATAAAATATTATTGAAGAGCGGAAAACTCATGAGTCCTAAAGGATACCGCGCAGCAGATAGCTAATTTTCTTACCAGGATTAGGTAACGCTAATCTAGTCGAATAGATTAATAGTTGAACCCAGTGACTATATTTGGTTGCTGGGTTTTCTCTTGAAAATTAAAGCGATCGCAGTCAGTGATGATTATAAGGTTGTTGAGTTATCAAAAGTCTCAATAAAAGATAGCGGGCGAGGTTTTTCAATTCCGTATCCCTAAGAGTCGCCAGCTCGCCCCAAACCAAAATAAAGCAAACGATTAACTTTGTCTAAGCTAAGT
Organism: Cyanobacteria bacterium J06648_1; assembly: GCA_039817275.1. Classification (GTDB taxonomy): domain Bacteria; phylum Cyanobacteriota; class Cyanobacteriia; order Cyanobacteriales; family Xenococcaceae; genus Waterburya. The sequence goes on along the minus strand of JBCBWB010000004.1, from coordinate 46,564 downwards.
TAACTGGAGTAAAGCGATCGACCTACAATGTTATTAGTCTATACATCACAAGGAGTTGACGATGAGTAACCTCGACTTAACCAACGACCTCTCTTGGACGCTAGAAGCCCAGGTAAAGCTAAAAATGATCCCCTTCTTCGCTCGTCCTCAAGCACGCCTAAAAATCGAAAAAATCGCCCGTGCAGCAGGATTAGAAGAAGTCACAGCAGAAGTAGTAGAGCAGGCTAGAGCCAAGTTTGGACAGTAATTTAGTAATCAAATATGTCCAAGATTATTCCCTCTATAGAGTTTTTCCAGGGTGTTGCCGAAGATCTAAGCGGCGTGAGTTTACGACGCAACAAAAAAACGGGAGTTCGTAATGTATTAATGACTTTCGATTCCCTCAACGCCTTGGAAAAATTTAACAGCTTTCGTAAAGGTTCAGCGCAAAACCTGGCTCTAATCGACTCCGAAGGAGAAATCATGGTCAGACCCCACTCTGTCAAGCTGATTTTTGGCGGCGACGAAGGCAATGAGCTAAAACGAGTCAACTGCACCTTCGAAATTGACGACGATCGCCATTGGGCAAGATTTACTCGCTTCATGGATCGCTACGCCGAAGCTAATGAGATGGAGTTTGGCAAGAAATAGTATCTTAGTCGGGCAGTTGCGATCGCCATTGGTCAATTCCTAGAATCCTCCTGGCAGATAACGGTATAGTAAAACTTTGTCATGATTGGCTAAATTCAGAATATTTAGTAATCGGGTTATAAAGCAAAACATTTTATGAAAATCGCAATTACAGGGGCAACAGGATTAGTCGGCAGTCGTTTAGTAGAGCAGCTAAAGCAATTAGGACATCAGATACTAATCTTTACTCGCAACCCCAGCAAAGCACGACAACTTTTTCCCGCCTCGACTTTTTCAAATATAGAAGTAGTCCAATATCAGCCTCAAGAATCGGGTGCATGGCAACAAAGCGTTTCTGGTTGTGATGCCGTGGTTAACCTGGCGGGAGAGCCAATCGCCGAACGTTGGAGTCCCCAACAAAAAGAGAAAATTATGGCAAGTCGGCAACTCGGAACCAGAAAACTGGTTGAGGCGATCGCGATGGCAGAACAAAAGCCTCAAGTATTAGTAAGCGGCTCGGCGATCGGCTACTATGGCACCAGTGAAACCGCTGCCTTTGAGGAATCTAGCGGTGCTGGGACAGATTTTCTCGCTCAAGTATGCCAAAACTGGGAAGCTGAAGCACAGAAAGTAACCGAACACGGAGTACGTCTAGTAATTGTACGGATCGGGATTGTGCTGGCTAACGGCGGTGCCTTGGGTAAGATGATCGGGCCGTTTAAAATGTTTGCTGGTGGCCCTATTGGTAGCGGCAAACAGTGGTTTTCTTGGATTCACCGCGACGATCTGGTTAATCTAATTGTTCAAGGAATAGAAAATCAGGCTATGTCAGGAACATATAACGCTACCGCACCTAACCCCGTAAGAATGGGTAAGCTGTGTCAGACGTTGGGAGAGGTGATGAATCGTCCTTCCTGGCTACCCGTACCTGACTTTGTCTTAGAATTAATGCTCGGCGATGGGGCGATCGTGGTTTTGGAAGGACAGCAGGTATTGCCTAAACAGACACAAGCAATGGGTTTTAGCTATAAATATGCTGAACTGAAACCTGCCTTAGCAGACATAGTTAGCTGATTCAAAGTTGATTGTTTCAAATTTTCTCGCAGAATAATTAACTATTACTTTCCTAGTCAGCGATCGCACAAAGGAAAAAACTTGGGATTGAGAAATTTTAACTAAGCAGGCTTACTAAACACCAAAAAATGCTGTTCTGGAAGAAACTGCTTGGTTTCTTGCCACTTTAAACCCACTGCCTTCATTTCTTTTTTGACCTGTTTCTGAGTCATCTTGTGCAGCGGCTTAATCATAATCATCGGGTTTTCCTTGCGGTATTCCAGCAACACAACTCTCCCTCCTGGCTTGAGCGCTTCAAATATCCCCTCCATCATTTCTCTGGGGTAGGCAAACTCGTGGTAGGCATCTACCATAAAAGCCAGATCAACGCTTGCTGGAGGGAGTTGCGGATTGTCTTCTGTCCCCAAAACTTTCTCAATATTTGTCACAGCTTGCTCGCTTTGACGATCGCCAATTGCCTCTAACATCTCTGGCTGAATATCTACCGCATAGACTTTGCCTTGAGGAACTTGCTGTGCCATCCGAAAGCTAAAATAGCCTGAACCCGCCCCAATGTCTGCCACCACATCATTGGGCTTGAGGTGTAAATTCTCTACCGTCAGGTCAGGTTTTTCTTGCTCCTGTCGGCTTTCTCGCTCTAACCACATCATTGCTTGATGTCCCATGACATGGGCAATTTCGCGACTCATGTAGTATTTACCTATGCCGTCGGGATTGTGGATTGTCTTGGTGCGGTAATAGCTCGGCTGACTAGACTGGGCGATCGCCATCGGCGCATAAATTAAGCTGGATAACAATAAAGCGATCGCCAAAAGGAGGCAATTCAACCGAGAGAGGCTTTTGGGACTGGTTTTGAGCGAAATCTTCATAAATAATTAGAACCTAACAATTGAAACTCATTCTTAAAGCTGACGGTTTTTGGAGAAAGATTGCTTATGATTAAGATATAGTTATAAAACTTTAATAATATACATGGTTGCTAACTCCTTTGAGTTCAAAGGTATCAAAAAACTAATACAGGACAAAATTTTATTTGGCAATCAACCCAGCGCCGAGTTATTTGGCATCCTGACGGTTTACTTCGTCCAGGGGATACTTGGTTTAGCTCGATTAGCAGTCAGCTTTTTTTTAAAAGATGATTTAGGTCTCACTCCTGCGGAAGTAGCGGCACTTACAGGTATTACTGCTCTACCCTGGATTATCAAACCAGTATTTGGCTTTATCTCTGACGGTTTACCTATTTTTGGTTATCGTCGCCGACCATACCTGATCTTATCAGGAGTTTTGGGTTCTTTGTCGTGGATCGCCTTGGCTACTCTGGTTGATGATGTCTTCACGGCAACCTTAGTTATTTTGCTGACTTCATTATCAGTGGCAATTAGCGATGTAATTGTCGATTCTCTAATTGTGGAGAGAGCCAGGGAAGAATCTTTAGCAGATTCGGGTTCGCTACAGTCTTTATCCTGGGGTGCATCGGCTTTAGGTGGTTTGCTGACAGCTTACTTTAGCGGACTTTTGCTTCAGCATCTCAGCAGCAATCAGGTATTTGAGATTACCGCATCTTTTCCGTTGATCGTCTCCGCCGTAGCTTGGTTGATTACTGAAGAAAAAATAGATCGTAACGACCCAAATAGCGTAATTTCCCCCGTCAAAGGTCAAATCGAGCAGCTATGGGGCGCTCTTAAGCAGAAACAGGTCTGGTTGCCGATCGCTTTTCTTTTCGTTTGGCAAGCAACTCCTACTGCCGACTCGGCATTCTTTTTCTTTAGCACCAATGAATTAGGATTTGAGCCTGAATTTTTGGGTCGGGTACGCTTAGTTACCAGCTTTGCTTCATTGGTGGGTATTTTTCTCTTTCAGAAATATTTAAAAACAGTACCCTTTCGCAAGATTTTGGGTTGGAGTACCGTAATTGCTGCATTGCTGGGCATGACAACCTTACTATTGGTTACTCACGCCAACCGTGCTTTAGGCATTGACGATCGCTGGTTTAGCCTGGGAGACAGCTTAATCTTAACCGTCGTCGGACAGATTACCTGGATGCCTGTGTTAGTTTTATCAGCCAGGCTTTGTCCCAAGGGTGTGGAAGCGACACTGTTTGCATTGTTGATGTCAATATGGAACCTGTCAGGATTGTTATCCCATGAGTTAGGAGCGTTGCTTACTGCCTGGTTGGGAGTTACAGAGAGTAACTTTGATCAGCTCTGGCTCTTGGTTATTATCACTAACCTTTCTACGCTGCTGCCTCTACCTTTTCTCGGCTGGCTACCGTCGGGTGATCCTCAAGCAGAGCAGTCTAGCAATGATTTTGCTCCAGGGGAAGCGCCAGTACATAATGCAGGAGGCTTAATTGAATCGGGCATTACTCCTAGTTTAGTACCAGAATTTGCGATCAACAACACGGCAAATCAAAACCAAGATTAGATTGACACAGTCGCTTTTTAGAAAGCTGTGGACGAACAGATCACTCTTCAGCTTTCAGCTTTAAACCAGCCACGGCTAAATTGCTAATGACTCAAAATCACTAGCGAATAAACATCAACGCAATTCCCGCCACAGAAATCACTACGCCAAATATTGCTCGGAGGCTAATCTTTTCTCCTTGCAGAGCAACAATCGGCAAGATGAACAACGGACTGGTAGCGAGAAAGGTTTGAGCGATGCCTGTGGGAGCAAACTTGAGGGAAGTTTGCTGGAGCCAAATACCTAGGTAGGTGCTTCCTGTTGCCGCGATCGCAATTATGCCCAAACTACGCCCAGAAAGCGACCACTTCGCGGTAGTCTGCTTCACGGTGGGTAAAAATAATAGCCCTATGACAATTATGGTGCCTCCGACCAAACGGATTAGAGTACTCTCTAAGGGGCTAATCTCAGACTGTACCAGGGCAAAGCGAGAAATCACCGCCCCCACTGCTTGAGCGATCGCCGCCAGAATTCCCCAAATAATTCCCGAACGAGAAACATCAGTATTAATCGCAGGATTACGCTCGCTAATTACCCAGGCTATGCCCAAAATGGTTAGCAAAATACCGCACCAGGCACTAGAGGTGAGCTGTTCACCGATCAGGATTAGGGCGAGTAATGCCCCCATCGGGGGAGAAGAGGTTTCTAACAGTAGGGTACGTCTAGCACCCAGGCTATTTAAGGCGGCAAAATATGCTGTATCCCCCAAACCGATGCCAATTACGCCGCTGAGAGCCAGCAAGAGGATGGTAGAGCTAGATAAGCTGGCAAATGCCGCACCCTGAACCAATAAGGTCAAAGCAATTAAGGCGATCGCAATGATGCCCTTATAGAAATTTAGCTGTAGCGGGGGAATCTTTAATCCTAGGCGACTGTATATTACCGAAGAAACTGCCCAAAGTAGTGCCGCGCTCAATGCCGCTATTTCGCCAATATAATTATCGATTGGGATGGTCATCTATTGGCTGAATAAATTTATCGTAGCTGTATTTAATTACGATACTATTGCTCAGTGCAAACAAAAAAATGTTTCAGTGTCGAATTACATCAGAGTCAACATAGTCAAAGGTTTTTCCGTTGAGGCGCATAGTTAATTTGCTTCGCGATCGCCAAACTCCATGAGCCAACGCATTAATAAAAATTAAAAACCAAGACTATCTCCATGATAATTTGACGGCGAGAGATAAAGTCAGAACAGTGACTTAATCAATGAATCAGAATAAAGATAATGCACAACCCAGAAGGCTCACCAACATCTCTGCTGTCTGATGCCAGTAAAAGACTGACCAAAGCTTTAAAACATGTAGATATCTCCGAAGATGCGATCGCTCTCTTGCAGCATCCTAAGACTAGTCTGAGCGTTTCGATTCCCGTCCGCATGGATGACGGTAGTTTAAAAGTGTTTCCTGGTTATCGGGTACGCTATGACGATACTAGAGGGGCGGGTAAAGGTGGCGTGCGCTATCACCCAGGAGTTAGCTTGGATGAGGTGCAGTCTCTAGCCTTTTGGATGACGTTTAAATGTGCCTTACTAGATTTACCCTTTGGCGGGGCAAAGGGCGGCATTACGGTCAATCCCAAGGAATTATCCAAAGCGGAGTTAGAGCGGTTGAGTCGCGGCTATATTGATGCGATCGCATCAGCGATCGGCGAAGATGTTGATATCCTGGCTCCTGATGTCTATACCAATGCCGTAATTATGGGTTGGATGATGGATCGCTACAGTACAATTCAGCGTCAGTTATGTCGTGGTGTAGTGACGGGTAAGCCTCTGGCTTTGGGCGGTAGTAAAGGTAGAGATACGGCGACGGCGATGGGAGCTTTTACCGTGATCAAAACCATGCTGTCTAAGTTTGATCTAGTCCCGAGTGAAACTACCGTCGCGATTCAAGGTTTTGGTAATGCAGGTTCGACTTTAGCTGGATTTTTGGCGGCAGCAGGCTATAAGATAGTTGCTGTCAGCGACTCCAAAGGGGGAATTTATGCACCTCAAGGTTTAGATATTGCCAGCGTTACTGAGCATAAAAACCAGAGTCGAGAAATGAAGGCAGTATATTGCCAAGACACGGTATGCAGCATCGTTGAACATAAAGTGATTTCCAACGACGAGCTGTTGGCTTTAGACGTGGATGTTTTGATTCCCGCGGCGCTAGAAAATCAGGTGACGAGCAAAAATGCCAGAGATATTAAGGCTAAATATATTTTTGAGGTAGCCAATGGCCCCATTAATTCTGATGCTGACCAGATTTTAGCCGCACAAAATATCTATGTTTTTCCCGATATTTTAGTCAATGCGGGTGGTGTTACCGTAAGTTACTTTGAATGGGTGCAAAATCGTAGCGGTTGGTATTGGACATTAGATGAAGTCAATCAACGTTTGCAAAAAAAAATGACCCAAGAGGCAGAACAAGTATGGCAGGTTAGCAAAGATTTAAGCCTCGATCTTCGTACCGCTGCCTATGTTCAGGCTTTGAAGAGGTTGGGAACAGCTTTAGATGCCAAGGGAAATCGTAGTTATTTTAGTGCTTGATGCGGCAGGCGATCGCATTTATGGTCGTACAAAGTGAGATCAGGACAATTTAGTTTATTGGGTAGTAAGCTATGACTGCTTCACCTCAGTAGGAAAACATGATAATTGTCCAATCTTAACTGCTAATTAATGTTTTAAATTCTGGATTATCTCTCAGGCGATCAAAGTCGGGATTTATCTTTGCTTCTTGTTTGCATTCAAGAGGTGCGATCGCAATTGCTTCTTTCAGATTCTTCATTGCTTCTTGTTTTTGATTTTTTAGTGCGAAGTAACAAGCTTTAGCATAGTAAACACATTCGCGATCGCTATTCGGGGAAAGTTCCCCCAATATGGATCTTTGTATTTAAAGATAAATTTTGTACGACACAAAAGGGGATATTAAGTCTTTTATTTAATTCATATCAGACGTAAATTAAGAAGATATAGCGTTTCTCACTTTACTGAGGTACGTCCGAATTCTAGCTTCTGCCTTCTGCCTTCTGCCTTAAAGCGATTTATTTTGTACCTGACCGATTTGAGAACCGCTATAAGTACTAAACCACAAACAAAGGCAATAACAAAGTAAAGAAATAGTAGACCAAAGGTGCAGTAAAGATATAGCTATCAGTTCGATCCAAAATGCCGCCATGCCCAGGTATTAATTGACCTGAATCTTTGAGTCCAGCATCTCGTTTCATCATTGATTCGGTTAGATCTCCGAGCAAACTTGTAATGCCGATGAGAGTACCCATCATAATGCCGCTGATCTGCCAGGCAGGAAAGTGGAAATACCAGGCTCCTAGTTCGGCAACCAGTAAACTACCGAGAATGCCAAAAACTGCCCCTTCAACGGTTTTCTTAGGGCTAATGTCTGAAAGTCTCGTGCGTCCAAAGCTTTTGCCCATGGTATAGGCACCGATGTCCGCCGCCCAGATACAGGCCATGACGAGGAAGGTCAGGGTCAAAGCTGTAGGAAATTGACTCGGATTGAGCCAAGAATCGGGCCAATAGCCATCTAGAGGTAAGTTGCTGGCGTTGTTACTATTGGGCAAATTAACTCGCAGTCGCACCCAAAAAGTAGGCAGATAGCCTGTATAAAAAAGTCCTAAGATTGAGCTGGAAATATCGGCAATCGTTGCAATCTTGGGCTGAAATAGTAAGTAAAAACAGATAATTGTTCCCCCCAAGCAGAACATGGCATCGGTAACGCTGGGGGCAACTGTGGCGCTGAGTAAAAGCAGAATAGAAACAATCAGAGTTGTTTTCCCCGCGGGTTCTACGCCTTTAGCACGAACTAAGCGAAAGTATTCTCGCTGCGCCAAGATAATTAAGATACCAATACCCAGCGTAAAATACCATCCTCCAAGAATAATCATTCCCAAGGCTAGGGCGATCGCAATGACGGAACTAACTATACGAGACAAGGGCATAATGCGTTGCTGCTACCAACGCTAAATTAGCGTGGAGGATTGAGTTTAAGATAACCTTATGAAAGATTAACAAATTACTGGATTATGTCCTAGCAATTATTTATTAAGAAAATAACGCATATAGTAACTTGCCGCACTGGAAAATTCTAATTTTCGATGTAATTTTTGGTGTTTGTCTAATTAACCACGAATCTTGGGTTAAGTGTCAATTTAGTACCAACTATAGCTTTTCCCCACTAAGAATAAACATGGGGTTTACTGCGGCAAAAGTTTGATGCATTCCTCTAGTTTCTAGTCGATTTACCGCCGACTGGACTACTTCAATATTGCGTGCCTGAAGCTCAGATAAACCTTCAGAAATAATATATAAATTCTCTAGGCTATTAACTGTGGCGACGGTAATTCCCCCTGGCTGAAGATACTTCCAAGTCTGTTTCAAAATATCTTTAATTGGTTTGCCTCCTTCAATACATACTAAATTTGGTTTTGGTTCGATCTCATTCAAACATTCGGGGGCGCTTCCTTGAATTACTTTGACATTATCTACGCCAAAGCGATCGCAATTTCGTTGGATCAGTTTGGCTACTTCTTCATCCCGCTCAATTGCTACAATTTTTCCTTCGGGACAAAGTAAACCAATTTCTACAGGTATTGTTCCTGTCCCCGCACCAATATCCCACAGCACTGAATCTGGCTTCATTTTGAGGGAGGAAAGTATTAGAACTCTCACCTCTCTTTTACTGAGAGGAATTCCAGGTAGGCGCTCAAACAGTTTGTCGGGAATTCCAGGAGTTTTGTAGGGCCAGAGCATATTGATTATTATTTATGGTTAAGTCCAGATTACCAAAGCAACTCAATTATCTTATTTAAGCGCCTGAATGCTTGAGAGGGTCGGATCGTTACACCCCGTAATAGTTCCCCCCGCAGCTATAATTTGCTTAAGGTAGGCAATTGCCTCATCTGTGATTATTTCTCCTGGCATCAACAGGGGAATCCCTGGAGGATAGGGACAGATTAGTTCTCCACAAAGGCGATCGCCTGCTTTACTTATAGGTACGGTTTCCGTTGCCGTGAAGTAAGCCTGTCTGGGGGAGATCGGGGAAATGGAGTGATTGGGAGACAGGGTGGTTGGGAGTTGAAGAATTGACGAATTCTGCTTCGCGCATGATTGGGAGAGTGTTTTACAAGCTTGAATTAGTTTTTGAATATCCTCTCTTGTGTTGCCCAAAGAAATAATAAAAGTGAGGTGCTGCAATAAGGGTAGCTCGCAGGTAACGCCATATTCCTGGTGGAGTATTTCATCGACTGCAAAACCAGTCATACCGAGTCGAGAGACATCAATAGTTAGTCTAGTTGGGTCGAGATATTCTGCCCCAGGCTGCATTGCTAAATCTAATACAGATAGATAGGGTATGTTGGCGATTTCTGCCCTGGCGGTGTTGGCGATCGCAATCGTCCGAGCCATTAATTTATGACCTGCTGCTGCCATTTGTTGCCTTGCCGCATCGAGAGAAGCCAGCAAAGGATAGTTAGGACTGGTAGACTGAACCAGCTGTAGGGCGCGGCTGATCCCTTGACTGCTAACTCGACTGCCCTGAAGGTGCAGCATTGATGATTGGGTTAGAGAACTCAAAGTTTTATGAGTAGACTGTACCGTCAAATCTGCGCCCACGCTCAAGGCTGAGGGGGGCAAATCGCCATGAAAGGCAAAGTGTGCGCCGTGTGCCTCATCAACCAACAGGGGAATATCATACGAATGGACAATTTCGGCGATCGCTCTTAAGTCGCTACACAATCCCTGATAGGTGGGGTGGAGCATCATTACTGCCTTAGTATCGGGATGCTCTCTTAAAGCGCTGCCTACTGCTTCTGGGGTAACGTTGTAGGCTAGTCCTACCGAGCGATCATATACAGGATTAATAAAAATCGGGATTGCTCCTGCTAAAATCAGACCTGCGATCGCTGACTGATGAATATTACGCGGTAGGATTATTTTCTCTCCTGCGCCACAGGTAGCTAAAATTGCCGCGACAATGCCACAGCTTGAACCATTGACCAAAAACCAGGTTTGACTCGCGCCAAACGTCTGGGCGGCGAGCCTTTGAGCAGCGGCGATCGCTCCTTCGGGAGCAAACAAATTATCTAATTCGGGTAATTCGGGTAAGTCGGCTTGAAATAGGCGATCGCCGAGTAGACTGCTAATATTTTGACCGACTCCCTTGCCCTGCTTGTGTCCTGGGGCATAAAAAGCGGCATGTTTTCTTTGAGAAGACTGGCGTAATGCATTCAATAAAGGCGTGGTTAAAAAATCATCGATCATGCTGGGGCTTAATAAAAGACTGACAAATTTTGTGGCTTTTTGACGTTACCAAACTCTGCTTTGAAATTGAGGTGGCGCTCCGAGTTTTCAAAGCTATCGCATTTTGAACAGTTAAATCAAGAATAACAACTAATATGCTTAGCGGCTTGCACTTGTCCACAGCACGTACGTGCAGATCGTGCGGTGCTTCGCACCAGTGTCAGGCGCGAATCAGAGATTCGCCAGTCGTCTTACGACACGCAGGTGTACACCTGCTGCCCCCTCCGGGGGCGAGTGCAAAAGCACTCGTTGAGCCATTCGGCTCTGCGCTGACCAGAACGCATTTGCGTTCGCAGACGACTGGGACGCTTTGCGTCCGTGGATACACCTTCGGATATTGCATTGAGTATATCCTTGAGGATAACTAATAGCTATTAACTGATTTAAATGCTTAATAAACACCATTTAATCCCAGCTTTATACTGCTGCTTTTTAATATAAAGCCTGAGTAAAAAAAAGATTAATACTGTCGCTTTGTACGTAATCGTTCTGATATTGTTTGAAGGTCATAAACGAACAAAAAAAGGTTTATCTAAGTGTATTTATTGAATAATTACTATAATCTAGCGGATTCAAAAAGAAAAATTCTAATTGTCGATGATGATCTAACATTACATAATTTGATTGGTCGTTTCCTTGCTTACAACGGCTATATTACCGAAGTAGCCAAAGACTGCGCCACTGCTCGACAAAAGTTCAAAGGTTTTCAACCAGATCTAATCATTTCTGATATTAATTTGCCTGATGACACAGGACTTAATTTGTGTGAAGAAATGCATCAGAGCAACGTTATGATTATGATGCTCAGCTCTATGACTGATAATAATTATATTCTAGAAGCCTTTTCCAAAGGAGCAGATGACTATATTACCAAACCCTTCGATCTCCAGATTCTTAAGGCAAGAATCGAGGCTTTATTTAGACGAGGAAAAACTCAGGCTACTTCTTCTAATAGTAAGAAATCTATTATTTTAGATAATTTAAAAATAGACTTTTATCGACGAGAAGTTGTGTTGGAGGATCGAATGGTTCCGCTGACGGCGCTAGAGTTTGACCTCCTATATTTCTTAGCCAATAATCCCAATCGGGTCTGGGATCGAGCTGAATTAATCTCGGCTATCTGGCAAAATGACGATTATGCAGGAGACGATCGCAAAGTGGACATACATGTTGGTCGAATTCGCAAAAAGATCGGCGATCTCAATGGTGAATGTATCAAAACCGTCTGGGGACGCGGCTACATGTTTGAGTTATCTCGTTCTAATGCAGTAAAATTGGCAAACTGAGACCTAGAAGCCAATATAAGCCGTCATGTTAAGAGCAGGAATCGTCGGACTACCCAACGTGGGTAAATCTACAATGTTTAACGCCCTAGTTGCCAACGCCAAAGCAGAAGCGGCTAATTTCCCGTTTTGCACTATTGAACCCAATGTCGGGGTAGTATCCGTCCCCGATCCTCGACTGGATGTCCTGGCCAAACTCTCTAATTCTCAGAAGCTCGTCCCCACGAGAATCGAATTTGTCGATATTGCGGGGTTAGTTGCAGGAGCGAGTAAGGGAGAAGGGTTGGGAAATCAGTTTCTCGCCAACATTCGGGAAGTAGATGCGATCGTACACATGGTACGTTGTTTTGATAACGACGATATTATTCATGTGGCTGGCTCAGTCGATCCTGTCCGAGATATTGAAATTATCAATTTAGAGCTGATCTTGGCTGACTTGGCACAGATCGAAAGACGTATTACTCGCCAGCGCAAAAGCGCCAAAAACGATAAGAATGCCCAGGCGGAAGTAGAGCTACTGACTAAAATCAGTGATGTCCTCAACGATGGTAAATCAGTCCGCAGCATGGATTTATCTGAAGATGATTTACTGCTAATTAAGCCGTTAGGACTACTGAGCAACAAGCCGATTATTTATGCCACTAACGTTTCGGAAGATGATTTGGCAACAGGAAACGAATGGGTTGAATCAGTCCAAGAATTTGTTAAAGACGAAGCGGCAAAGGTAGTCGTAGTATCGGCACAGGTGGAGTCGGAGTTGGTTGAGCTTGATGAGGCAGAAACCAAAGACTTCCTCGAAGCTTTGGGAGTAGAAGAAGGAGGTTTGAAATCTCTGATCCGCGCTACCTACGACCTGCTTGGCTTACGAACCTATCTCACCACAGGAGAAACCGAAACCCGCGCTTGGACAATTATTGCTGGCATGAAAGCACCCCAAGCCGCGGCGGTGATTCATACTGACTTTGAGAAGAAGTTTATTAAGGCGGAAACTATTAGCTATGAGGATCTGGTTACTACAGGTTCGAGGAATGCTGCTAAGGAAAAAGGTTTATTACGACTGGAAGGCAAAGACTATGTAGTTCAAGAAGGGGACGTGATTGAGTTTCGGGTGGGTGGTTGATTTCTGTTTCGCGCAAAGACGGACGCGAAGCGGTGTCCTTTAGGGCTAAGGCGCTGAGGCAGAGAAGATTTTTGAGGAGTTTTTAGTTTTGCTGGGTGATTGTTGGGCTTTTGTGTTTCGCGCAACCCTGAAGTGTACACTTCGATAAGGCGCAAAGGCGCGGAGGAAGAGGAGGTTTTTTGAGGGCTTGTTGTCTATGAGGGAGAATGAAATAAGCAAGAAGATTGTTGATGCTGTGTACCAGGTTCACACTAAATTGGGTGCGGGTTTGTTTGAGTCTGTTTATGAAACAGTTATGGCTTATGAGTTGCAAAAGCGAGGATTGGAATTTGAAAGGCAAAAACCAATTCCTGTAGTTTACGAGGAGATATATTTAGGAGAAGGCTTTAGAGCGGATTTAGTTGTAGAAGACTTGGTAATTGTCGAATTAAAATCTATCGAGCGTATCGCTCCAGTTCATAAAAAACAATTGTTAACTTACCTAAAATTGAGCGACAAACGTTTAGGTCTACTCATCAACTTCAATACCGATCTCATCTAAAACGGCATTACTCGCCTAGTGAACAAACTATAAACCAAAGCTATTCCCTTTATCTCTCTCTGCGCCTTAGCGTCTTAGCCCTAAAGGATACCGCTCCGCATAAACGAGTTTCACCATTCTCTTCAGACTTGGTTTCTGACTTCCTTTCTCCAAAGATAGCTACTCGATCTGCCATTACTTGAATGTCTAGATCTTTAGCTTCCATGCCAGGCACTTCTAGCTTGAGATGATAAGAGTTGTCTTTTTCAGTAATTTCGGCTAAGGGAAAATTTGACCAATTATCAAAGTCAGTCCAATTATCTGGTGTTAGCGCATCATCGAATAGACGATTTAGTTGACGTTACAAAGAATTCATTTCCTGCCAAGGACCATAACGTACAATAGCCATAATATGTGTCCCCTTATGATTAATAGTTTACAATTTGTGGACGAAGCTTTTAAATTTATTTCGCCTGCTTACTCATATACTAATAAAATAAAAAAATACAGCTTACTGTGGTACATAACACATGCTATTTCGGGTATACCGAACAATCTCTTATTATTGTTTTTCTCGAACGTAGGGATTTACTTCGATAAATATTTAGGGAAAACAATCTATTTGAGGTTGAATAATTATGCCAAAAAAATAGTAAGAGATGAATGCATAATAAATGCGGTCAAGCAATCTTTTCTAAAGCTTAGTTGTTGTACGTCGTCAATTTTCCGCAGCCGAATCAAAACATTAAATCAAAACATTAAGCTGCAAACAAAAATTATCTTACTAAATGGAATCTCAGGGCATAATCAAATCCCCAGGGGCAATTGACTCTTTTAATCTGGTTCAAGCTTTTTCTCTCTATCCGTTTGATGCGATTACCCTGAGATTATTGGTTCCTGAATCAAATTAATTGCAGTCTTCTGAAGGTTGAGATCTCCATCCTAGGTATTTCTGGGTCATATTCCCAATTATAGATATTTGCATCAGTCGTATTGAATTACTAGTGCTAACATTACTAGTCAAAGCTGATAATATGCACTTTATTTAGGTTGAATTGTGGCACAGGTAGTAGTTGAGAACGTATATAAAAGCTACTCTCGCGGAAAAAAAAGCCGCAAAGATAGTCTGGATTCTGACGCCGATAAATCTAAACCGATTAGCGTCCTGCGAGATATTAATTTTACCGTTGCCGATGGGGAGTTTTTGGTTTTGGTCGGGCCTTCTGGCTGCGGGAAGAGTACTCTACTGCGTTTGCTGGCAGGATTAGAGGAGTTAACAGGAGGAAATATTCATATTGACGATCGCATTGTTAACAATTTGCCCTCCAAAGCGAGAAACATTGCCATGGTGTTTCAAAATTATGCGCTGTATCCCCACCTAAATATTTACGATAATCTCGCTTTTGGCTTAAGAAGGGACAGTAAACAATCAGCCGATAACGATAAGCACCAGGCAGTTAAAAGTTTTGCTGAAACGACCTTAGTTGGCACAACTCGCTATTTGCCCCGTAATCTGCGATACATGTCAGCCAAAGAAAAAGAAGTGCGCGATCGCGTACGGTATGTGGCGGATCTATTGCAGATTAAGCCTTTGCTCTATCGTTTACCCAAAGAACTATCAGGGGGACAAAAACAGCGGGTCGCCTTGGGTAGAGCGATCGCCCGTAACCCCAAAGTCTTTTTGATGGATGAACCATTGTCCAACCTGGATGCCAAACTACGGACTCAGACTCGCGCGCAAATTGTGCAGCTACAGCGACAGTTAAAGACAACTACTGTTTATGTTACCCACGATCAGACTGAGGCAATGACCATGGGCGATCGCATTGCGGTCATGCATAATGGACAAATTCAGCAGATTGCACCCCCGCTAGAAATCTATGAACGACCTGCTAACCGCTTTGTTGCCGAGTTTATTGGTTCTCCACCGATGAATTTTTTACCAATGGATCTCATTTCACCGCTCCAGTTGGCTAGTTCTCACTTTGCTCTAAAACTCCCTGCCCAATGGCAAGCACCTTTGCAACAGAGTGGCGCCAAATCACTAATTCTCGGTATTCGTCCTCAGCATTTATCTATCGACACACAAAAAGAGTCGAGCATCCAGATTGAGGTAAATTTAGTAGAGGCATTGGGGAATGAGACCTATATTTCGGCTCACGTAGTGGCACAGCCAGATCTGAGCCTAACGGTGTCTTTGCCACCAGATAAACCTGTACAGGTTGGCGATTGCCTTTGGTTGAAGATAAATACTGCTAAAATCCATCTTTTTACAGTTGATGAGGGACGGGCGATCGCTATTTAATATACAGGTGTAACTATAGTTTTCTGGTGTCTGCCAAATTACCGAGTTTGCACCAACAAGTATTTAACAAATAGCCATGATTAAAACACCAGATTGGGTCAAAAATGCCGTTTTCTATCAGATATTTCCCGATCGCTTTGCTCGCAGTGAATCAACAGTCAAAGGACAGTGGCAAGCTGCCAAATATGAAGGTTGGGATGCAACGCCTACCTATCAAGGATATAAAGGGGGCAATCTTTGGGGCGTAATCGATAAGCTTGACTACATTCAGGATTTGGGCGCTAACGCTATCTACTTTACGCCAATTTTTCAGTCGGCTTCCAATCATCGTTATCATACTCACGACTACTACCAGGTAGATCCGATGTTAGGGGGGAACGTGGCGTTTGAAGCTCTAATAAAAGCCGCTCACGAACGAGATCTCAAAGTAGTGCTAGACGGGGTGTTTAATCATGCCAGTCGTGGTTTTTTCTTCTTTAATGATATTTTAGAAAACGGCCCTAATTCTCCATGGTTAGACTGGTTTAAGGTTCAAGGCTGGCCATTGTCGGCATACGACGGTAGCAAACCCGCCAACTATGAAGGCTGGATCGGCGATCGTGCTTTGCCTGAGTTTAATCATGATAATCCCCAGGTCAAGGAATACATCATGCAGGTAGCAGAATATTGGCTGCATCAGGGTATCGACGGCTGGCGTTTGGATGTACCCAATGAAGTAGACACTCCTGGTTTTTGGCAAGAATTTCGCGATCGCGTCAAAGCGGTAAATCCTGATGCTTATATTGTCGGTGAAATTTGGGGTGATGCCAGCCACTGGCTCGATGGTACCCAGTTTGATGGAGTGATGAACTATCGCTTTACCGAGGCGGCGATCGCTTTTGCGGGAGGAGAGAACTATATTCCCGAATTCTGCCAGGGAGAATTACGACCCTATCCACCGATATCTGCTGCTGAATATGCTATTCGCATTGATGCCCTGCTTAAGCTTTATGATTGGGAAATCCAGCAGGCACAGCTAAATCTGCTCGACAGCCACGATACCCCTCGCATGCTAACTACCGTAGGGGAAGATCAGGATAGCTTTATGTTGGCAAGCGTGCTGATGATGACTTTTCCTGGTGCGCCAAGCATTTTTTATGGCGACGAGGTTGGTTTACCTGGGGGTAAAGACCCTGATTGTCGTCGCGTTTTCCCCGAAGCCGAGCAATGGGATGTCGAAATTCTCAAGAACTATAAACAGCTCATTGCCCTGCGCCATCAGTATGCAGCCTTGCGCACAGGCACCTATAAAACCCTATTTGCCGACCACGATCTCTATGTTTTTGCTCGCATTCTGGATCGAGAGGAAGTAATTGTGGCGGTTAATACTAGCAAAGAACAGGTTGAGCCAGTTTTTGGTGTCACTGAGTTGAAAACTGAGCCGCAGAAAGTTATTTACGGTGCGGGAAGGTTAAACTGGCAAACTACCGCTGAAGGAAGCAAGCTGGAACTTATTGTGCCTGGTAGAAGCAGTATTATTGTGGCTTAATTCTCAACTATTAGAAATCAACTACTTTTGCGCCATCTTATACATCTTCTCTCTTGCTGCCATGCTGGTCAGAGATTTTAGCAGGAGGATAAACCAAAAGCTGGCAAAGCAAAATAGGGCGATCGCCACTCCTTCTAGATTGCCCACCAGTAAAACCGAACCCGACAGCAGACTAAACCCCGATAGGCAGGTGTAAATCAGGCTTTGAATGCCAAGCTGAATTTGTTTAAGCGATCGCTCACTTTCAATCGACTTGACCTTAACCTGTAGTTCTCCCAGATCCAAACGGGATTCTAGGCGCATGATTGAAGTTTGCGTCCGATTGGGCTGACGCAGCTTGTACTGGATAAAGTCTTTGGTTTGTCGAGCCAGGATCCCCAGCATACTCCCCTGCTGTTGCTGGAAGGCAATTTGCTTGAGGAACGGTTGTGCCGCAGCGAGGAGGTTATATTGCGGATCGAGGGCGCGGGCGATGCCGTCTAGGGTAGTCAGAGACTTAACCACAAAGGTCATCTGGGGCGGTAAGCGAAACGGCTGCTGCTCAAAAATACTGTAGACTTCTTCGGTAATCTGTTCAAAAGCTCTTACGTCTACGGGCTTATCACGAAACTCTTCGATCATGAAGGCGATCATCCGTTTTACAGGAGTCATATCCGCCACAGGCTCAATTAAACCCATATAAATCAGAGTTTCCACTACTTCATCGGCATCTTTCTTCAGAACAGCAAAGAAAGTTTTGATCATTTGATCTTTGTCGATGGTTTTAACCTCTGCCATCGTGCCAAAATCATAGAAAATAATATCTCCCTTAGAGCTGACCGCCATATTGCCAGGGTGAGGATCGGACTGAAAAAAGCCGTCTTCTAAAAGTTGTTTTAAATAGCAGGTAATGCCAAGCTGGATTACTTCCTGGGTATCGATCTGGCTTGCCTCCAAAGCTGGGCGATTGTCAATTTTGATTCCTGGTAAATATTCTAGGGTTAAAATTTTGGAGGTAGTGTACTGCCAATACACCTGGGGGACTGCAACTCTCTGGTAGTCCTGAAAATTCTGCCGAAAGCGATCGGCGTTTTTGCCCTCGTGGATGTAGTCAATTTCCAAATATAGCAGCTCAAAAAACTCGCGGTAGATCCCCTCTAAATTAAACTTACGAATTTCTTTTGACAGTCGATTGAGCCAGCGTACCAAGCGATGCAGGATCTCAAAATCCAGGTTAAATAAGCGGGCTAAACCAGGGCGCTGTACCTTGACCACGACATCTTCTCCTGTGTGGAGTCTGGCTTTATGCACCTGCCCCAAGCTAGCTGCGGCTAGAGGAGTGGGATTAAACTCGGCAAACAAGACGGAGATAGGCTTGCCTAATTCTTGTTCCACTGCGGCGATCGCCAGATCAGAAGAGAAGGGCGGAACTCGATCCTGTAGTTGACCAAACTCCTCAATATACTCAATCGGAATTAAGTCGGCACGGGTAGATAAAGACTGTCCAATCTTGATAAAAGTAGGTCCTAGCTCTAAGATATTTTTGACTAACCATCTCGCAATTCGATGCCGACGCTGAGAAGAATTATTCCTCGTAACTTTATCCCACCAGAGACTAATAAGTAATCTAACTGAGATGCTAAAAACCTTGAACTGGCGCAAAAACGGCGAATAACGATAGCCATCAGCGGGCGATCGCCTCGATTTTGCGGGAATAGACTTTTTACTTTTGTGCCATTTCATAGAGATATTTTGCTCGACCAGTTGAGAAAGATTTTGCCAGCAGCGATCAACCAAAATTATTAGTTAAGCTCAAACAACCTGTCATTAGATTAACTAATTGCCTGTTGAAATTGCGGTAATTTGAGGACAAAAGTAGTTAAAAATGTTTGCTCATCATTCTCTGTCGGTTTGCTAGTAACATCAATCGTCCCTCCCAAATGCTCGACTAAATATTGCACCAAAGTCAAACCAAGTCCTGTTCCAGGCACTGCGCGATCGGTCACACCCTGACCTCTTCGAAACTTATCGAATATGTGGGGTAGTTCTGCCGCTGTAATTCCCGCACCCAAATTAGCTACTGAAATAACAATTTCAGACTGCTGTGCCGCTAGCTGGGAAGATACAACCAGCTCAACTGTAGTATGGGGGTTACAATATTTACCAGCATTAGAAAGTAGCTCTTGCAGGATGTGTTTGAGGCTTTCTGCATCGGTATGAATCTTGAGATCTGGTACTGTTAAATTGCAGACTAGCTTAATATCTCGCTCTGACTGCCACTTTTCGCTGAAGGATTGACTTAAATTACTGATAGTTTGAGCTAGATCTAGCTCTTGAGGACTGTAGTCTAACTCTCCCGACTCCACCTGTTGCAGCGTTAGCAGGTCTTTGATCAGATTATACTCACGATTCCATTCTTGCTCCAAAATATCGAGATATCTGTCTCGCATCTCTGGAGATATTTCGGGCTGACGCAGCATTTTGATCGCAATTTTCATGCTGGTTAGAGGAGTTTTTAGCTCATGACTCATACTATTCATAAAGTCATCCTTGAGCTGATTCAGCTTTTGCAGCTGCTCAATATGCTGCCGCATCTTTGCCGACAGCTTGCCCTGCATGTCGATACTAGAGGTTAGCTGGGCTGTCCTCTCGTCCACAATTAGCTGGACTCGATTGAGGGTTTGCTCATTAACGATCGCCGTACCGATTTGGACTCCCACCCAGTCAATCAACTCTAGCTCATCTTGTGACCAGTAGCGCTCTTGATCGCTTTGGAGTACTAAAAAGCCCAAAACCATGGCTGAATCAGTTTCGCTGGTTTTTTTGCCCATTAAGGGCATCATAATTAAAGCACTACCTCTGGTTGCTATGGCCTCAACCTCAAGGTCGGGAAAAACTGCTTCAGAATTTAGGTGTAGACAATTCGGAGCATTGCGCCAGGCCTGTTGGCACAAATCTGAATTGATCAGGCTAAAAGAACTAGGAGGCGATGGGGGTACTAAATTTGAATTCCACTGACAGGCGATTCTGGCACTTCCCTGCACCATTTTCTGTTCTCTATCCTTGGCTTTGAGAGGATTCTGATATTTAAACATCAGGACTATGCCGCGGTCTAACCCTAGGGCATGACCGACTTCGGCAAGGCAATTGTGCAATAGGGACTGGAGTTGATAACCTTCGCTGATTTCCCGACTCAGTTTTTTGAGCAAATTCTGGTAGCGAGACTTCGTCCGAGACTGGTGCTGTAGCTGAGCTTGGGAGATAGAAATGGCGATCGCACTAGTAATTTGCGTTAGTAATTCTGCTTCAGTTTCCGTCCACTCCCTATCATCATGCTTGAATAGCAGCACTAAGCCATTGTTCTGACCCTGAAATTGAGTAGTTATGCCTAACCAGCTTTTGTCTGGCGCAATCTTTTGAATCGGGCAGTTGAGAGTATTAAATAGAGGCGATTCTGGCTTGATTAAAGGGCAAAGAGAATCACGGGGGGGTATAGAAAGCGCAGATAGCTGCTGGAGCGCTTTAGCCGAGAAACTTGCTGACTCTTGCCAAAAACCAACTTGATTAGCCTCGCTCCCATCGGCGACTCCTGAGAGGACAATACATGAGTCCGCAGCAAACAAGCTACCCACGGTTGCTGCCAAATCAGACAAAATTGCTAATCCATCGGTATTATTCAGGGCAATCTGCAAAATAGCATTTGCTGGGCGATCGCGACCTGGATGATTATACATAGTCTTAGGCAATTGCAGCTCTATACTTTGGTGAAAAATTGAATGGGACATTAATTTATCATGAACCTGGGATAGATGGATTCATCGCAATTCTAATGAGTTACTCCCGAAGACAAAGAGAAAGCAGATTATTAAATGGTCTAGATGATTCTGATTTACAATCTTCTCTTATCTGACCTATCGTTCCCATTTTCAAATCACAAATCCATACCAAGATAACTATTTTCTCTGTGGTATGGATGAATAACATATGATTCAATTAAGCAGGTTGCCCCAAGCGATCAAGAGAAAAGAAAGACTCTAGATCAAGTCAACGCGAGCAATGACGCTCAAAAATGCTGAAATTCTGTCTCCGAGGCGAGAAATTCTCGAACTGTCGAATTATGGGGATCGACGACCACAATTTCTGGTGTAGCGGTAATTTTGCCGATTATAGCGGCGTGAGAACCTAATCTTGTCACAAGCTGATGGGCTAATAGTTCGGGAAGACAGAGAATCAATTCAAAATCCTCTCCACCATGTAGCGCCCACGACCAGGCAGTTTCTGCCCCTACTAACTTAATTAAACTAGGATCAAGAGCAATCTGAGAACGATCCAACCTGGCACCTACACCGCTGCGATGGCAAATTTGCCTCACAGCATCTGCCATGCCATCACTGCTATCCATGCCAGCGATCGCCATATCGGGCACAGTTTCTCTCAGGTGAGGTAAGACATCAAGTCTCGGTTTTGGTCGTTGATGAGCCTCAATTAAACGAGAGCGTTCTTCGACCTCAATCAGATCGGCTAGTTCTGGGTTGAGCAACAGTTCTAAACCCCCACGGGATAGACCGTGCAGACCCGTCGCCACAATCGCATCTCCTGAGCGAGCATTATGGCGACAGATAGCCTGTGGGGATGATACTTCTCCTAAAGCAGTAATTGCTAAACTTATCACCGTCGAACGGCAAATATCTCCTCCCGCTAGGGGGGTACAATAGGTTGCCAGACAGGCGCTCATTCCCTGATAAACTTCCTCAATCCAGCTTACGGCAAGCATTCTAGGAATAGACAGTCCAACAGTAATTCCCAACGGTTTAGCACCCATAGCGGCTATATCGGAAAGATTGGCAGCGACAGCACGCCAACCCACATCAAAAGGACTAGTAGTGCGATCGCTAAAGTGGACTCCATCGACGAGTACATCAGTCGTCACGACAATGGAACAGTTTGGGGCGATCGGTAAAATTGCCCCGTCATCTCCTACTATTTCAGCAGGACAGAAACTTTGCAATCTCGCCAACAGCCCTTGCTCCCCTATATCTCTGACTAGAAGTTCATCCATCGCCTTGGGGTTTCTTGATTTGTGTTCATCTCTAAGATGTGTCCAGTTACTAGAAAGTACTGTTTCAGACCTGTTAACTGTTAACTGTTAACTGATTAAGATGGTTCTTTTAAGTTTTCTAGTCCCTCAATCACCTTGGCAGAGATAATTTGGTCTCCTGCGGTTAATTCTTCCAAGACTTCTTTCCCTTTAGTTAGATAGCCAAACACAGAATAACGTCCATCCATCAGGTTATAGCCAGGGGGCGTGATCTCGGTATCAAACTTGAAAAAGAAAAACTGAGATGAGCCGCCATTGGGGTCATTAGCAGGGCGAGCCAGAGCCATAGCGCCATAGGAGTTGAAAGGAATCGCTGGTTCATCCAAATAACGACCGAGCTCCTCTAAGGTATCGCCGTATACAGGTAGTTCGTCACCTTTAACCAATACTTCAATTGGAATCGCACGATACTCGTTAGTTTCAGGATCGATAAAGCCTTCTGCTTCACCAGGGGGATCTCCAGCCTGCAAAATATAGAAGTCTTCAGCGCGATTGAAGTCTAGACCATCATAAAAGCCACGCTTAACCAGATCGACAAAGTTACCACCATTAACTGGGGCGCTATAACCATCCACCACTACTTCCAAATCACCTTTGTTGGTGGCAATCTCTACGGTTGCTCGACCTAAAAGCTGGGGTAGATAGGCATATTCGGCAGGGACTTCAAAGGGATAGCCGACTACCATCAACTCTTCTAGGTCGGTTACCAAATCTAGTAATTCTTTTCTCTTGATATAGGTTGCTTCGCGATCCTTGGTGGCGACGATCTCTTTGAGTTCGGCAGTTCCCTGAGTTAGTTCTTCGATCAACTTTTCAGCCTGTGGTTGGCGCGCTTCGGGAATAGATGCCAGCAGCTTATCGCGGCGAGCGGAGAGAACAAAACTGGCATCTGTAATGTTACGACCAATATTTTTCCAGCGTTTTGCTCTGAGCTTGTTGGAAATTCCTTCCAAACTCTTCTGAAGTTTTCGTACCGAATCGTTCTCAATCGGCAATGCATAGCGCAGAATAGCTTGCGGATCGGTAACAGCATCTCCCTGAGCCAAGATAGCTGATGCTGGAGTTTGCCAACCGACCAAAGTACCCAAAGTGACGATTATGGCGAGGAGTGGGGTAACGATGTGGTATCCCAGAGGTCGCTTTCCCCTTAAAAGGTTATTTTTCTTGATGTTCATAAATTTAATCTTGCACGAGCGCCTAAAAATATTAAGAAAAGCCAAAACTACTAAGGTGTATGATCTTAGTATTTGCTCTCCCTTGTCAACATTTCTTTACTTCCTGGGATATTTAGTGGTTATTGAATGCAGAACTTTTCCTCGCGATAACTATAGACGGGTGACGCTCCTAAAGTAAAAATCCTGGCGAGATGTTGCCAACCAATTTAGTCTTGATGATTTATGACTGTCGATTTTGCGGACATGCAGGAGGGCAGCCATTTTAAAAGCCCGTCATCAGGTACAATTAAATGTCGATCTTTAAGCATATATTTTAGCTTCATGATTTCTAGTAATGACTTTCGCACGGGAGTTACTGTTGAGCTGGATGGGTCTGTCTGGCGAGTAGTTGAATTCTTGCACGTCAAACCAGGGAAGGGTTCAGCATTTGTCAGAACCAAGCTCAAAAATGTCCAAACAGGAAACACGGTAGAAAAAACTTTTCGCGCTGGAGAAAGTGTTCCCCAAGCAAATTTAGAAAAGCGCAACATGCAGCATACCTATAAAGACGGAGATGAATTTGTCTTTATGGATATGGAAACTTATGAAGAGACTCGCATGAGCGACGAGAACTTGGGCGATCGCGTTAACTTTCTCAAAGAGGAAATGGAGGTCAACGTCATTTTCTGGGATGAAAAAGTCTTAGAAATTGAATTGCCCACCTCTGTCGTCTTAGAAATCACCGATACTGACCCTGGTGTCAAGGGCGACACGGCAACAGGAGGTACGAAGCCAGCGATCGTTGAGACGGGGGCGCAAGTGATGGTGCCGCTCTTTATTTCCATTGGCGAAAAAATTAAGGTTGATACTCGCGATGGTTCTTATCTTGGTCGGGAAAACTAAATTTCTGCTGCCCAATCAACCAATAATTCCTGCAATCTCATAGATATGTAAAAATACCACGCAACTATCTTTGAGAATGACAAAATTACTCTTAATAATGGCTGGATAGTTTGTGTCTATAAATTTTCAAGAACTTCGTGATTTGTTAGGAGCGATCTCTCAAACCGACATCACTGAGTTAGTACTAAAAAACGCTGATTTTGAATTAACAGTACGTAAAGATAAGGGTTTAGTCGCAGTTGCTCCAACTGCAATTGCACCCCAGACGGTAGAAACGATGTCATCTCCCCCCGCAACAGCTCCCGCGGCGGTCGCCCCTCCCGCTCCCCAAGCTGCTGCCCCAACGGTAGATGATAAGAAGTGGGTCGATGTAACTTCGCCAATGGTTGGAACATTTTATTCTGCTCCTGCACCAGACGAAGATCCATTTGTCGGGGTAGGCGATCGCATTACGAAAGGGGATACGGTGTGTATTATTGAAGCGATGAAATTGATGAATGAAATTGAAGGAGAAGTCACCGGGCAAATTATGGAGATAGCGGTACAGAATGGTGAACCTGTAGAATTTGGTCAGGTGTTGATGCGAGTCAATCCTGGTTAGAGACGCGCCCAACGGAGGTGGTTTTTGCCTCAAAATTAATTGATTAATCATTAACCTCATGGAAATTCTGACGATTGTACTGGCGAGTTTGCTATCGGTGGGTTCTGGCGGAGGAATCGTTGTTGATCGCCTGGTTGAAGGAGCAATAGGCGGGCAGATTATCAGTGTCGAAGAGCAGGCAGTCAGAATTGATAATCGACCAAATTACCGTGGGGTGCAGGGAAAAATTGACCGTGTCAGAATCGCTAACCGAGGAATAGTAATCGAACCAGGAGTCAGGATTGCCACCCTCGATCTAGAGACGGATCCCCTAGCAGTAAAGCTTGATCGGCTTAGAACAAGCAGCATCGAAGGTCTACGTGAATCTCTCAACGCACCAGCTTCAGGAGTCGCCAAATTAGTCTTTACCGAAGCAGATCTTAATCAAGCCCTAGAGTCAGAGCAGATTCGAGCGCAACTTCAGAGAACTCTTAATCGCCTCGTATCCAGGAGAACTGGTTCTAGCAATGCTAGTTATCAGATATCTGATATTGCTCTGGAAATGCGTCCCAAAAACCGCCTCCAGATAAGTTTTAAGCTCGACCGAGCTAGACCCCAACCCAATCTCAATTCAAATTTGTCGCCTGGAACTTCTGAGACGGAAAATCCTTCTAGAGAATTAGCTATTAGTTTAGAATTGTCTCTCGAAGTAGTTCAGGGTCAAGCAATTCGCCTAATTAACCCTCAGGGAACAGTTAATGACCGTCCGATGTCATCTCGGCTGCTCAATGGTTTTGCCGAGGGAATCAGCGATCGCCTGGACTTAAACTCTCTTGAGGCAGACGGAATTCTGGCTCGTATCTTACAATTAGAGATTAATGAAGATAACTTAGAGCTAACTGGTTTCTTTCGTTTAGAAACTAAGCTGCCGTAAATCTTCAAATCGTAATCCAGACATTTTCTTGGATCAGGAGCATAATCTATGCAGGATCGTAACAAAAACCGTCTTTCTCTTACGGTGATGGCAGCCATCACTGGTCTTATCCTCGCTGCGGGAGGAGGAGTTGCTTGGTGGACAAAATCTAACCTAGAGCAAACGGCAAAGGTGGTTCAACCTAGCCCAAAGCCAATCGAATCAGGAGAAATAGACGTCCCTATTCCCGAAGCAATTACCGCTGAACGAGTTGTCGAAATCTGCTGGCTCAATCCTACAGGAGAAGGCATTGAATTAGTTCCCAGCACGATGACCTTTAATAAATCAGTTAAGTCTGAGCGAGTTTTGGCAGCCGCATTAGAAACTTTGCTGGCTCAACCTCCAGCCGACGCGGAATACACCACAGCTATTCCTCAAGGGACAAAATTACTGAGTCTTTCTACTGACAATACGGGGACTCATATAAATCTTTCTCAAGAGTTTGTCACTGGTGGTGGTAGCGCCTCTATGAGTAGCCGACTGGCACAGATTATTTATACTGCCAGTAGTTTGAGTGAGAAAGATCGAATTTGGATCAGTGTTGAAGGCAAGCCTCTGGAAAATTTGGGGGAAGAGGGAATTGTCGTCAGTCAACCTATGACCAAAAAGGATTTTGCCGATAATTTTGAGGGTTTTAATCTCGATAAGTCTTCTTAAAGTAACTATTATTAGTTTGTTAATGGCAACTCTATATTTGATTTTTATTGCTCTATTTCTATTTAGGTTTATTTGAGGAAGATTACTCAATCTAGGTCAGACCTTTTGGTCTGACTAACAATTCTGTCGAAATACCAGTTGAGTAAAGGCGACAGTAAACTATGCCAGCGGTTGAGTATCTTTAACTCCAGTCCAGGTGCGATCGCTAACTGCTTTTTTTCCATGCCTCGCATGATTTCTTGAGCGACAGCAGTGGCGCTCCAGGTTTTTGCTGTAGCGGTGATTTGTTTAGTTTCGACTGGCTTAATTTTATTTTCCGCTGCGAGCTGCGGTGTATCGGTATCGGGAGGATAGACAACGGCAACGCTAATACCCTGGGGCTTGAGTTCTCCCCGTAAGGATTCGGCTAACCCTCGCAGAGCAAATTTTGAGGGGCAATAGCTCGTATAGCCGTAGATGCCAATTAAACCTGCCCCTGAAGATACTAGGACGATCTGTCCCTGTCCCTGCTCAACCATAGAGGGCAAAACAGCCTTAACGCTATATAAAGAGCCGAAATAATTCACCGCCATGGTTTTCTCGAAGATATCTAGCGGAATTTCGCTAAAATAACCAGGATGCACCATTCCTGCCGAGGTAATTAAGATTCTGGGAGTACCTAAATCGGCGATCGCCTGCTTGATCGCCCAAGTCACCGATTCTCGATTAGCAACGTCAGCCGTAACGAAGTTTACTATCTGGCTAGAATTAACTTTTACTGCCTCAATTTCTTGTTTTGCATGCTCTAATTTAGTGCGATCGCGAGCAATTAGAGTTAGATTTGCCCCCTGCTGTGCCAGCAACTTGGCAACTGCCTTACCAATACCGCTAGAGCCGCCTGTGATGATTGCGTGTTGATGGGAATACTTTGCTGTCATGTTAGATCTTAATTGGATCTGGCTAAACCAATTCTAGTTTTAAGTTCAGTGATAATACTAAAAGTCAAAACATGTAAACAAAGATTAATATGTAATAGCAGTCAGAGATTATCCCGCGCGCTACTTTAAAAAAATCGTCAGTCGTGCAGCGATGACAAACACATGCAGGGAGCTAAGTGCCTTGATGCTCTGACCGTTGATTATCTTACGATCGCATTTCTATCTTGCTAGCTATGGTTCAGTACCGCCGATTTCGCCGCAGACTTAGAAGATGGATCGCGAGATCAACGCTAATTACAGTGGTGTTCTCTCTCTGCTGCTACATTTATGGTGCAAAAATAGAGCCAAACTGGATCGAAATCGTGCCGATTGAGATCACTATTCCTCATTTGGACAAGGCATTTGACGAATTTAAAATTGTCCAGATTAGCGATCTCCACATCGGCGACTTTATGCCAGAGTCGCGGTTTTCTCGAATAATCAAGCTAGTTAATCAACAACAGCCCGATGCGATCGCCATTACTGGAGATTTTATTACTAAACGGAATAATTTTGATGCAGCGAAAATTAAGCAGCAGTTGAGTCAACTTCAGGCACGATCAGTCAAGGTTGCGGTGCTGGGTAATCATGACCACTGGGCTAGAAAAATTAGTAAGCTCAAGCACATTTTGGCAGCAAGCAAAATTGATAATCTCGACAATGAAGTTTATTTTATTCAAAAAGATTCTCATCGGCTAGCCATTGCTGGACTTGACGATCCCTACTGGGGAAAACCAAACCTGGCTAAGATCTTAGCTCAACTACCCGAGTCTATGCCAACCGTTTTTTTGGTTCATGAACCAGACTATATTGAAAAAAGCGCTAAGACCCATCGCTTTGCCCTCCAGCTTTCGGGTCATTCCCATGGAGGACAAATTCGGATTCCTTTTTTGACCCCTTTAGTGTTGCCCCGTGGCGGTAAAAAATATTTTGCCGGACTCGACCGAGTTGAAGATACCTATACCTACACGAACCGAGGTTTGGGCATGACCAATTTACCTCTACGTATTGGTAGCCGTCCAGAAATTACGGTCTTTACCCTTCACAGCCCGACTTGAGAGTTCAGAAGCAAGCCCCATACAGATAGATTTGAATTACTATCTGTTAAATGCTAAATGTTAAGATTCAATCGCAATTTGAATGACCTGAATCAGATCCTCAACGCGGCACTGCTGGGCAGGAAGCAAGCAAGGATAGATATTTAGACCTTCAATTTGATTAGCGGCTTCGGTGGTTCGCGTATCGAGAGTAATTAACGGTAATGTTGCTAGATGATGATATCTCTGAAGCGATCGCAGATAGAGATCGGGTTGAGCGATTTGATAGCCGTTGAGGACAATCGCATCCAGTCGCCAGATACGAGCCAAATTGTGAGCCTGCTCTAAACTATCGGCTTCAATTATACGGTGCTGAGAACCGTTCTGTAATCCATAGCTGTCCGACCAGCTCTTGAGATCGAAATTAGGGTTGTGATGATCACTAATATGCGGATCAACTACCTCTAGTTCAGGATACAGACAAAGAATAGTCAAGTTGGTTGCTTTAGCAGCAGAGATAGAAGCAGGGGATTCGGTCACGCCGTCTTGGGGAATTTTGCTTTTGGGTAGCAGCAGAATCAACTGGGGATTTGTCAGCGAGTCATCGTGGGAGACTGTTGCCTCCAGCAGTCGTGCCAAATATTTGGCGATGGTGAGATTAAATCCAAAATCTTGAGCAGAAGTATTGCTTGCTGCTAAAGCCTCGCTCTCCTGGCTAGAAATGATGATCGCCGTCAGTCCTGCTCGGCTAGTAATTTCTATTTTTAATGGTTTAGGAGTTCGACCACCATCAAACACTTCTAAAATTAAGTGGGTCAACACTGCCGACAACAGCACTTTATTGGCGATCGCAATTTCGCTTCCCGATTTAATTTTTAGCTGGGGTTGAATCAGCTCGATGGTTGCCGAAAATCCTGGCTCTAGCAGCTCGACTCTGGCAAGAACCTGTTGATATAGTTGCCGACAAAGAAATTCTAAATTAATTAGTTCTGGCTCAATCTCTTGATTCGCCGCAAAGGTAGTCAGCTGTAGCAAATCATCGACGATATTCATCATTTTTTTGCCACTGCGATAGATTAAATCCACATAGCGAGCCTGACGCTGATTTAGAACTCCTAGCTTTTGCCCCTTGAGTAAACTTGATAGACCAACAATGCCTGTGAGAGGAGACTTTAGTTCGTGACTTACCGTACCCAATATTTCGTGGGTAGCAGCTTCGGGCATGGCTGGTAGGTCTTTTGTCCCTGACTGCGGAGCTTCGATTATCGGAGTTGCGACGACTAGGTAATGCTTAGTAATTAGCGGTATTCTTAACAAGTTCCACTCGTCAGCTTTGACAACTTTTATCTCTAAGTGGTCTTGGTCGCCAATCTCAAAACTGCGTGTCAAATTTTTCTCCAAAGCATGCTCCGAACAAAATAATTCCTGCTCCTCGATCCAGCATCGCGTCATCCGAGTGAGACTGTCTTCTGGAGATGAAGAGGATAAGAAACTGGTAGAATTATTATTATTCGCTAGCTTTTGCCAGAGCTGGTTAGCTTGAATTACCTGTCCTGTTGCTGTTTCTACCTTACTAGGCAGAGCAATCTCGGCTAACAAATCAGTAAAATCAACTAGTTGCGGATTCTCAGGCGGCGGGGGTAAATCGACAACCAAAGTTGATAGTAATGTCCGTCCGAGGTATTGAATCACTCTTTGGCGGTCAAGCTTTCCCAGTAACTCTCCCCTACGGTCAACTATTAAGCAGACATCCTGCTCATCGAAAGCAGGGCCGTCCTCTTGGCGGAGAAATTCCTCCAGCGTTAGATCTCCCTGATACAGCCTTGCTGGTCTGATTGAAGTTTTTGAGTCGGGCTTCAATCGGTGGGTAATATTTTGCTGATATGTGATGTTTCTGGGATGAGTTGCCAAACTCATTCCTTCACCTAGCCAAGCTTCAGCAACTATAGATAGCAAATCTTCGGCTCGAAGAATACCCCAGGCTAATTGTGGTTGAGGAATTGCCAGCATCTTGCAGTTTAAATGCTGAAAAATACTCAGCATATTACCCAAATCAGCATTAGGCTGACATATAGGGATTGGGGAGACAAATTCTTTGAGCAAGGGAGAATTATCAAACATATATCATTAAACCTAATATCTAAAACTTTGGCTTTAGATGCAGTTCAAACAGAGTAAAGTTAGTGAAGACTTGCCTTTGACCAAAGGGCAGCAGATAATCTGGGATTTATGCTTCTGCCTAAAATTGTCAACGGGGTATAATTTCAGTAATTTGAAACTACAAATGCTGAATATAATTGATCAATTTTTAATTGATTACGAGTTGACAACAGAAATAATTTTGCACATTTTTTCTATTATCTATATGCTATCTTGCCATGCTGGTAATTTTATTAATTTAGATTAACGTCAAAACAAGATTGATGTAGATTACCTAGTTTTCCTTAATCTACTCTTTAGCATAGGTAGCAATTTTTGCGTCAATCATTGTCAAATAGGAGATAGAGACATCCTAAGAAAAAACAAAATCTATATTTTGCCCATAAATTTGCTCATATTATCGCTATTCTCTGGTACGCACAAGCTTGATTTTTGGTAATCAGTATTACTCGATTATGACGGTTATTCGGTTATTTTGGCAATTTTGCCTACTTTGACTATGACCTACTTAGACAGATATATATTTTCTTGGTCTAATTTTTAGATCAGCAGAGAACAGTTTTGAGCATACAATTATCGAGCAACAATTTTACAATTAATCAATTTGTTGTTAACAATGCTGATTTAATTAAATACTTTACACCTCATGCTCCTTCAATATATTGCATTAAAACTCAAAACCCGAGCCAATAAAACCCGAGCCAATATTCTTGCCTAATGCTTAGCATGACCTGATTAATAATTTTTTGAATAATTGCCAGAGCGGCTAGATTTTTCAACTTGAATCGATATAAAACATATTAATGCTTTCTTCCTGTTTCTCTAGTTTGTTTTTAGTTATTTTTTGTTACAATCCGCAAACAGGCGCAATAAATGTTAAATTTTTATTAAATAGAGCTGTGCGTAGGTTAAGTATTTTCTTGCTCTAATAATGGGAGTGAGTGAGTATGAACAACTAAGGCGCTTTGCTTCAAGCAAACCCAGAGCTTTGGCATCAGATTAAAGTTCTGCGTCTAATAGGTACTAGCCACTACCGTGTATAATTCATCCGACAATGTCAGATTATCAAGATAATCGTTCCTCATCAAAAACTTTGCCAGCCAAGCTGCAAATCTGCCTGTATTCGGCTCAGAAGCAGCTATGTGAGCTAGCTAAGCAGTTGTTGGACAGTAATTGTTACGAGCTAAAGTGTTAT
The DNA here is from genome assembly GCA_039817275.1 of Cyanobacteria bacterium J06648_1. Taxonomy (GTDB): domain Bacteria; phylum Cyanobacteriota; class Cyanobacteriia; order Cyanobacteriales; family Xenococcaceae; genus Waterburya. The sequence goes on along the minus strand of JBCBWB010000004.1, from coordinate 14,672 downwards.
GCTCTGATGGATGATTTGGCTAATTATATTGTTAATAATTCGCAGCAGATTGATTGTCTAATTTTGAGAGTAGATGAACAGCTAAATCCTCTAATTAATAGAATTTGGCAGACAGAGATTCTTCTCCCAACAGTATTGTTGGAGTCTAAGTCAGTTTACCTGCCAGCGACGAAAGCTGATGAGTTTACTTCCTCAATGGCAGAAAGCAGCAATATTTATCATCAGGCAGAGATTAAGCTGTACCCTAGCCAATTTAAAGAAATAAAGTCCTATATTAATTTGGCAATTAGCAAGTTTGTGAGTCTAGCGCCAAATGTTAACGCAGTGCAAGCCGCGTCTGCTCTAGAACAGCCGAACATAGCAGTGAAAGGCTCTTTAAAGGTTCAACAAAGACGCTTGACGGATAAGTTAAAAGAAAGATTGAGCTATTGGGGCTTTTTTTATAAGCGAGATCCCGATTCTTTTTGGACTAATTTGTCTGATGCACAGCAAGAAGAGCTGTTGGCAAAAATTAGCCAAGGTTATCGCCAGATTTTGCTCACTTATTTTGACGAAGATGCCAAAATTGACCAGCTAATTGACGAGTTGGTTGATCGTGCTTTTTTCGCCAATATTTCCACATCTCAAATCCTCGAAATACACATGGATTTGATGGATGATTTTGCCCATCAACTAAAGATTGAGGGACGTAATGACGATATTCTCCTCGACTATCGCTTGCCCCTGATTGATGTAATTTCTCATCTCTGCGAAATGTATCGACGTTCAATTCCTGATGCGGACAAATCAATGAATTTGCTATTTGCAGTAGAATAAATACTCAGCCTTGAGCTAAGTTAATCATGAAAAATCCTTTCGTATTCGTGCAGAAAAATTTCAAATTTATCGCTGATTAACAGTTGATAAATTGTTAGATATTATGGATCAATTTAGAAAAACATATGTATTAAAACTGTATGTAGCGGGAAATACGCCGAATTCAGTTAGAGCCTTGAAAACCCTGAAAAACATACTGGAAAAAGACTTTCAAGGAGTCTATGCTCTTAAAGTGATCGACGTTCTGAAAAATCCTCAGCTGGCAGAAGAAGATAAAATTCTGGCTACTCCGACCCTCTCTAAAGTCTTGCCACCTCCAGTACGGAAAATTATTGGCGACTTGAGCGATCGCGAAAAGGTTTTGATTGGCTTGGATTTGCTGTATGAAGAAATTCGCGAACAAAGATTGTAAAGCCAGATGGTTAATTAGATGTAAGATATGATACTGGTGCTTAAATACTTAAAAAATGTTTAAGAATAAATATTTTCTCCTGTTGAGTAAGCCTAAAAAATGCTAGTCCTGTTGTAGATGAACGAACCAACTCCTAATAATCAACCTCCGCCACAAGAACTCTCTACTAGAGGAGTGCGAAAAATTCGCACCATGATCGAAGGATTTGATGAAATTACTCATGGTGGGTTACCGATTGGCAGAACGACCTTGGTGAGTGGAACTTCAGGCACGGGCAAAACTCTACTGGCGGTGCAGTTTCTTTACCTTGGCATTGAGTTTTTTGACTGCCCAGGAATCTTCGTCACTTTTGAAGAATCACCCAAAGATATTATTGAAAATGCCTGTAGTTTTGGCTGGGATTTGCAGAATTTAATTGACCGCGGCAAGCTATTCATCCTTGATGCCTCACCTGATCCTGAAGGGCAGGAAGTAGTGGGTAATTTCGACCTTTCAGCACTGATTGAACGGATTCAATATGCAATTCGCAAGTATAAAGCTAAATTAGTTTCCATTGATTCGGTCACGGCAGTATTTCAGCAGTACGATGCTGCCTCAGTGGTGCGACGCGAAATTTTTCGCTTGGTTGCCCGTCTCAAGCAGCTAGAGGTAACGTCAATTTTGACTACGGAAAGAGTGGAGGAGTATGGAAAGATTGCTCGTTTTGGCGTAGAGGAATTTGTTTCTGATAATGTAATTATTATTCGCAACGTGCTGGAGGGAGAGCGCCGCCGCCGCACAATCGAAATTCTGAAGCTACGGGGAACAACTCACATGAAGGGAGAATATCCCTTCACTATTACCAACGATGGTATTAATATTTTTCCTCTGGGAGCAATGCGTCTCACCCAGCGTTCTTCCAACGTACGCCGCTCTTCGGGAGTCAAAACTTTGGACAAACTCTGCGGCGGTGGCTTTTTCAAAGACTCCATAATTCTGGCAACGGGAGCAACCGGTACGGGTAAAACCCTATTGGTCAGCAAATTTCTCGAAGAAGGCTGCCGTCAGGGAGAAAGAGCCGTTTTATTTGCCTATGAAGAATCTCGGGCGCAGCTATCGCGTAATGCGTCTTCCTGGGGTGTGGATTTTGAAGAGATGGAGCGCCAAGGATTACTCAAGCTGCTCTGCTGCTATCCAGAGTCGGCAGGGTTAGAGGATCACCTCCAGATGATCAAGTCAGAAATTACCGACTTCAAGCCTTCAAGAATTGCGATCGACTCTCTTTCTGCCTTAGCGAGGGGGGTTACTAACAACGCCTTTCGCCAGTTTGTCATTGGTGTGACTGGCTATGCCAAACAAGAAGAAATTACGGGCTTTTTTACCAACACTACCGATCAGTTTTTGGGTGCGAATTCAATTACAGAATCGCATATTTCGACTATTACCGATACTATTATTCTCTTGCAGTATGTTGAAATCAGGGGAGAAATGTCGAGAGCAATGAACGTATTTAAGATGCGTGGCTCTTGGCACGATAAAGGTATTCGGGAGTATGTAATTAGTTCTGATGCGCCAGAAATTCCCTTTATTAAAGAATCTTTCCGCAACTACGAAGGAATTATTAGTGGTTCCCCATCTCGCGTATCGATCAACGAAAAAAGTGAGCTTTCTCGGATTGCGAGAAACGTCAAGGATATTAATCTGGATACTAAAGGTGATAAGCAGTAAATGAATAGCTGGCTCCAGCCAATAGAACTCTGGCTCCAGCAAGAGGTTGCTCCTGTTGCCAACGAAATTGATCGAGATGCCAGCAAACTGAAATCAATTCTACAACATATGGGCGATCGCTCTTGGCTAGCCTGGAAAGCTCCAACTGCTTTGGGAGGCTTGGGTTTGAGTCCAGCAGCATATCACCATTTACAAATGAAATTTGCCAGAACTTCTGGAGCTTTAGCATTTCTGCAAACTCAGCATCAGAGCGCCGTGGGTAAATTATTACAGAGCCAAAACACCACATGGCGATCGCAGTCATTAGAGGATTTTGCCAATGGAAAATCCCTTCTGGGAGTTGGTTTTTCCCATTTGCGCCGTTCGGGAACACCAGTGCTATTGGCAACAGAAAAGGGGGGCAAGTATCTGCTTACGGGTGAAGTTCCCTGGATTACAGGCTGTGGCTTTTTTGAGCGGTTTATCGTCGGCGCGACTTTAACCGATGGTCGCGAGCTGTACGGAATCTTACCCTTAAAAAATGCGGTACAGGAATCTGGAGGAACCATTGTCTGTAGTCAACCGCTGGAATTACTCGCCGTAGCCGCGACAAACACCGTTAGCGCCACAATTGATGGTTGGCAGCTTCAGCAAGAGCTGGTAGTTAGCATTGACCCCCCAGGAACAATCCATCAAACCAGCAAAAAGAATATTCTCAATCATGGCTTTTTTGCTTTGGGCAATGCCGATGCTGGACTAGATATTCTCCAGCAGCTAGCCGAGAGAAAACAGCTAGAATTTCTGACAGAGTCATGGGAGATTTTGCATCAAGAAGTAAGAGCAAAAGCACAGCAGGCGATCGCTTTTATTGGCGATCGCCAAGTAACCTATGAGCAGAAGTTACAGCTTCGAGGAGAAATTATCAACCTGTCCCAACGCTGTAGTATGGCAGCGGTAATTGCCTCTAGCGGTGCGGCAAACTATTTACACTCTGATGCAGCCAGGGTCTACCGTGAGGCTCTGCTGTTTAGCGTTTCTGGACAAACTACTGACGTGATGCAGGCAAGTCTGCAAAATTTGCTGTCAACATAAAAAGACCGCAGTCAATAATATAAAGTTGACTACGGTCTCTTAGGTTGGTAATTAGCTCAATAAATGCGGAAAGATTTCCTAGAAGGTAAAGGTCGTTCTCAAAACGCCAAGTAACGCATCATCATCTTCGTCATTGCCGTTGGGGTTAATGAGATAGACGACACCAGGAGTAACAGAGATATTATCGTTAAACTGATATTTGTATAAAGCCTCTAGGTGAATTGGATTGCTTTCATCGTCGGCATAAGGTTCGACACCCGCAAACAAAGCTCCAAGATTTCCTTCTCTACCCAAGTCAGGGAAAGAAAGACCTGCACCATAAGACCATATATCAGCTTCTCCGTCACCGTCTTCCGAAATTTGGGCATCGGTAAACATCCCAAAAGCGTTTATCGCGATGCGGTCGTTAAGCTGGAATGCACTGGCAACCCCGTAGGAGTTTGCTGCCACTTTCTCGCCATCACCAAAAGGCTGTCTTGCAGTAGAAGTACCAACCCCAAGATCGAAGATAGTATTGTCATCAGCACCAAGTTGACCTAGTACATAAGTACCTGCAACCTGTAGTCGATCATCTAGGAAGCTAAAGGTAGCCTGACCTAAGATAGAGTACTCTTCGTTAAACAAACCACCGTCATCGCTCTCAGTAGGATTGAAAGAATCTCCGCCAAAGAAACCAGCGCTGACAGTAAGAAAATCTGTTACCTCGACGTTGCCACCGACACCGCCACCAGCAGCAAGACCAATTTTGTAAATGGGGCTGGATTCCGCAAAACTTGAAAGCGAACCAGATGCACCCGTAAAGGAGTCAAGGAAAGGACTCAGAGAAGGAACGAAGTCAACCCAAAGAGGGAAAGCGGCAGGAAGATAGACATCAATCCGATCGCCAATCGGGAAATAGTAAGCCAACCAGCCAATACCGATGTCATTACCGCTATCAGAAGTTTGATAGGTCAAAGTACCTGTATCAAGATCTACGGGATCGCCGTTGCCATCGTCTGTTTGAAAGCCAAAACCAGCATTTGAGGCATCAAGACGAGTATATAGAGCATCTTCCCCGAAGAAACTGGAAACAAACGCTAAACGTACTCGGTCTTGGAAAACAATTTCGTCATTATTAGTGGTGTTAAACTCGCCGCTAATACCAAATACAACTTCACCTTCGAGCTTGGTTGTAGTTGAAAACTGGCTATCTTCGAGAACAGCAGTTCGGCTTTCAACTTCGTCTACTCGCCCACCGATCGCACTCAGTTCTGCTTCAAACTCTTCTCCTAGACGATTGACTGTATCTAAATCTTCAGGAGCGACAGAGGCATCTTGGGAAGCAATTAAACGCTCAATCTGATTGAGACAAGAATTCAGCCCAGCCGCGAATTCGTAACGAGATAAAGGCTGGTCGCCACGGTAAGTTTGGTTGGGGAAACCAGAGATACAGCCATAGCGATCTACCAAGCTGCGGAGCGCCTCATAAGCCCAGTCTGTAGGGGATACGTCCCGCAGTTGGTTAACGTTGGTTACCTGATTGCGCGGAACAGCTTGACCTTCTTGTCCGTAACTGTTGATTTGATTAAGTAGCTGAGAATTATCTCCTACAGCCGATTGAGCTGAAGCTTGCAGTTGCGAACCTAGCACAAAAACTGCTGCCGCTGGACAAGCCAACAACAAATTGCCGATTATTTTATTCATGTTCCTCACACCTAAAAATTTTATCGCCTAGTAAAGCGATCGCTAGGAAAGATTTGATCAGAATCGGTTCCTAGCGCAATACTAAAATTAGCAGCGATGTAAAATTATAAACTGTGTCGCAGGATACATTTTCATTTTGTTGTCAGCATTTACTGAAATTTTTCATCGAGCAATGATCTTATGGCTCTGGTTAGCTAACCGAAGTCGAACCTAGCTGCTGACCCAGTTAACCAAAGTTCTCACAGGAAAGCCCGTTGCACCTTTATTATTTATGCCTCCAGGAGCATCAGACCAGACTGGACCTGCCACGTCTAGATGCATCCAGGGAGTATCCTTAATAAACTGCTTGAGGAATAAGGCGGCTGTAATCGATCCCCCCGCACGAGGACCTGTATTTTTCATGTCGGCAATCTGAGATTTTAAGCCCTCAAAGTATTTTTCTTCCATGGGCAACTGCCAAAACTTTTCTCCTGCCGATTCGGCTGCCGTTTTCATTTCTGTTGCCAGAGCCTCATTGCTAGTCCATAGCCCCGCAATATCGTTACCCAAAGCCACGATGCAGGCTCCAGTCAGGGTAGCTAGATCGACGATCGCATCAACCTCTAGAGACTCGGCATAAATTAAGGCATCTGCTAGGGTTAGGCGACCTTCGGCATCCGTATTATTAACTTCAATTGTCTTACCATTCGCCGCCTTGAGGATATCCCCTGGGTGCATTGCCTTGCCGCTGATCATATTTTCGGTGGCGGCGCAGATAAAGTGAACTTCCGTATCGGGCTTAAGTTGAGCGATCGCTTTTGCGGCTCCCAGGGTGGCAGCACCACCGCCCATATCCATTTTCATGGTTTCAATCCCGCTACCGCTAGGCTTGAGGTTTAAGCCACCTGAATCAAAAGTGAGGCTTTTACCGACGATCGCTACTTTACGCTTGGCTGTCCCTTCTGGTCTATAGATTAGATGGATAAACTTAGGAGGAATTTCCGAAGCCTGTCCGACTCCTAGATAGGCTCCCATGCCCTGTTCAAAGGCAGCACAGTCAGATTCTTCTAAAATCTTTATTTCTAAGCCATAGTCGTTGGCTAGCTGTTGAGCCGTCTCTGCCATCGTTACAGGAGTTACTTCGTTCGCGGGGGCATTGACTAATTCTCGTGCCAGAATAACGCCCTCGGCAATGGTTTTCCCTGTGGCGATCGCTTTGTCCTCTTCTCCCAAACCAATTAGTTCGATCGTTTCTAGCTTCGGCTCTTTCGATTCTGGTTCAGACTTAAAGCGATTATCTTCATGAAGAGATAAAATAATTGCTTCGGTCATTGCTTGAGCCACATCCGCCGCGGCTGCCGAACCATTAGACAAACTAATTCCCAGAGTTTTTTCTTTCTTTGCCAAACGAGCGATCGCTGCTGCCGCCTCACGCCAACTACTGAGAGTCAAGTCCTCTGATTTACCTAGACCGACCAGAGCAACCTTACGCACGGGATTTTTTCCGCCCACGCGACTAACTGCGGTAGTGCCAGATTTGCCTTCAAACTCTTCGTCAGCAATCAGCTCAGAAATTGTTCCTGCCAACTTCTCATCGAGGGTAGCCAAATCTCCTGATAGTTCAGTTTCTCCTTCGGCAATTCCCACCGCGAGTAAATCACCAGTCCAGTCTAATAATGCTTGCTCGGTTGCTTTAATTTGCATCCTTCTTTAATCGTTCCTTTGTGTGCAGTAACTATAATTCAGTTTATCTATATAGCGATCGACACCACAAGTCAGTTAGCAGTTAGCAGTCAACAGTCAACAGTTAGCAGTCAACAGTTAGCAGTCAACAGTTAGCAGTCAACAGTTAGCAGTCAACAGTTAGCAGTCAACAGTCAACAGTCAACAGATAGTAATTTAAGCTGATCTGTATTTGGATTGCTTCTTACTTCATACTCGTAAACGATTATCACAAGACTCCTAATCGTCCAGTAGCTACGATTTAAGGATTAGTAGTTAGCTGGATATCTAAATCGGGGCGTAGGGCTTGAGCCTGCTGCAAATAGCGATGAACGATCGCCGATTGGGGTTGGGCGGTATTAACCTGAATCAAGACCCGAATACAGCGTTCTAAGCTGCCCTTAACATGCATCTGCTGTAAGTCGATTAGGGGAACATGATCCCAGCCTGGGCGTTTGCGAGCCGCTGCCGCAGGAAACATCGCATCAAGATCGGTAGTGACGGTAAAAAAAACGCAGACAATGTCTTGTGGTCGGAACAAGTTATGAGCCTCAATTTCTGCCAAAAGCTCATGAACAGCATTACTCATAGCCGTTACCGTATTTTCTGTGACGGTTGTCGCTCCTCGAATGCCTCTTACCTGCCACTCAACCATTTTCTTCTCCCTAAATTTGATTTTGACCCATTTATCACATTATTATCGCAGAACTTTTGGTAGCCTCAAGCCACTAACTGAGAGTTGGATATTCTAAATAAAGGTATACTCATCGTCCGCCTGTTTCTGAGGAAAAGCCCAAAACGAACTCGCTCTAGGGACGATAAAGCCAGAGCGGTAAACCGTTGGTCGAGAGTTCAAACTGAAGTTCATCCAGCGCCATACCGATACCCGATCTGGTTTGACTTCTGCCAGGAATAAAGCGATTAATAAATGGTTTTGGTTCTTCAATATTGAAGCATTCAGTTTTATCAGGGTCTAGTCCAGCTAGCTCTGCTGCCCAACGACGAGCATCTTCTTCTGTGCCCAAGCGATCTACTAATCCTAATTCTAGAGCCTGTTCCCCCGTAAATACTCGACCATCAGCAAAAGTCCTCACTGTTTCTTCCTCCAAGCCGCGACCCTTGGCAACAGTAGCGACAAACTGACCGTAGCTAACATCAATCAACTGTTGCAGGATATCTTCTTCTTCTTTGGTAGTTGGGCGATCAAACGCCAAAATATCTTTATAGGGACCTGATTTAATTACTTTAAAAGAAACTCCAACCCGATCTAGGAGTCTTTCAATATTGTTACCCCGTAGGATTACCCCAATACTGCCCGTGATGGTACCAGGATTAGAAACAATATGTTTTGCTCCTACACCAATATAAACTCCGCCCGAAGCCGAGATATTACCAAAGCTAGCGACGACCTTAACATCTTGATTCGACTGTAGCCGCTGCAAAGCCGTAAATATTTCGTGAGAATCTGCTACTGTTCCCCCAGGAGAATCGATCCGCAACAGCAGGGCGGGAAATTTTTTCTCTTCGATAGTTTTGAAAGCTTTTAAGACCTGTTTGCGAGTTTCAGAAGCGATCGCACCAGTGATTTCGATCCGCGCAATTTGTTTTTTTGTTTTTTTAAAAGGCCAAATCATTAAATATATCTTTTATATGACTCAAATTAAGTACGCAGTCGTGAGCTGCTAATTGTCCATTGTCTCTTATTCATTGTCAATTTCCCACTCATCCAGAGAATTTTGCCAAATTTGGCTCAAGGATTAGATGCCAAAAGGCTCAAAATAAAACCCACACCAAACCTAATTGGTGCGGGCATAAATGTTTAGAGTTGGACTACTTAGCTATCAGCTAATATCTCGGTAATTTCTATTCTTGCCAGCTTAGTATTCCGTGCTTTAAGACATAATTAATTACGAACCTGCTTGATAAACAGGAAAATCGGTGTAGCCTTCTGCACCAGGGGAATACCAAATATCTATCTCCGCATCAGGATTGAGTTCCCAATTATGAGCAAAACGCGCTACCAAGTCAGGATTACTTATATATGCTCGACCAAAAGCGATTAGATCTGCATCTCCCGAAGCGATCGCCTTTTCTGCTTTGCTGCGATCGTAGCCACAGTTGCCAATTAGCATTCCATCATATATTTTTCTAAATTCGGCTAGAGTCATCGGCTCACCCAACTCATGGAAACCAAAGTCTAAACCATCTAGGAGGTGTAGATATGCAAGTCCATAGTTATTCAACTGCTGGGCAACGTAGGTAAAAGTTTCACGATAGTCAGACGAACCCATATCGTTAAAGCTGCCGTTGGGCGAGAGTCGAACCCCGACGCTAGCTGCATCCCAAACGGTCAATACTGCTTCTACCACTTCTTGTAAAAAACGATAGCGATTTTCGATACTGCCGCCATATTTATCAGTACGGTGGTTGGTTTTGGACTGGAGAAACTCATCAATTAAGTAGCCGTTGGCGCTATGAATCTCAACACCATCAAACCCTGCTGCCTTGGCATTAGCCGCTGCCAGACGATATTCTTCGACAACTCTAGGAATTTCCTCAGTTTCTAATGCTCTGGGTGTTTCATAAGGCTTTTTGCCATCAGGGGTATGAGCTTCCGAGCCTTCTATCTTAATTGCCGAAGGGGCAATCGGAAGCTGGTTATGGGGCTGAAAACTGCTGTGGGAAGCTCGCCCCGTGTGCCAAAGCTGTAAGAATATCTTGGAGCCGCGCCCATGGACTGCATCTACTACTTGTTTCCAGGCGGTTGTTTGTTCGGGAGTGTAGATTCCTGGGCTATGAGTCCAGCCATATCCTTGTCGGGAAATAGCCGTACCTTCAGAGATAATTAAGCCCGCTCCTGCTCTTTGTGCATAATATTCTGTCATTAATGAGTTGGCAGTTCTCTCTTCTCCTGCACGTCCGCGAGTTAGAGGAGCCATTACGACCCGATTTTTGAGAGATAGACCTTTTTCGAAAGGACTAAGAAGTTGGGGAACGTTCGTTGTAGAGGTCATGTTTCAATAATTTAGTGTGATTCAGTCAAGGGAAAACAGTCTTCTTTGAGAATCGCAGTAAGCTATCTGAGCTTAGAAACAAATCTCCTGCACGCTTTTGAGCATTTTTACCTCATGCCACCAAGTTTTTAGCTGGGGAATATCAACCGTAACCTCGTTAAATTCAGGCGTTTGTTCGAGATAAGTGAAAATCGGAATCAAATAAAAATCAGCAATGCTAATTAGGCTACCGACCAAGAAAGGACTGCCAATATACAAATCTTCGATCGCCTGTAAAGCTTTTTGGACTGGCGCGGTCGCTTTTTGAACCGCCTCGCGATCGGTTTCTCCTCCCTGACTCGGCACAATGAGGTTTTGAATCACAATCGTCCCTACCGCCAGAGGGTAAAGATAGCTGTCAATAATTGCCTCTATTTGAAGCATTCTCGTTTGACTCAAGATATCGGCAGGAGCAAATTTGGCATTAGCCAGCTTTTGATTGATGTAGTAGGTAATGGCGACTGTTTCATAAATTTGGACACCATCTACTGCGAGAGTTGGCACTTTGCCGAAAGGATGTTTGGCTAAATATTCATCGGTTGTGTTGTCGCCGTTAAAAATACCGATATCTTGCAAGTCGTATTCAAGATTGGCTTCAGCTAATAGCAGGCGAACCGTACGAACGTAAGTGCTGACAGGAGTACCGTAAAGGGTTATGGACATAACGATTTTTGCTACGGGATTAAAGTTCTTGTTTGGTAGGACGGATAATCATTTCGTTTACATCCACATTCCCAGGCTGCTCGATTGCATAGGTAATGGCACGGGCGATCGCATCGGCATCAATCGCCATGTCGTATAGCTGCTCTGCCATTTCTGCTGTTTCCTGATGAGAAATTGTGCTGGTTAATTCGGTGGCTACTGCCCCAGGAGAGATGTTAGTTGAGCGAATTTTACCGTCGGATTCCATCCTGATACCCTCGGAGATTGCCTTGACCGCAAACTTGGTCGCGCAATATACCGTTCCTCCCGCAAACACCTTATGCCCCGCTACCGAAGAAATATTGATAATATGACCAGACTCCTGTTCCAGCATGATGGGCATGACTGCCGAGACTCCATAGAGAACCCCTTTGATATTTACATCTACCATTTGCTCCCATTCGTCTACCTTGTTGGCAGCTAAAGGGGATAGGGGCATCAATCCCGCATTATTAATCAAGACATCGAGGCGACCGTAAGCCTGTTTAGTTTCTTTTGCCAAAGCCTCTACCTGGGCGCGATCTGTCACGTCAGTTATCTGATATTTAGCCGTACCACCAGCTTTCCCAATCTCCTCTACTAACTCTTGCAGACGCTCTTCTCGCCTGGCTGCTAGCATGAGCTTCGCTCCCTGCTGGGCTAATCGACGGGCCGCAGCTTCTCCTAAACCGCTACTCGCCCCTGTGATAATAACTACCTTATTCTCGATCTCAGACATAATTTCCCAAGTAAATTTATTTGCTAGTAGACCAGTCGTCTAGTTATCAGTTAATGCTACTGAAATAAACGAGAGCAATAAATCTAACCAGAGGGGGATTTATCCAAAATAGAAGTAAAGAGAACATCGACAAAAATTTTCATGGGAGCTACTGACTTAGTAACTTTTGCTTGCAAAATAGCTCCTTCCCAGCTTGAGAGGATAAATTTAGCCAGCCGAGGCAGACGATCGCTCGCCAGAGAAATCTCCCCTGCTGCTTGAGCTGCTTGCAGACAGCGAACAAAATACTGTTCCCACTCGGCAAAAATCCGATCCAGGCGATCGCGAAACAGTTTATTTTGAGCTGACAACTCCTGTGCCAAATTACCAATGAGACACCCATCAACGCACTGACAAGATTCCATCTCGGCGATTTTTAATTCAAAATAATTTCTTAATCCCCGTATCGGAGAAGCCGACTGTGACATAATTTGCAGGCGATCGCGATATTCTCTTGCAAAGTCATCCACAATTGCTAAGCCAAAATCTTCTTTGCTAGAAAAATAATAGTAGAATGAACCCTTTGGCACCCCCGCCGTAGTCAAAATATCGTTGAGACTTGCCGCTTTAAATCCCTGCTGGGCAATAATTTTTCTGCCAACCTGAATAAGTTCGTCCCGTTTATTAGTGCGCTTCATGTCTTTATCATAATTGACCGATAGGCTGCAAACGAAGAGCCGAATGATTAGATGGTTTATTCGCGACAGACCAAACTTCATCAACGATCTGTTAGCTTATGATCTAGTCATAATTATGATTTGAAAGCGCAAATTTGTTAGGGTTGGATGCAGGTAAAATTGCCGTTGAAATTTTCAGTTGCGGAGGGTAAGTTGTCATAGATGGTGCGATTAAAGCCAACCAAGCAAGATAGTCGGCAGACAACTGTAAATCGTCGTAGTCTCAATCGCAAGCAACTTTTGCTGCTGGTCTTAATTTCTATTTTGATTCATAGTCTAGGATTATTTTTCTGGGCAAATTATCGGCGTTCTCAATCAGTTGGAAAGCCTCAAGCCAAACTAAAACCGATTGAATTTACTGTCCTACCTGAAGAGCCAGAAGAAACTATTGATGAGGATGAAATTAGCGAAGTTGAGGCGAGTCCAACAGAGGAGACTGAACCGCCAATAGCTCCACCACCAACGCCTGCGCCAGCACCCGAACCTGAACCCGAACCCGAACCTGAACCTGAACCTGAACCCGAACCCGAACCAGTACCCGAACCTGAACCCGAACCTGAACCTGAACCTGAACCTGAACCAGTACCCGAACCTGAACCCGAACCTGAACCTGAACCTGAACCTGAACCTGAACCAGTACCCGAACCTGAACCCGAGTCAACAACGCCCGTAACTCCTCCAGTTTTATCAGGCTCAGATAGCGATCCTGCATCGGAACCAGAAACAACCCCAAAACCCGAATCTGAACCAGCTCCTATTCCTTCAGCGACGCAGAAAGACACTGTCGCTACAAACTTACCCCCCACGAGTCAGCCAATACCAGAGCCAGAAACAGTTCCGCCAGAAAAACCTGCTTCCATAGATGGTGTTAGCAACAACGCTAGTGATTTACTGGGTGGAGATTATCAAAAAACCATAGCCAGTAGTGGAGATGCTTTTTTTAGTCCTGAAGCTTTAAAGTATGAAAGTGTTCTTAATCCAGAACAGATAAAAGCTCTGAATGGTTTCGATCTAAGTCAATATCTGGCTGCCATGGAGCGCCGAGTCAAGCCCAACTGGAATCCTTCCTCTCGTCGAGACGATCGCCGTACGGTTTTGAGTTTTAACATTCAGCCAAACGGTCAAGTTACCGGACTTAGGGTGGCTCAGAGTTCTGGTTCCACCGAAGTTGACCGCGAGTCATTAGAGGCAGTAAAGAAATCTGCTCCTTTCCCTCCCCTACCAGCAGATTTTCCCCTGGAGTCACTGGAAATTAACTTTAGCTTCAATATTCATGTTTATTAATGTTGATTTAGATTAATGGAAACAATATTGCAATTATTCGAAAGCGGCGGTGTGGTGATGTTCCCCTTGTTGGGACTATCAATTTATTCCTTTGCCATCGTTTTAGAGCGATCGCTTTTTTGGCTGCAAACCTCTCGTCAGCAGAATCAAGTGATCAAACAGCTACTAAACCTCTATCAGGATAGTCCTGAAGCGGCGAACAAGATGTTGCAACGACATTTAAACTTACCGATCGCACGAATTTTTTCGGTCGCCTTATCGTTAGAGCGCTCAACCCCCCAAAAGTTTAAGCTAGCTTTGGAAAGTGCCGCTCAAGCAGAGATTCCGATCTTAAAGCGCTTTAATAATTCCTTGGAGACAGTAATTGGGGTTGCTCCGCTATTGGGCTTACTGGGTACGGTACTGGGTCTAATTACTTCCTTATCTTCCCTACAGCTAGGGGATATCGAATCATCTCAAGCAGCAAACGTGACTGGTGGGATTGGGGAGGCATTAACTTCTACGGCTGCTGGTTTAGTTGTGGCGATCTCTACCCTGTTTTTTGCCAGTATTTTCCGTGGTCTATATCTCCAGCAGATTGCCCTAATTCAAGAAGTGGGCGGGCAGCTAGAATTGCTTCATCTAGATTTATATGAACAAAAATGATTACTAACTACGTCCTCGAAGGAGGATTACTAATTACTGATCGGCAATGCTCTGAAAACAATACACATATACACATTCTATAGAAATGCGCCTACCTCAAGAACCCGACTTGCCGCCAAATATAAATATTTTGCCCATGATCGACGTAATCTTTGCGATCTTGG
>JBCBWB010000049.1:0-29889 GCA_039817275.1 Cyanobacteria bacterium J06648_1 | reverse complement strand
ATGTTGCCTTAGGAAAATTGGCTCAAGCTCTACTCTATGGAGCAGAAGTAATCGCCATTGACGGTAATTTTGATGATGCCCTAACTATCGTGCGAGAGATTGCGGCAAAGTATCCCGTGACTCTAGTTAATTCTGTCAATCCCTATCGTCTCCAGGGGCAAAAAACCGCGGCTTTTGAAGTAGTTGATGTACTAGGCAATGCTCCCGACTGGCTCTGTATCCCTGTGGGCAATGCGGGCAACATTAGTGCTTACTGGATGGGATTCTGTGAATACCGAGCTTCAGGCAAGTCTTCTCGACTGCCAAAAATGATGGGCTTTCAGGCAATGGGTTCTGCTCCTTTGGTCTCGGGAGAGCGAGTAATGAATCCCGAAACTATAGCTACGGCGATCAGAATTGGTAATCCTGCTAATTGGTCAAAAGCGATCGCTGTAAAAGAATCTAGCGGTGGTGAGTTTAACCCCGTAACGGATGAAGAAATTTTAGCCGCCTATCGACTTTTGGCAGCGGAAGAAGGAGTATTTTGCGAACCAGCTAGTGCAGCTTCGGTGGCTGGCTTACTCAAGGTCAAAGATCGTGTTCCAGATCAGGCAACGGTGGTCTGCGTATTAACAGGGAATGGTTTAAAAGATCCCAGCAGCGCCGTCGAATATAGCTTTAATGAACTCAAGCAGGGTGTTCCCAACGACATTACTGAAGTCGCCAAGATCATGGGTTTTGAGTAGAGCAATAATTTTAACTATTGTGATGGTATTGCTGAATCAAAGTATGATTTTGCGGCTTTGACAGCCAAACAAATTAATCGCAAAGTGTTTGCTCAGGCGATCGCCAAAACCTAGATTACTCACGCCTATTGTTTTTGGTCTCTAAGTAAGGAAATAGCAGTCAGGACGACATATCCTGCAATCAAATACGTGCAATAAAATAGTAGATTATTAATCCAGCTTAAATATCCCAGAGCCAAAGCTAATCCCAATATCAAAAGCCAAATATACTGGCTCGCAAATAGCCTCTGAATACTGGTAGTAGTGACAATAATCAATATGGGTAAAAGCCATTGAACATCATAGTAAGAATATCTGCCTATCGGAATAAAGAATTCGCTAGTCAAGCAGATAATCGTACCCATTAAAAATATCAAGTTGAGATCTTTTTGCCTGATGGTATATTTTATGCCCAGCCAACACAGAATCGTAAAAGTGATCACAAAGCTAATGAGCAATATTTCTTTTTTATGGGATAAATCAAAAGCGACCAGCACGTCACGTAATGCGGAGCTAGAAAATAGCTTTTTTTCTAGAGGGTTTCTAACCATAAAATCTATCCCTTCAACGATATGTGGATAGACAAAAGCTTGAGGATAGGTAGATGACGGCGCAACAGCTACGACGCTTTCCAAGTTGACAAATCCTGTCATACCGAACATCGCTAATACATATTGCTTCCAAATAAAAGTTCCTGTTAAAGCGATCGAGGTAAGAACTGTCGTTATGATCCCGACGATTCCACCTAGCAAAAAAGCAGATCGCCGATGAACCAAAAAGAAGAAAAAAAACAATATGTATGGTGGTCTAAGACTAGCAGTTATTCCCGCAACAAAGCCGCTGGCAATCTCACTCTGATTAAATTGGCAGTTGAGCAAATACCAAGATATTGATAGCAACCCGATATAGACTATGTATATTTGTCCCGAATTAGCGTGAAATCTCCAGAACAGACTGTTAGCAAACAAGAAACCTATAGCCAGAACCAATCTTTGCTTTTCTACACTTTTATTGCGAACATAAAATATAAATAAGATACCGATTAAAGTCATCCACTGAAATATTAACCAAATCAGTTTTTGCTGAAGATAGTTAAGATTCGCAATAGGTGAATGCAAAGCCAAAACCGTCGGTGGAACTGATAATTTTGAGAGAATTGCTTCAGGAACATCCATCGGGTCATAGAGTCTATCTGAAAAGTTGGGACTCCATTTGAAAAAATAAGGATCGATACCCTGCAAAGCCAATCTAGCTCCGACAACTCGATTTCTGAGATCTGTACCTGGATAGTTAAGAGTATTATGTAAATCTAGGAGAAAGCTGAAAACTGTAACTACGGCAGCAAAAATAAATAGGAATTTTATCGCTTTTTTCTTATTGCTATCTATCATATTTCTTCCATAACAAATAATTAATTTACTAGATAAATAAAATATTCTTCATAATTCAGGCTTTGAGCTTCAAATGAAGCGATTAAACGCAAATCTGCTGCATCTGTTGCTGATAGCAATCTGTTGCTGGTTACCAAAATTATGTTTTGAGTAGTTTCTTGTCTAATTTGTTGGATCTGACTCATAATCTCAGGCTGGTCAATATTTGAATTCCGCCTCTTGCTTTGGGGAGTCCAAACAGTATACGTTCCAAAATCATTGATTTCGGGATAGTAAATCTCCTTATCCAACCAGGCTGACAATGGGGATATTAGGCTATCTTCTGTGCCTACTATAATTGAGCCTTCTAATTGATTTTGCTTAATAAAGCTAGCCACGCTTTTTAGGTTTGAGAAAGGCTTAACTATATCTAAGCTATATATTTTAAGTCCTGCATAAAATTGAATAAACAGGATAATTGTCAAGATAATTTTTTGCTTTGCTGGCGTGAATTTGACAATCTGAGACTGAACTTGCTGAGTTGGCTGAAAATTGAATTGCCAATAGTAGCAGGAGAGCCAACAGCAAATAATTAGCAGCATAAATAGATGCCCATTGTGCCTTAAAGCAGGAACCTTCGCGATAAATCCAAAAGCATAAATGGCCAGGGTTCCGCCAACATAAATAAACAATACTCTTAGCTGCTTGCTAAAAATTATTGTGAATAAGATAAATAATGCTAAAGAAAAAAATAACGCTACTAATGGTGCAGAGTTTATACTGCCGATGCGATAAAATTGCTGATTATCAGTTAAAAAATTAGTCCCCCAGATGCTCTTTGACATAGCATTGGGAACAGGGATATAGCTGCGCCAGATGCCATTAATCACCTTTTCAAATTCGAGTCCTGATGCTATGTAGCTTTTAAAAAAGTTATGAAAAATACCAAGTGTATTAGGGTTTTCTTGTTGTAGGGTATTGTTGATCGCTACTCCTAGCTCTCCTTGAGTTAAAGCAGTCCTAGCAGAGATAATTTGCATTATTCCTGTGAGTAATCCTAATAAATAGACTATGAAGCCAGCGATAACATTAGACTTTATCGTTATTCTTTGAGAATCAAGCCCAGCTTTTTGAGGATAAAGGGTCTCAAAAAGCAAGATTAATGCCAGAAAGAAACTAATTATTAGGCTATAAATACTGACTTGGCAGGCTAAGGTCAAGGCAAGACTTAAATATAGGCAATTCTGATTTTTTCGACAATACAAAATGCAGAAAGTAAATAATAATAATATCCCTAAACTATAGCTCCTACTAATAACTCCATATTCATATAGAGGAAAATAGCTAAAGCAGAAGAGGGTCTTTTGTAAATTATTAAAAGGGGAGCTAAAAACAAATAGACTTATTACTGCTACGGCAATAAAAAAATGAGCAGCCTGCATCGCGACTGGATTATGGGTAATCCGAGTTAATAAATACAAAATCAGATACCATAGAGCAGGATGACCTGTAAAGGTGAGGTTGCTAAATAATTCACTAATACTGTTACTATCTCTGGCAATTAGCCAGGCTTCTAGCTCATCACGCCACATCTCATGATTGACCAAGCCGACCCCAATCAAGACTATATAGGTAGTTATTAATAGCAGATAATAAAGAGAATAGTTGGACAATACGATTTTTGACCTTGGTTTTAGCCTCATAGATATCTATTTTTTTAATTCTGAGTAACTCTGATAGATCTCTGATTAAACTTTTCCCAAAAGAATCCAGCAATATTAGCTATCTGAGAGATTAAAAAGAGGATAGATATATATAATCTAGGCTGTTGAAGCGTCTGATAAAATGGATAAAACAGCAAATTAAAATAGAAGGATAGGGGTTCGACCTCAATTTCTTTTACCATTCTTTGAGAGCGGATTTGATGAAAGCAAAATGCTCCTCGACCATAGCCGAAATGCTGTTTCCAAAATGAGTTGAGATCTAGCTTATGGTAATGTTTAATCTTCGCGGCAGGAATATAAACCATGGGATAGGCACGACTCCAGCGATCGCAAAAGTCTCTGTCTTCTGCTGCGGCAAGGGGAAAAGAGATATCAAAACCATTCAAAGTCCTAAAATTATTTGTCGGCATGGCAATATTGTTGGAAGCAAAAAAAGCATCTTTGCCCTTAGCTGGGTTGTAATAGTCATATAAATAGTCAATCAACTTTTGAGATGCAACCGAGAAAGGATTATCAGCTAAAGCATTAATTGTTTTTCCGCCCAACATAGCTTGAGGTGTAGTTGCAAAAGCAGTAGCAAATTGAGTCAGCCAGTCAGCAGTCGGCTGGCAGTCATCATCAGTAAATGCGAGAAATTCACCTTGAGCCTTCGCCGCCCCACGGTTTCTGGCGGCAGCAGGACCAGCATTTTCCTGACGTAACAAGGTCAGGTTCATTTGGGATTGTAAAGGTTTAACAACAGTGTCCAAGGTCAATTTACTGCCGTCATCTACTACAATCACTTCAAAGCGATCGCTCGGATAGTCTAATTGAGCAATTGCCTGAAGACAGTTTTTTAGTCGTTCGGGACGATTATATGTGGGAATAATAATGGAGATAAATGGTGCGTTCATAGCTGCTATTAATATCGCTAATTGTCTATGTTTTTGAGCCAAAGCTAGTCCAAACTAAACGTTCAATCTGATTTCTTAGTTGCGTCAATAAAACAATATATAAAAATAAAAATAAATAAAGTGCTTAGAACAGGCAAAATTACCCAAGCTGCCACTCGCCATAAAGACAATCCTGGAACCAGGAGCAGCTAATTTTGCCTCTCATGGATGCAAGCAAAAATTGTAGAAGAAAAATCTAGCTAATATAGGCTAGCTAATATAGGAAAGAATTTATAGTCTGTTTCCCAATTAAATCTTATAAAAGCTAAGATGGCTGTAAATTTGCCAAAACTTTAATTTGGTCATAACTTTGAATACGGTAGTATTTATAGTTAAAGTATCTCTAATAACTAACTATTTTGCTATTGTTAATTACTTATGACAGATGAGCGAGATCTTGCCTACTTTAGTTTCTGTAATTGTTCCAGTTTATAATGATGCAGCTCGTTTACGCCTGTGTCTAGAGGCTTTAGCGAAGCAGACTTATTCACCAGATCTTTATGAAGTCATCGTTGTAGATAATGCTTCAGATGCTGCAGCAGATATTAAAGATGTTATCCATCACTTTCCCCAGGTAATTACTGAGTACGAAGCTAACCCAGGATCTTATGCCGCGAGAAATAAAGGTTTGAGCGTCGCTAAGGGAAAGGCGATCGCCTTTACCGATGCGGACTGTATTCCCGCAACAGACTGGATCGAGAGAGGCGTTTTTCATTTGCAGCAGTTCTCTAACTGTGGTTTTGTTGGGGGAGAAATTGAAATTTTTTGGCAAGATCCCGATCAACCTTCCACTGTAGAACTTTACGAGAGTATGCTAGCTTTTCGTCAGCAAGACTGTATTGAAAAGCATCATTACAGCGTCACCGCCAATCTTTTTACTTGGAAAAAAGTGATCGACCAGGTAGGAGTTTTTAATTCTCAGCTTAAATCTAATGGTGATATTGAATGGGGCAATCGAGTATACGCTCAGGGGTATCGACAGGTGTATGCTAGGGACGTTCTAGTCAGACATCCCGCACTTTATTCTTTCAAACAGCTACGAAAAAAAGTGATGCGTTATGCGGGGGGGGCTTATGATCGGCGACACCAGCCCGAACATAGCTGGGTTAAATCAAATTGGTTGTTAAGCAAGGAGATCGCTTTTAATTTGATGCCGCCAGTTTTCTTTGCCATCAATCAATATGACGATCCCAAACTCAAGAGTGTCTCGGACAGGCTAAAAGTAATTTTAACCATGACTTTGGTGCGTTATATTACCGTACTAGAATTGTTGCGACTAAAATTTGGAGGAGTTTCTGCTAGACAATGAAAATTGCCTTTATGGTGTGCGAATTTCCGATTCTTTCGGAGACATTTATTTTAAATCAAATTGCGGGACTAATTGACCGCGGCTGCGAAGTAGATATTTATGCCGAAGTTAAGGGTAATAGCGACAAGATTCATCCCTTAGTCGAGCAATATCAGCTTCAAGAACGAACCTATTTTTTACCAGAAGTACCAGAGAATCTCCTGACCAGACTAATTAAGGGGATAGGACTGATTTTTCCCTACGCCCTGCGCTGTCCTCGCCAACTATGGCGATCGCTCTATCCTTTTCCTCTAACTGACCTGACCCTTTCTTTGTGGTTATTACATACAGTTATCCCCAACTTAGAGCAAGATTACGATGTTATTCACTGCCAATTTGGCACCCAAAGTTTTCGTGGTCTGGCATTTCGCCATGTAAATGCCCCTAAAGCCAGATTAATTACTACTTTTAGGGGACATGATATTAGTAGCTTCGTGCAGCAAAGAGGGCAAGATATCTATCAACAGCTATTTCGCCACGGCGACTTCTTCCTGACCAACTGCGACTTTTTCCGACAGAAAGCTATCTCCATCGGTTGTCCCCCAGATAAAATAAAAGTCAATCGTTCTGGTTTAAACTGCGATCGCTTTAGCTATCAGCCTCGTACTATACCTAAAGATGGCACGATTCAAATTGCTACTACAGGCAGACTGGTGGAGAAAAAAGGCATCGAGTATGTCATTAGGGCGGTGGCAAAGCTAGTTCCCTCATATCCTTGTTTGCGCTACAAAATTATTGGAGAAGGTCATCTACGACAATACTTTGTCGATTTAATTCAAGAACTTGAGCTTGCTGAACATGTAGAGTTGATGGGCTGGCGCAACGAAACAGAGATTGTCGAGACTTTGAGCAATACTCATATTTTTGTCGCCCCCAGCATTACTGCCGCTGACGGTAACCAAGACGCACCAATTAATGTTTTGAAAGAAGCAATGGCGATTGGCTTACCCGTGGTCAGCACCTATCATGGCGGTATTCCTGAGCTGGTGGAGGAGGGAAAATCGGGATTTCTAGTTCCCGAAAGAAATGCTGATGCTTTAGCTGCTAAATTGAGCTATCTGATTGAACATCCAGAATTATGGTCGGCGATGGGCAAGGCGGGTAGAGACTTTGTGCTGAATCATTATAATCTGGGTCAGCTAAATGATGATTTGATGAATATTTATCTTTCCCTAATAAATTTAGATAAAATGGCAACTATAAAAGTCTAAAGTTTTTAGTGTTTAGCATCGATAAAATCTTGAAAAGATAGATGTCATAGATATTAGTAATTATCAAGCTATTGTAGGCGATCGCTCTTAACATCTAGACTTCCAACAAAATTTTAGATTAATAATTTTAGATTAATTGCATGAGTATGTCAGAACCGCAAGTAACTATAATTGCTGTGCCGAGAGAAAGATTTAGCTGTACTCAACAATCTTTGGAGAGTATCTACGAGCATACACAAATACCTTTTAAGCTAATTTATGTAGACGGAAATTCCCCAGTCAAAACCAAATCTTATCTACAGGAACAGGCAAAAGACAAGAATTTTACGCTGATTCGCACCGAATGCTATCTCTACCCTAATCAGGCGCGAAACATCGGCTTAAAACAAGCCGATACTAAATATGTGGTTTTTATTGATAATGACGTTATCGTCACATCGGGCTGGGTAACTAATCTACTAGACTGCGCTGAAACTACCGAAGCTGCGGTGGTAGGACCTTTGATGTGCCAATATGAGCCTCTGCATGAAGTGGTTCACTTTGCGGGAGGACAGTCACATATTTTTGTAGACAAAAAAGGCAGAAGAAGGTTGCGGGAGAAAATGTATCTCCAGGGTAAGCGTGTAGCTGATGTTAGAGGACAACTACACCGCACGGAAACCGAACTGGCAGAATTTCACTGTGTCTTGGTCAGACGAGATATATTTGACCGAGTGGGAATGCTAGACGAGGCTTTCCTCAATACCAAAGAACATCTAGACTTCTGCATGACCGTGAGAGAAGCAGGAGAAAAAGTCTACTTTGAGCCAGACTGCGTGGTGACTTATTTAGCAGCTTCTCCCTTAGAAACAGCGGATCTACACTACTATATGCTGCGCTGGAGTAATGCTTGGCAGATGGCTAGTTTAAAGCGCATGAAAGAAAAATGGAACCTAGCAGAAGATGCTTATTTTACCGTTAAATACAAGCGACTTTGCTGGCGGCGTTACGGCACTATTATTGAGCCTTTGGCTCGTCGTCTCACCTTTGGTATGGCTACAGATTTTATGGCGCGAGCGATCGCCACTATTGATAATGGTGTCAACCGAGTCTTAACTAGCAATCATTTGCGATCGCAGAAAAGGCAGTTATCAGGACTCAAACAAAAATCTTAATCGGAAACTAAAGCCGGCAAATCTTGCTTTGAAGCTAGAAAACTATCTCCGAGCAAGACTGGTTTAGCCATGGTCGAACTCAACTACTTACCTTGGCGGATATACAAGAAACTTTGCCCCACACGATTAATCTTGGGAAAACCTTGATTGCGCCGCTGTCGGCGCAATTCATTAATGCGAGAAATTTCCTATGCATTAGAGAGGTCGGCAAAGCTTTAGAGTTTACCTTCCCTACCTCGAACATCCATAGGCGAATATTTACTATGAGTATCTCGAAATCGTTCTAACCCAACTTGCGGTAATCGGGGTTATCACCTGGGGATTAAGCGATCGCTATACTTGGCTAAAAAATTTAGTCCTCGTCAAGACATGGCAGATGTCAGACCTTTGTCTTTAGACAAAAATCTTGTTTCTAAATTAGTCTGGGAAATTTTAGCTGATGCTTTGCCTCAAAGCTGAATTGGAAATCAACAATTCAACTCAACTATTGTGACTAGACAAAATACCTTTGTTTTTGTACTTCAAAAAGTAATCATTAGGTTATATTAGAGATAACTTTTAATTAACCTAGATTTTAACTTTATGGACAGCATTAATAGTCACGGTCGAAGCATAAACAAAAGTTCAAAGCAAACCACTAGAATAAGCAAATCTTTGGTTTACGACAACAATTCTGGCATGTCGTCTGATTGTTTGGAAATCAATTTTAACTCCAAAGCTATTTTGAAGATTATTATCTTGATCGTCTTTTGCTTAGTAATAGTTAGCAGCTTAGGACAGATATACTCCTATATCTTAGCGGCAGGAACTCAGGGAAAGTTAGTTAGTCTTTTCAATTTAGATGCAGAAGCTAGTATTCCTACTATATATTCATCGTTTTCGCTATTGCTTTGTAGCATGTTGCTAGCGATTATTGCCAAAAGTAAACATGATAATGGCAATCGCTATCGTCATCACTGGAAAATCTTGTCTTTCATATTTTTATATCTCGCTATAGATGAAGGGGCAAAAATCCACGAAATCAGTATCGATATAACAAGAAGATTATTAAATACCAGCGGCTTTTTGCATTTTGCCTGGGTGATTCCAGCAATAATATTGTTTTCTATTTTTGCTCTTGTTTATTTAAGATTTACTTTGTCTCTTCCAAATAGTACTAGATTCTTATTTATATTTGCGGCAGCAATTTTTGTGGGTGGTGCCGTGGGAATAGAAATGATAGGCGGTCAATTTGTGACGCTAGAAGGTAAAAGCAATTTATTATATGCCATGATTACCACAGTAGAAGAAGCTTTTGAAATGATAGGGGTTACGATTTTTATCTACGCTTTGTCCAAATATATTCAAGACTATATTAAGCCGATTAAGATTATGTTTTGAAAACAAATTCAGTCAAATATAAGGTTTGATCGATTGCCAAGTAATAATTATCAAAATATATCCTGTGTTTAATTGAAATAATCAATAGTTAGTTGTTATGAGGTAACTTTATTTTTAGACTGTTTTGCCGAGCTTAATAATTCTCTTGATTGTTTAAATAATTTTGGTTCCAAGACTCGCACACACAAAGCATAAACTAATGCTCCAATTATTGTTCCCAATATTATTAATATTTTGGCTTCGACCATACTCGATAAATAATATTTAATCGACACAATAATGCCTACCATGACTGCCGAACTAGCTAAAGGGGTAACAAACTGCTTTAAATAAGCCGTTGACTCAATTTCAATTAATCTGTTTACCGCCCATTGACTTACAGGAAAAATCAAATAACTGCTGATTATATATGCTGTTGCTACGGCAATAGTTCCCCATCTCACGGCAATTAAGCAGGCAATTAGGTTAGCTGTTGCATTGAGCAAGATTACCTTCATATTCCAAGAGGGTTTACCCATCGAGACAAACACCGATTTATGAAATTGAGAAAGAGACAGCACGATTC
The DNA here is from genome assembly GCA_039817275.1 of Cyanobacteria bacterium J06648_1. Classification (GTDB taxonomy): domain Bacteria; phylum Cyanobacteriota; class Cyanobacteriia; order Cyanobacteriales; family Xenococcaceae; genus Waterburya. Next base: position 19,441 of record JBCBWB010000049.1, on the reverse strand, counting down.
CTTCTAAAGCTAAAATTTGCATTATTCCCGTGGCGGGTATCCATTGTTTTCCAAATAAGGATACGATTAATTCAGGGGCAAGTACTGTCATGCCAAGATAAGTAGGAAAGGCAATAAGGCTAGTAAACTGAGTCGTCTTATAGAATAATTGTCGGAGGCGTTCTGGCTCTGTTTGCAGTCGAGAAAAAGTCGGTAAGGCTACTTTGTTAATAGTATCAACTAATAAGTGAGTCATGACTTCTAAGATACGATAGGCGATTGCATAATAGCCGAGAGCTACCTCCCCCAAAAAATAACCAATCAAAAGATTGTCCGAACGTTTATCAAAAAATTTAATAAATTTAAAAGCTAATATATACATGCCAAAGCTGAACAAATCTTGAAAATGGGATCGAGAAAATCTTAACTCTGGTCGCCAGTCAACCGAACTCCACATAACAATTAAGGAAACTAACTCTGCGGTAATATTTAAAACAACTAAGCTCCAAACACCATAGCCAGCAAAGGCCATGCTGATTCCTATTATTCCGCTAATTACCGTGGCAAATAAAGATCGCATGGCAATGATTTTAAAAGCAAATTTTCTGGTTAGTAGCGCATTGTGAACTTGACTAAAAGAATTAACTATAAATATAAAAGATAAACATTTCAAAATTGGGATCAGTTTGGGCTGGTCGAAAAAATCTGCCACTAAATTGGCTGTTATAAAAGTGATCGCCGTCAACAAAACACCGCAGCCTACTTGACTCCAAAAAGCTGCATTTAGATGTTCCGGCTCTAGATTCTCGCGCTGAATCAAAGCTTTAGCAAAACCTTGCTCGAGAAAAATCTGCATGAAAGCCAAAAAAACATTAGCTAGAGCGATCAATCCAAAAGTTTCTGGAGTGAGCAATCTAGCCAGCAGCAGAAAAATAATGAGAGAAAAAGCCTGGCTACCAGAATTTTGAATTATCGACCAGATTAGACCTTTAAACGCTTTTTGTTTTAAGCTCATGTAACTATATTTTTAACCAAGTTTTTTGCCGAAAACAGTACACGAACTACTGTATGAATTGGAGCGACTTTCATTGCCCAGATAAAGTTGTCTAAAGCTGTCTTAGTTTGACCTGATTTTAAGGACATTCCAACTTCGTTATAGACAAGGTCTGCAAACTTTATAGGATGAGTTTGAAAAGTATCTCGGTGTTTCACTACTAAGCGAATTAGGCTTATTTGACGACGAGCATCTTTAGAAAGATGAAATCCTTCATGCTTGATTAATCTATAAGTCAATTGTGAGATGCCTAATATCGAACAAACTGTATTTAACCTTAAAAACAATTCGGTAGTTTCGCGAGATGCGAAAGATTCGTCAAAACCCCCAATAGAAAGAAATACTTCTTTTTCAACTACTAGAGTTTGTTTAGACAAAAAAGATTGAGACGGTTTTATTTCTTCTAGACCAAAATGCGAGCCACGAGGTAATGTCGGAGGTATACGAGTCTGAATTATTTTTCCTTCGCGATTGATAACTTCGATTCCTGAGACTACCGCAATAGGGACTGGTAATGTAAGACTATTTTTTAACGCTTCTAGAGAAATTTGCGCCATATTAGGCAATAGCTCATCATCATCATCTAAAAAAGTTATCCAGCGACCTCTTGCCGCTTTAGCACCTATATTTCTAGCTGCCGAAACGCCACTATTTTTTTTGAGCTGTATGATTTTCAGACGAGAATGTTCTGGTAAATCTATTTGTTGGGTAGAACAATCATCTACAACAATAACTTCAAAGCTTTCTACGGTTTGAGATAAAGCGCTTTTAACGGCACGAGGCAGTAGCTTCGGGCGATTGTGGGTTGGAATAATTATGCTTAATAATATCTCGCTCATAATTGTGAGATTGTTAACGCTATTTTTGATAAAATTTTCTCTAAATAGTTATAGGAAGTTAATTACACATCTCCCAAAAAATAATAAATCTTGGTCTTATAAAAATTGTAAATAATGTGAGCCAGTAATTAATTATGTTCGGATACTTCTTTTGAAATCATGCAAAAGTTCAGCTAACCCCTCATTGCTATCGTCGAGATGATTAGCGACCGCAGGGTAGAATTACAAAGTTTAATTATTATTTGACGGAACTGAGCTAAAGCACTCTACCTTCTACACTCTGTAGCTGTCAAAAAACCTAGAGTTGTCCCAAAGTTTCGATCCACCTAATAGACAACAGAAATAAACTGACGCTTTTTGTGTAAGTAGAATGCTTTTCAAGCGGACTTAGTTGGATACAGCTAAAACTGGTCTTTTTAGGTTTGAATAGGCATCTTTGCTGTTGGTGAACTCTTCATGATAAGAACGCTCGACGTTGACGTTCCACAGATCGTGATTTTCACCCAAAATGTTTTTAGCTGCCAGTAAGCCAGTCAGCATCGAATGATCGCTGTTGTTGTAGCGGTGCATGCCGTTGCGTCCGACTGTTTGCAGATTTTTAAAAGTTTGAATATATTCCTGAATAATATCTACATTGCGGCGATATTCATCATCATATACAGGATAAGCCTTGAACTGGCGAATTACGGTGCCGTCTTCAATCTTAACTTCGGGATCGACTAATCCTAAAGCTTTGACTTCTTTGCTAGCTAAGGCGACTAGCTCATCATTGGACATTTGCCATAGTTTGTCTCCCTCATTGCAGAAGTATTCCATTCCCAGACAGGTTTTGTTCTGGTCGGGAACCATCGCTTTACTCCAGTTTTTGAAGTTTTGGATTCTACCTACCTTAAATTCAGGACTATGAATATAGATCCAATTATCAGGAAATAGTTCAGCCTGGTCTACCACAATTGAGACGATCAGAAAGTCGCGATACTTGAGACTATTGGCCGCTTTGAGTACCGCTGCGGGGGGAGCGGGATTCATCTTTTTGAGTAGCAAAGATACGGGCATACTAGAAACGTAGTTATCTGCTGTCACCTTGCTAGTTTCGCCGTTTTGCTGGATTGTCACGCTAGTAATGCGATCGCCGTCTCGGGCTACTTCGGTCACTTCCGTATGTAGCTCAACGGGAGAACCTTTGCTGTCCAAGATTTGTTGAAAGCGTTCCCACATTTGCCCAGGACCATACATGGGATAGTTAAATTCTTTGATTAAAGTTTTGGTATCATTGCTGCCGAATAAAGCGTTGACTACTGCCTTTTTGAGTGACAGTCCCTTAATCCGCTGTGCTGCCCAATCTGCTCTAATTTCCGTACAGGGAATGCCCCAGACCTTCTCCGTATAGGTCTTGAAGAAAGTATTGAACAGACGTTTGCCGAAGCGATTAGAAACCCACTGCTCAAAGTTTTCTTCTATAGGGTCTGGTTTTACCTTGGCTTTGAAATAGCTCCACAAAATTAAAGTGCTGTTGATCAGACCCAAGTTAGCTAAGGCATTATATGGCTCTAGAGGATAGCTAAAAAACTTGTTGTTGTAATAGATTCTTGACATCCGAGGAACTTTGATAAATTCCTGACCCATGACTTCTTGCCAAATTTGCTCTACTTCACCAACTTTAGTAAAGAAACGGTGCCCACCAATATCAAAACGGTATCCTTTGTAGGTTTCAGTACGAGAAATACCCCCGACTCGATCCGCCTTTTCAAACACGATTGATTTTCTGCCGTGCTTACTTAATTCATAAGCTGTGGTTAAACCAGCCGGTCCTCCGCCAATAATTACCGTCTGATGGTTACTATGATTATTCATGGTTTTAAGCTTTTTGCCTTGATATTAACTTTGCGTTGGTTATTATTTTGTAGAGGCAATTATCGTTTGGCAAATTATAAATACTTGGCAGACGAGTTTAACCGGCAATACTTCAATAAATGTCAATCTCTAAAAACTATTATAAATCCTGGGTATATTGAGTACGCATGATTTTGTAGAATAGTTTGAGGATCGAAAAAAGAATATTTCTAAATAATCTAAATTTGGTAAATTGCACTACATCATTCTTTTTTTGAACGTGGTAATCCAGAAAAAAGAGTGAGTAAATTACTAAAAGATTTTGATTCTCAACTAGCTTGCCAGCACTTTACATTTGGCTAATGCCAAGCTGCATCATGATTTTTGACAGAGACTAGTTGCTTACTTATGTCAACCATCATATGGCACTAATTATCTAATGTGTAGAGTAATTAGCTGGACTTCACCTATTTTTTACAAAAACTGTCCGTATAAGCTTAAAATAAGCTACTTTCTCGGTTTTCATTATAAAGTTATTGTAAACTAAAATTTATCTAACCTATTGGGGTTGACGTTAGATACCCACTACTGCTTAGATTAAAGCGTTAACTCAAAGAAATCCCTTAGTCTTAACAAATTGGACATAACATAGAGATTTAAAAGTTCTATTACTTGATTCTTTCAGCAACATAAGTAACAGGAACTCTCTTGAACTACGATATCTCTAATTGCTACAGATAGCAGAAAAAGCACTAATTTTCATAAATATTGTTCCGTGTTTTGCGAATAATTTATGTCAAATTACTGGCTTATTAAATAATTAATACATCTGAAAAATATAAGGTTAAGAGCCAAACAAGAACCAAGCCTATTTTATTTTAAAGCTAATAATAATAATACTTAAAAGCAATGGAATACTCTCCTTTAATTTCTATCATCACCCCTGTTTATAATGGTGGCTATCCATTTATTTGCAGCCTCCTGGCAATTTCGCGATCGCAATTTTCTGATTATGAACTAATTGTAGTTGATGATGGATCTACGGATAAGTCGGTGGCTATAGCCCAGCAATTTGGAGCCAAAATTTTGACCACTAGTGGTAGAGAAGGTCCTGGTGCTGCGAGAAACCTCGGTGCCAAAGTAGCTCAAGGAAAATATTTATGCTTTATTGATGCTGACTGCGAAGTCTGTCATGATGCGATCGCCGATTTGGCGAAGAAGCTTCAGTCGCAACCCCAGATCGATGCTTTATTTGGCTCTTATGATGATTCTCCTGCTGCCAGCAATTTTATTGCCCAATACAAAAACCTGATGCACCATTATGTTCATCAACAGGGAAGTGAGGATGCTTCTACTTTTTGGTCTGGCTTTGGGATAGTTAAGCGCGAACTATTTTTGGCATTAGATGGATTTGATGTTGAGCGTTATCCTCGTCCTAGTATTGAAGATATTGACTTGGGCTATCGTCTCAAGCAAACTGGAGCCAGAATTTATTTAGCTAAAGAACTACAGGTCAAGCACCACAAAGCCTGGAAGCTTTTTGGCTTAATTAAGACAGATGTATTTGCTCGCGGGATTCCTTGGACAAAATTGTTGCTGAGTAATCAATCAAATCGAATCAATGACTTGAATTTACAAACTAGCGATAGAGTTAGCGTTATGGCGATTTACAGTTTGTTGTTTTGTCTTGCTGCCAGCCTGATTGTTAATAGCGCCATATTACCAACTCTAATTCTCATTCCTTTGCTCCTGCTGCTCAACTGGAATGTATATCAATTTTTTGCCCAAAAACGGGGGGTTTGGTTTGCCGTCAAGGTGATCCCGCTACATTGGCTCTACTACTTTTATGCGGGATTGTCTTTTGTTCTGGGAACCCTATCATATTGGCAAGCTGCTTTATTCGGTAATGAGAAAACTGTGAATAGATCTCCCGCATCTTCTTAATCCTACTTAGCAAAGCTTAAGCAGGTCAGAGTAAGCAGTAACCATGATTAAATCAGTGGACAAGGCGATTATGATCGAAATTGTGATCGCCTGCTAGTTCAATTTTCAATCTGAGTCTAGGCATCAGAAATCTGCCAGGGTTATTTTACATTTATTGGTGGGATTTAATTTACTTCAAATACCAATTCATTAAGGGATTATTGGCATATTCCTCAATCTATCGGCTTTCTTTGTATGATTAGCCTAGAAACTACTGACCAACGGTCACAGCAGGCTCCGTCGTTTGCGAGGCTAATGCCTCATCGTCTCCGAAGGAGACTGGCAAAGCTCCGCTTTGTGCGCGGAGTAATCTGTGACTTGCAAAGATGTTAATCGGGCAGAATAAAAAAATATGACTCAAAAGAGTGTAATCGTCATTGGGGGCGGTTTAGCAGGAACAGAAGCCGCATGGCAAATCGCCCAGGCAGGGGTAGCAGTAACTCTTTATGAAATGCGCCCCGTTCGTACTTCTCCAGCTCATCACACCGAAGAATTAGCCGAGTTAGTCTGTAGCAACTCCTTTGGTGCGAAGAACAGCGATCGCGCGGCGGGTTTACTCCACGCAGAATTACGCCGTTTGGGTTCTCAGGTTATTGCCATGGCAGATCGCCATGCTGTCCCCGCAGGTGGAGCGCTAGCGGTTGATCGGGGTGTGTTTAGCGGTGCTTTAACCCGTGCCTTAGCCAGTCATCCCTTAGTGGAGTTCAAGCGAGCCGAAATCAACGAAATTCCTGCCGATGCGATCGTGGTTTTGGCAACAGGACCATTGACTAGCCCAGAGCTGGCACAGAATCTTCAGCAGTTTACGGGCATGGAATATATGAGCTTTTTCGATGCCGCCAGCCCCATAATTGTGGGAGAATCAATTGATCGCAATGTAGCGTTTTTAGCCTCCCGCTACGATAAGGGAGAGGCTGCCTATCTCAACTGCCCTATGAACAAAGAGCAGTATCTCCAGTTTCAGCAGGAATTGGGCGCAGCGGAGCAGGCAGAATTAAAAGATTTCGAGCGAGAAACTGCCAAGTTTTTTGAAGGCTGTTTACCAATTGAAGAACTAGCCCAGCGAGGAGAAGACACCATGCGTTATGGTCCTTTAAAGCCTGTAGGTTTGTTTGATGCGCGCTTGGGCGATTTCCGCGCTCCCGAAAATAAGGGGAAGCGTCCCTATGCCGTCGTTCAACTGCGTCAGGAAGATAAAGCAGGACAGTTATGGAACATGGTCGGCTTTCAAACGAACTTGCGCTGGGGCGAGCAAAAGCGAGTTTTTCGTCTCATTCCTGGTCTAGAACAGGCGGAGTTTGTTCGCATGGGAGTGATGCACCGCAACACTTTTATTAACTCACCCCAGTTACTGGATGCGACTCTTCAGTTTCAACATCAGCCCCAGGTTCTCGCCGCAGGACAACTGATCGGTACGGAAGGCTATACCGCGGCTGCGGCTGGCGGCTGGCTAGCAGGAACCAATGCCGCTCGTTTAGCACGAGGTCAACAGCCTGTAGTGATGCCAGAGACAACCATGATGGGCGCTTTATTTGAGTTTATTAGCTCTGCCTCGCCCAAGCATTTTCAGCCGATGCCGCCCAATTTTGGCATTATTCCCCCCTTGCCCGAGCGAGTTAAAAACAAGCGCGAAAGATATGGTCAGTATCGCGATCGCTCTTTAGCAGATTTAGATGTTTGGTCGGCAACTCTCACTCCTCAAGCTGCCATTCTCGGTTGACTATTCTGGGAAAACAGCACAAAAATCTATGATTGAGAAAACTCAAACAATAAGGGAAGCAAGATGAAAGAAACAATAGTGCTTTGGCTCAATCGCCTTCTAGTTGCCGACGTATTTGTCGTCTTATTCGGCTTTCTCTGGTTTGCGATCGCCGTAGCTGGTCGCTATCTAAATATCCCCTTAGGATTTGACCTGTGGTATCGTCTGTGGATACCTGTGTTTAATCCCGCCATTGGCATTCTCTTTTTAGGTGCGTTTGTAACCTGGGGAATCAATAAGATTTCAGGCAGACTAGGCTCAGATTAAAGATAAGAGATGTATCTCTGACCAACAGTGTAAATGGAGGGCAACAAAAAGTGGCAATTACCTATCAGAACATTGCCAAAAAAAGACGATGAGCTAAGATTGCAAAATATGATCGCATTATTTTACTAATGTCGATCTACTATGCCTCATAAATTTATTTTTATTTTTATTTTTACGCCCTGGCTCGATCGAAATAATGACTCTTTATTCAAGCTTGATTACAAGCTGTAAGTTTTTATGTTTGAATCATTGAATATATTAGCGGCGTGACTTTAAATCTAATTTATCTCAGAAAAACCAGTTCAATGTAGGCAGATTAACTATATTTAGGGAAATACAGTATGCTTATATGTCCCCAGTGTGAATTTGAAAACCCAGAGGCAAATAGATTTTGCCAAAGTTGCGGTGTTTCTTTGACTCATAAAGCTTGTTGTCAGTGTGGAGTAGATATTCCCCTTGAAGCCAAAATCTGCGATAACTGTGGCGCTGCTAATCATACTGTCTTATGGGCAATAATTTCCCAATCACCAACCTCAGAGCAGCTTGATAGTAAACCAGAACTAGCTCAGGTAAGCGTCGCCGCGAGCGATTCATCCGAGCTAGAAATTGTGAGTCTGGCTGATTTATTTGCCTATAGCCAGTCTAAAAGCATTCCAGAGCTTCAGATTCAAGAGGATAGCGAACAAACCCATAATCGTTATGCGGTCAAAGCAGAAGCCAATGCTGCTGGTCCATTTGACCACGAAGAACATGACCCCAATCAGTCTTTTCTTCAAGGCAAGGTAATTGACCACTATCCTCGGCAGAAATCCCATTTGGCAACTTTACAAAAGCAGCAAATGGATTTATTTGCTGAACTAAGCCAAGATTTAAACGATTCATATTTAGCAGTAACTGAATACTGGAATTTGGTTGGGCTACCCACCCATGCCCTGCCTTATCTGATTTTAGAAAGATATACTCCCACCATTCCCAAAATTTATGATGCTTGGCAACAGCGAGATAAAGGAGTTGTTTTGCTTCCAGATCGTTCAGATTGGAAATTAGTTACCGAATTATGGTCACAGCAAAAGCTGCCCTTGCCCCAGATTGTCTGGTTTCTAGACGAAATGGCAAAGCTTTGGGAACCATTGGCGCGAATTAGCTGCGCTCAAAGCTTGCTGATTAACGAGAACCTGCGTATTGATGAGGATCAGGCTTTTTGTTTACAGCAGCTATATATGGACGCAGACGAATCTCCCACCTTGAGAGACTTGGCTCAGACCTGGCAGTTTTGTCTGGCTGAATCTCATTTAGATTATTTAGATAACTTAAATTTGCTGCTCGAGAAGATGATCGTGGGCGAAATTGTCGAAATTGAGCAGCTGCGATTAGAACTACACAACCTTGGTCTAGATGAGTCGGAAGATACTGCGGAATCTTATCTTGCTAGTACAGATGTTAGTACGACAGATTCTGATCCTGATCTTGATACTGAGTCTGAAATAGCCGAATCTGCGGCGATCGCCTCTAAAGCTGACATTTTCTTTGATGAAGCAGATGACGAGGATATGATGTATTCAAGTGAGTTTGAAGAGCAGGCAACGGCAATGATTCCAATGCAGCTGCGAGATCTTAGCGATGCTTGTTGCACAGATATTGGAGTTCAAAGAGACCACAACGAAGATTTCTTTGGAGTTCAAACTACCGTTGAGAAAACCGAAAATAACACCGAAAACAATCTGAGAGTCAGAGGTTTGTATATTGTTTGCGACGGTATGGGAGGCCATGCCGCAGGAGAGGTTGCTAGCGCCATGGCAGTCGCTAGTCTACAAAAATACTTTCAAACTCACTGGCAAGCAGATTTTCCCGACCACGACACGATTGAGTCTGGGGTACTATTGGCGAACGAGGCTTTGTATCAGACCAATATTGATAATTCTCGCTCTGGTAGCGGCAGGATGGGTACGACCCTAGTCATGGCATTAGTCCAGGATACTCAGCTAGCGATCGCTCATGTAGGAGATAGCCGTATTTATCGCCTTAGCCGTAAGCAGGGACTCGAACAGCTAACCCTGGATCATGAGGTCGGTCAAAGGGAAGTTAATCGTGGCGTTGAGCCAGAAATAGCCTACGGTAGACCTGATGCCTATCAGCTAACCCAAGCATTAGGTCCGAGGGACAACAGCTGCGTTCGACCAGATATTCAGTTTATAGATATTACCGAAGACTGTCTAATATTGCTTTGTTCTGACGGTCTTTCTGATAACGATTTCATTGAGGACAACTGGTTAGAACATTTAGAACCCTTGATTAGTTCTGATGCTAATCTACAAGACGGTCTTTTTAAGTTGATTGACTTGGCAAACGAACACAATGGACACGACAACATTACCGCTGTTCTGCTTAGAATTAAATTAAAGCCTGATTTTTAAAAGTTTACAAGTTTCATTTTGCAAGTTTTAGAAGTTATGATTGGCTCATATTTTTATTTTAGAGATGGTTATTTAACTGTATAGATTGCCCAATATGGTCATTTTTACGCTACTGGAGCCGCAAACCAACCAACCGCTACAGCAGTGGGAATTTTCTGAGCAATCAGTAATTCGGATCGGTCGTGCTCAAAACAACGACATTGTACTTCATGGTTATTTTCAAGTTTCTCGCCAGCATTTAGAGCTGACTTTGATCGATCCCCAGGAAGAAAAATGGCAGCTAATTAGTCGAGGCACCAACGGAACTCTGATCAACAACAGCTTTGTTACCGAGGCAGTTGTTAACCATGATGATTTGATTCGCCTAGCAGAGAATGGTCCAGTATTTAAATTTGAACTAGAATCTTGCCTCGCAAAAAATCAACCTGAGCTAGAGCAAACGAATATTCTCAGCAGTCCTGAAGTTTGCGCTCACCAAGATAATCCCGATGGCAGCATATTTTGTCGTCACTGTGGGCAGCCAATTGTGGACGAAGAACATTTTGTCGATTCCTATCAAATCTTGCGGACTCTAGGTAGAGGGGGCATGGGAACGACCTATCTAGCCTGGGATCGTAACCGCACGGTACAAAATGCACCCATGTTGTTGGTGCTTAAGGAAATGAATGCAGACATGGCTCGCATTGCCAAAGCCAGAGAACTGTTTGAACGCGAAGCGCGAATTTTAAAGTCACTAGAGCATCCTGGCATTCCCAAATACTATGATTTTTTCGTGGAAAACAATCGCAAATATATTGTGATGGAGTTGATCCACGGTCATAATTTAGAACAGTTTGTTAACCAGAGAGGGGCGACTGACCCCAAACGAACGATCGCCTGGATGATCCAAATCTGCGATATTTTGGGCTATTTACATAATCTAGAGCCACCTTTGATTCACCGTGACATTAAACCAGCTAACCTCATGCTGAGAAACTTAGATAGTCGTCTGATGCTGCTAGATTTTGGTGCAGTTAAAGAACTGGGTACGGCTTTAGAGACTCGTATTGGTGTAGAAGGATATAGCGCCCCCGAACAATATCGCGGCAAGCCTTGTCCTCAATCGGATATTTATGGTGTTGGGACAACAATCATTTTCTTACTGACGGGTAAAGCACCCATGCAATATTATCGCTATCAAAGCAATAAGTTTGAATTTGATATTGATAATATTCCTAACCTGCCAACCAACCTCGGTCAGGTGCTTAATACTGCCTGCCAGCCAGAACCAAGAGATCGCTATCAAACCGCTGAAGAACTTGCCGCTGCCCTGTCCCATTGCCTTTAGTCTGGATCAGGATTTAATGTGACTATAGGTAGCCAAACTGCCTCAGGCAGTTATTCTTCGTCCCAGTCTTCTACCAGCAGCAGCTCACTAATTCGATCCTGGGGGGAAAAGTCAAAGTCTGATAATTCACTTTTCCAATGTGACCAGTCACTGCCCAACAATAGGGCAATTTTACCAATGCGGTCTTCTGGGTTGATGATGTTTGATTCTACTAAGGAAGATACCTTCCGTTGCAATTTCATCATGGGATGCGCAACTTGCTTTGTCATACGCTCAATATTGCCTATTATGCTGAGATTAAATAATTTAGTACAGTTAGATTTCGTCTGGCTCGATCTAAAATATTCTTAGCCTGAAGTTTACGAAAAAAACCTGACATACTTCTAGCTTACATTACATCATTTTGGCAAGGGAAGAACGCACTTATTACGGTAATTACGCTAATAAAGTTGTAAGATCCGACAGTAGTTGAGCAGATAATATGAGTAAGCAATTAGGGTTCGGAGTTTTTGCCAGCATTTTTTTGTTAGTTGCTCCTGTCGTGGCATTAAATGATTCTGTAGGCAAAAACGGCGTGAATGCTCTGCTATTACACCAGCCTCCTTATAATTTATTAGGTCGCAAGATTGGTATTGGTCAGGTAGAGGTCGGTCGCCCGATCAAGTGGGGAAAAGATAAAGCTGCCAATATCCTAGAAAATATTTCTCCGAGCGCTGTTTTTTACCGCAATCAGCCTCCCATACCTGATAAAAATGCTGATGACCATGCCAGCATGGTTGCCTCCGTAATGATTGCCAGAGATAAGCGTCTTAAGGGCATTGCACCCCAAGCCGAACTATATTCTTCCGCGGTGGGTTCATTGAGCCATGGCGGACAACCCCATGAATGTTTGGCTAGCCAGCATGTGGCGCTACAAAATAGTGGGGATGTTCGAGCAATTAACTTTAGTTTTGGCGAGTCTCTCGAACGAGATGATAGAGATGATGCACAGCTAGATGGAAAGGCGCTACTAACCTCCTGTATTGATTGGTCAGCCAGAGAGCATGATGTTTTATATGTAGTTGCGGGAAATCAGGGTAAAGGAGGAATCCCCATTCCCACAGACAACTTTAATGGCGTTACCACTGCCTATACGATGAAACGAGACGGCAAATTTAGTAAAGTAGATTTCGCTAACTTGAGCGCTTTACCTTTGGGTATTGGTCGCAGCTTTATCAAAAAAGAAATTAATGCTGGAGAGCGTCGCGCCGTAAGTCTCTTGGCTCCTGGAGGACAGATATCCGTCCATAATCACAAAGGAGAAATAGACCAGGTTAGCGGTACTAGCTTTGCCGCACCTCACATCACCGGGACAGTGGCTCTACTACAAGAATATGGCGATCGCCAATTGCGGTCAAAAGCGCCTGGCTGGAGCCTCGATGCTCGTCGCCATCAGGTTATGAAAGCGGTATTACTTAACTCAGCGGATAAAATTGCTGATCGCGGTGATGGTTTGCTGCTAGACATGGAGCGTACTGTTAGGGGCGAAAAGAACCATACTTGGTATGATGCCGATGCCTATGTTAATCCCCGTATTCCCTTAGATATTCAAATGGGGACGGGACAGCTCAATGCCTGGCGAGCCTATCGTCAGTTTAGTGCGGGAGAAGCACACCCACAGCAGCCCGTTGCTTCCTTGGGTTGGGACTACGGTGAAGTTGCCGCTCATGAGTACCAAGAATATGAGTTGGCAGAGCCTTTGGTCGCGGGCAGTCATGCCGCGATCACTTTGGTTTGGAATCGCCTAGTTACTCTCAATGACTTTAATCGCAATCAGCAATATGATGTGGGGGAAACGTTTCGCGATCGCGGTTTGAATAATTTAGACGTTTATCTTTTACCCCTTGATGAAGAAAGTAACATGAGGAATGTCTGCGCCTCTTCTAGCTTTGAAGACAGTATTGAACATATCTTTTGCCCTATATCCCAAACAGGACGCTATAAAATTCGCGTTTATCATCGTCACCGATTTAACGAGCCGATTCAAGCTTATGGTCTGGCTTGGTGGACGAAAAGCAGCTAATAGTCAACAGTACCATAAGGGCATAACATCAACAGTCCAGCTAACAGATAGTACTAGTTTTAGATTGGGAATGACTATCGAAGCTGAAGAATTTGGGAGTAAAAGACAGAAATGGAGACCAAGAAAACTATAGTTTCTCAACCTCCAGCAAGTAATTATTCTATTGATACCGCTTATATTTTCCGAAATTGTTATAGGGGAATAACTTGGAAATCAACGGTGGCACTAACTTCAGGATGCAGTTTGACCTCGGCTTGATAGTCGCCAGTAGTGCTGACATCGGGAACTTCGATGCCACGGCGATCAACTTCAATCCCCGCCTGCTCTTTGATTACGTCGGCAATTTCCTGGGTTGTCACAGTACCAAAGATGGCGTTTTCTTCCCCAACCTGCTTGCGAATGGTTAACTTACCAATAGTTTTGAAAGCAACTTTTTTGTTTTCTGCTGCCTGTTTCTCGGCTAGTTTTAGCTGTCTTTCTTTTTCTCTTCTTACCTCTACCTGCTGGATAATTCCCTTGGTAGCAACACTCGCTAAACCTTGGGGAATAAGATAGTTACGGGCATAACCAGGAGATACGTCAACTAGATCCCCATCGCGACCTAATTTACTGACGCTCTGATTTAAGACTACGGATACGCGCTTTGCCATTGTTTTACTAAAATTCTCCTATATCGATTACCTGTTTTGATGTGGCGATTTTGCTCTGCACCTCAGAACTTTTTATTATATCAGCCAGATTAAAGAATCTTAAAAAGTATCAATTTTAAGTCGATCTTAATCTCAAAAAACCAAAAAATAAGAAGCAAGTAGAGAAAGGATTGTACCGTAGTTTTCTCTGCTTGCTGCACCCAAGTATTGGGCAAAAGTATTGGGCAATGTTACGCTCTAACGCTTGGGAGCTTCTCTAATTGCTCTAGCAACCGCTTTCCAAGCAGGCTTTTTATTGTACTGCCGATCTAGCAACAGAGGTCGCACTTCTGCGCCATCATTTCTGGGGGCAAAGTCACTCAGCCAAGTATAGCGATCATTTAGTCCCCAGTTGACTACCGTAGTCACCGCAGGCTCATCTAAGACAACGGAAAGATACTCATAATAAGATTCTGCCACAATGCGATCGCGAGCCTGAATATTTTTTGGCAGCTCGACATCACTGACATCTAGCTCGGAAATAATAATTTCTAGACCTAAATCCGCAACCTCTTTGAGGAAACGACGGAACTTATTACCGTCAAAACGGTTGTTAAATCGAGCTAATAAATGACTTTGGATTCCTAAAGCATGAACGGGTGCGCCTTCAGACTTGAGTTTGGTTAGCAGCTTGAGTAAGGCATCGCGACGCTGTTCCCAATAACTATTATTAGAGGCATCACTATAGGTCAAGCTAGTTTCGTTAAGCACTAATTTTGCTTGAGGATCGGTAGCATGAGCAATCTCGAAAGCACGCTTGATATAGTCTACTCCCAAGAAATTGAGCCAGGTAGGAAACTTCTCGCCATTAACGCCGCTAACGTTAGTATCTCTCAAGCCATCGGCTCTACCGTCTTCAACATTGATTACCTCATTTACTACATCCCAAGAACTTACCTGACCCACATATTGGCGAGCTAGGTTAGAAACATGATTGATTAAGATCTCATTGATTTCGGCACTAGTCGTACTGCTAGACTTAAACTTTTCGACCATCCAAGGAGAATTAAATTGAGTCCATAGCATCGGATGACCACGGAAAGCCAAATTGTTTTGTTGAGCAAAGTTAAAGAAGGGATCTATTTGACTAAAGTTATAATTATTGGCACCAAAAGGTCCAACGGTAACGCCAAAAAAACCGCCCACAATCAAGCCATAATCGTTTAAGAAAGCTCGTTGAAATTTGGCATCTTGCGGAAAATCATTTGGCGATCGCTGATGAAATCCACCGTACATAATTCCTTTTGCCGCAGCCATTTGGCGCAAGCTTTTTCCGCCTTGATTTTTACTTCTTTTATTATGCAGCTCTTGCTCGATCCCCTGAGCAGATACAGGGCTATTATCTAGCTGATGAATCAGAGTTGCTGCTCCCAGACCTCCCAAGCCCAGCAAGAAAACTCTTCTACCATTACTATTTATTCTTTTACTCATAACAATAATAAAGTTAAAATATGTGGCTTTATCTTAACTTCATGTTGCTTGAAATGTCATATTTACTATTATTTATATTTACCTGTGTTTTTACAAAAAAAATAGCCACTTAAATAGAGCTTAAGCAGCTAGAACATAATCTTTTATCTAGGTAAAATTTGCTATATACAGAGCAGGATTGCTAGTCATTCTGAGCTGATAAAACTTCTAATTAATTGGAAACTTCCGCCATTTCAATAGTCTGATTATCAATGTCTTTAACCAAAAAATTCAGAGGTTGATCGCGACGAATTTTGTATTTCAACCTTCTAGACTGCACTCTTAGTAATAAAGCCTCTAAACAATCGCGATCAAAACAAACGTGGCGTTGACGTTCTTTATATCCTCCACTCGCCCCAGCAATGATGTGTAGTTGGGTGTTTTTTCGGAGCTGATACCACAGTCCATCGGCACCGTTGAGAGTAGAACTGCTAGGAGTTGCCGACATATAGAGCGGATCTAATCCTCCTGCTCCCATCGCCTGCTCGTAATTGTAGTAATAGTGCAGTGGTACATCTGCGGCAGGTAAATCTAGGAGACCTTCATAAAAACGCTGGGCATTTTGTAAGTCTGATACCATGACAGTATAGACTTTAGGAGCGCTACTGAGAAACATCCACATCGCTCCCGCATAGGCAACTAGCAGCATCACCATTACACCCTGAGTTGAAAACAGACTGTCTAAAGCAATGGGCGGCAGAAAAGCACCTAAATAATTGGTTAGTATCATATTTGAGAAAATAGGATCGGCTATCATCTGGAAATTGAAGTTTTAGTTGATTTCTAAAAAAGATCTTAATAAATTCCTTTCAATTCTATCTGATTATTTATTACGTCTTCAGTAGAGAGCGTGGCATTATAAGATATTAATTTTCCCGCTCTTGATCGCCGATCATGCATCACTGAGTTAACCCATGTTGCAGGGCAAAGCGTACTAGCTCAGTACGACTATTGGTTCCTGTCTTGCCAAATAAGCGGCTGACATATTTCTCGACATTGCGCACGCTGGTATTTAATTCACGAGCAATTTCTTTATTCATTAATCCCTGAGCCACTAAATCTAAAACGCTTTGCTCTCTGGGGGTTAGATCGATCTTAATTGGTGGCGGAGTTACCGTAATGCCTCCCGTACCTCCAAGCTTATCGTCTAGTTTAGCCTTGATCTCGACTAATTCTTTGGTAATTTTTTCTAGCTCGGCACTGCTTTCTCCTCCTCCAGTCGTTGAAGGAGCTTTAGACAGTAAATTTTTGACGATCGCTTCCAGCTCATCAGGGTCAAAAGGCTTGGAAAGATAGGCATCACAGCCTGCCTCATAGCCCTGGATGCGATCGCTGGTCATACCTCTAGCGGTCAGGAAAACTACAGGAATAGAACGGTAGCGAGGATCTTCGCGCAATTTAGCCAAAAACTGATAGCCATTGACTTCTGGCATCATAATATCGGAAATAATCAGGTCGGGAGTCTGGGATTCGATATTTTGCCATGCTTCGTCGGCATTGCTGGCGGCGGCAACGCTCCAGCCGTCATTGTCTTCTAGATATGCCTGTACCGATTCTCTGATCCCAGGCTCGTCGTCTACTAGCAATAGTTGTTTGTTTTCTGACATAAGGTCGATGGATTATGCTGCGGCAAGCTATAGGCTAAAAATTTATGCTTGAGCGAATCGGATGATGCGATCGCAATTTTATAGCCTGCAATCAAATAAATGGTTAACAATATTTTGGATCGTCAACTATCTATATCATAAGACCTATAGGCAAAATTAGAATAGAGACAAGAATTCCCCATCAAACATGACGGGGAACGTATAAAGAGTAATGGCGAATTGATCTTAATTACTGGGCTTGAATTGTGTCTAGCTTATTTTGTACTTTCTCGACGACATTATCAGGTAAAGGAATATAGCCTAGTTCTTCGGCAAAAGCCTGACCATCGGTCAAAGACCAATTAACTACATCTTTAAATGCCTGAAGCTTTTCAGGGTCATCATAGCTCTCGTAGGCCAATAACCAGGTATAGGTCACAACGGGATAAGAATTTTCTCCTTCAGGATCGGTCACAAAGGCTCTAAGATTTTCAGGCAGGGTTGCGGCGCCTAGAGCTTCAGAGGCGGCTTCTCCAGAGGGGGCGACATAGTTGCCAGCTTTATTCTCTAGAGTTGCCGTAAAGATATTAGGCTGTTGTTTGGCATAACCATACTCAATGTAGCCCAAAGAACCTTCCGTCTGCAAAATCTGGGCGGTAACACCTTCGTTTCCTTTGGCACCCACACCAGTAGGCCATTCTACCGTCTTACCGCTGCCCACTTTTTCTGCCCATTCTGGACTGATTGCTTCGAGGTGTTTCGTAAACACTCCAGTTGTACCGCTACCATCAGAACGATAAACTACGGTGATATCACTATCTGGTAGATTAGCATCAGGATTGATCGCCGCGATCGCAGGATCGTTCCATTTTGTAATCTTGCCTAGCAAAATGTCTGCATAAACTTGACGGGAAAGCTTTAGCTCAGGTACGTCTGCTAAGTTGTACCCTAAGACGATACTTCCTGCTGTCATCGGTAATAAAGCCACTCCTCTTGCTACCGCGTCAATCTCTTCGTCTTTCATGGCGACATCACTGGCACCGAAGTCCACTGTACCCTGAGTAAACTGTTCTACCCCCGCACCACTACCGACAGATTGGTAGGAAACTTCGATGTTGGGGTTTTCCTTGTTGTATTCAGAAAACCATCTTTGATATAGAGGTGCGGGAAAACTTGCTCCAGCACCAGCTAAAGATACTGATTCGCCGCCTTCTCCAGCAGTCTGACCGCCACCGCAGCCAGCAAGACCCAAAGATAGGGCAAGAACGGGAGCAAATAAAGCTTTGCGTTTAAAAAAAACTGTAGAAACCATATATATTGATCTGGTTATTTGCTTGGTAAATAAACCGATGTTGACGGCACAATTGCGAGGGAAACGGACAAGATTTTACTTTTTGTTTCTATCGCTACATTAATTTAGCTCGTTTTGTTTACTTAGAAAACAAGATAAGGTTAACGAAAAGTTAACGCCCCCTATCTCTGCACGAAAAAAGCAAGGTCAAAGACCTTGCTTAATATAACTGTGAGCAAAATATCAATGCTCAAGCTTATATCTTAGAAACGGAAGGTTGTACGAAGTGCGCCTACGAAGATTACATCGTTATCAGTGTCGCTGTTGGGATTAAATACAGCGAAAGCACCAGGAGTAATTTGGATGCTGTCGTTAATTGGGAACTTGTAAAGTACTTCAGCAAGATAAGACATATCTTCATCTTCTTCGATATCTTCACTAGTGGTGAATTGAGGAATTTGACCGCCAGCAAAAGCAAGTACAGCACCTTCTCTACCAATATCGAGAATTGCTAAGTTAGCACCCCAAGTCCAGACATCGCCATCAGGGTTATCGCCATCAACGACACCTTCAACATCAGCGTAACCGCCGAAACCAGAGACGACGAATCTTTCTCCCAGGTCATATTTGACACCAGCACCAATTCTATTGGCAATAACGTCTACACCTTCACCAAATGGCGTATCGTCTGAATTATCAGTACCAGTACCACCAGTTAATTGGACATCACCAGAAGTTTGGTAGCTACGAACGTAAGCAACAGATACATCCAAATTGTCAATTGGAGTTACAACTACTTGCGCACCTGCACTAAAGGAACCGTTAATCAAACCTTCGCCTTCGCTAGGATCGTTGGCATCGTCGGCTAGGTATAGAGCGTTAATGGTA
>JBCBWB010000048.1:0-30001 GCA_039817275.1 Cyanobacteria bacterium J06648_1 | reverse complement strand
ATAAAATATTTATTAAACAGCAATTTTGGCGACAATTTTGCTGTTATTTTTGTGCGTTTTTTGAGCAGCTTTAAATATAAATAAATAGTTATTATCTTGTGAATTCTGGATGTTTTTGTGCTGTATGAGTGCTGCTTATTCCTTATATTCAGCAAATACGAAGAAACACAAACTAAAATTACAAAATTATTACAGTTGTTTCCTGCGTAGCTCTTTTGTATATAAGCTAAAGACATTAAGTACCAGTACTTCCGAATAACAATTTGCTGGCAGAGCTACTAGTAAAAATTATTTACTCATAAGGCGATCGCTTCAAAAGATCGAGGCTAATTTGTGCTGTTCAAATTCTTTGACTGCTCCTATTTGAGGGAACAAGGATAATTACGAGATTAGTAGCCAGACAGATCGCATTGCCATAAAACCCAGCATACTCAAAATATCAAACACAGGAGCATAGAAAAGTGGAAGAAGATTCAATTATTTACGTTGATGCTGATGCAACTGACGGTGAAGAAACAGGCGAGTCTTGGGGAGATGCCTATACCGACTTGCAGGATGCTCTAGCGGCTGCTGGTGCTAGCGACCAAATTTGGGTAGCGGAAGGGACATATGTGCCAACGACAACTAGCGATCGTGAAATTAGTTTTGTAATCAATAACGGAGTTCGGGTTTACGGCGGCTTCCTGGGTAACGAGACCACTTTAAATCAGCGAGATATTGAAAACAACGAAACTATACTCAGTGGGAATATTGGCGCTGATACTCAGGCAGATAATAGCTATCAAGTTGTAGATATAGGTGGCTCGCCCAGCAGCACTTTAATTGATGGTTTTACAGTTACAAAAGGGCAATCTGATGGTGGATTTCGACTAAATACTGGGGGAGCTTTTTATGCTCGTTCGAGTGCCAGCGCCACCTTAAGAAATCTGCGAATAGAAGATAATTTTGCTGCTGACAATGGTGGCGCAATTTATATTGGGGGAGACTCCGATCTGGCTATAGATAGTGTTGTCTTCACGAACAACTCTTCTAGCGCAAATGGTGGTGCGATTTACATTAATGGAGGCAGTAGCCTTGAAGTTCTAAATAGTTTATTTGTCGAGAATCAGGCTGTTAGCGGTGGCGCAATATTCACAACCAGTTTGACCACACTAAATGTTATCGGCAATACCTTCTATGATAATGATGCAGGGGCAAATAGCGATGACATTAGAGATACGAGCAGCAGAAGGTTTGGTAATAGAACAATAAGCAATAATATTTTTGCTGATAGTGAAAGAATCGATTCGCTCAAGTTTTTCTTCAATTTTACAGAAGACGTTACAGATCTAGATATAAGCAATAATCTTGTTGCTGGCGTGGGGCGGTTCGATCAATTCGACGAGCAAGATATTAGCGAACTAGAGGGAAGTGCTGAAAATAATATTATTGGCGAAGATCCTTTGTTTGTCGATCCAGATGAAGGCGACTTTAGACTACAGCTAAACTCTCCAGGGGTAGATGCGGGTAATAATGATTTGGCAGATCCAGATGATACTGATGTTGCCGGGAATCCCCGTGTATATACCGATGAAGTCGATATCGGTGCTTACGAATATGGGCTTTATCTCTCGATTGATGACGTGCAAGTGATTGAAGGAGATCGGGGTGAGAGCGATGCTGAATTTACCGTTACCCTCTCGGATTCTTTAAACTTAGAGAGAGAAGATGAAGTGACGGTGGAATATACCACTTTTAATCGTTCTGCCAGAAGCGGACAGGATTTTGAGCGAGTCACGGGAACGCTTACTTTCGATAGCGATACTGACACCCGGACTATTTCTGTACCCATAAATGGCGACACAAGTTCCGAATTTAGCGAAACTTTTGATGTTGGCTTGCGTCGGGCAACAGGTGGGGCGGTGATTACCGATAGTATCGGCACGGGGATTATCCAAAATGATGACCAGCTACCAGTGGGAACTAGGAGCGATCGCTTTTTTGCCCCAGAAGTAGAGGCAAGTTTCTATACGCCAACGGCAGCCGAGAGAGAAGAAATTTTAGATCTACTCTCCGATTTAGATATAGATACTACCGATGGCATAGCCTTCTTCCTCGAACCAACTCCCTCTGATACTTAATATTGTGGTGTTGCAGAATTAAATTCTTCCCTCTCCTCACAGGAGAGGGCTAGGGAGAGGTTAATTGCTTAATCATTTGCCAATTCTACCGTCTCTCTAGTCTCCGCCGCTTTACCCACAAACAGCTTGGGAAGCAACATGCCCGATCGCTCTTTATAAGCTGCAAATTCTGGATAACGAGAAAGAGATTCGTCTTTCTTTTTCATGTTGGGGAAGAAGATTAACGCGGCAAATACTCCTAAAATTACCAAGGGTAACCAATGACATGCCAGCAAAGCAAAACCAAGATAAATTAAAATCTCGCCCAGATAGTTAGGGTTACGACTGCGGCTAAAGAAACCTTCGGTAATTAAACCCTTTTTATACTTGAGCGTAAAATACTTCTGCGCATCGCTACCATAGTGCAGAAATACGCCAAATAAATTAGTGGCGATCGCAACACCAATCAAAGTGTTACTAGGCTGAACTCCGCCGCTAATCAGCAGATAGGGCGCAACCCAATAAGAACCAAGCAAAATGAAGGTGCTAATTCCCATAGGGAGAGAAATCTCTTCTTCCCACTGGCGATCGGGATACAGACTGTCCTTGATCAGCCACATCACACCATAGCCACCATGGAGTGCAAGATAAACCCAGGGTGCAACAGTAAAGTTTTGATAGCCAACCATCAAGCCGATTACCACGGCAAAAGTCAGTAATTTGTGTAAATTAATCGGGTGTTTTATTTTCATTACGCTTGAGGAGAGGAGAATGTAAAGTTTTCTTACATCATAACCCTATCCTAATCTCAGCATTATCTAGAACCAGCAGCTACAGCAACCAAACAACAGCTTGCAACACTCATTAATCGCCCAAGTTCTTAGCGTCTTTGCGTCTCAGCGTCTTTGCGCGAGATAAAGATCAGATATTCAAGAGCCAAATCAAATTAACGGTTGGCAAAAAGTTGCTACTTCTTTGATGTCTGAAGTTTGTTGGGGATAGGTAATTTGCGGGCGAGTAATGACGATTAAAGGAATTCCCAAGTTAGCGGCAACCTGGCGCTTAAGATCTTCTCCCCCTGCCTTGCCCGATGCTTTAGTGACGACGAGAGATATCCGCCACTGCTGCCACAAAGCCGTTTCCATCGCCAGACTAATCGGTGGACGGACGGCAATTAGACGATCGCTCGTAAAGCCAGCGGCGATCGCCATTTCTAAAGATGCGATCTTAGGCAACACCCTGGCAAATAAAGTCGCCCGTTCTTGCCACTCTTGGAACTGAGGCAGGGCTTTACAGCCAACGGTTAACAAAACTCGGCGAGCGCCTAAATAATCCCCTGTTAAGAGTTCGGCAAAACTATTTAACTCAATGACGTTAGAATTACGGTGAGCCTCTGTAGCAGCTTGATAGGTAGCTCTTTCATAGCGTAAATAGGGAATGTTCAACTGAGCCGCTACGGCGATCGCCTGGCGCGAAACTACCGCGGCGTAGGGATGAGAAGCATCAATTACAGCTTTAATCTGATGCTGCTGACAAAAAGACTGCATCATCGCCGAATCCATACAGCCAACCACAATCGGAGTAGCTGATGGCAGCTCTGTATATAAACCCTGGGCAGACGCCGTGGCGATCGTAATTACCAAAGCAGCATTTAACTCAGCTAAAACCCTAGCTATGGCTACGCTATCACTAGTTCCGCCAATTAGCCAAACTCGACTGCTCATGTTCAAAAAACGTGCCTCGCTGACAATAAAGATGCAGCTTGCCTATCTCCCTTTAAGAGCTTTATTAAAGTTGCGACGATAGGATTTATTCCCAATCAGCAACACTGGCCATAATAGAGCTAACGTAATACGCCCAGGCAGACTAGCATTGAAGTTAGTACGACGATAACCTGATAAAAACTTCCAAATTCCACCGACATAGACTACTAACAAGACAAATCCAAGAAATTGAGGCATATCAATATCAATAAACTAGACAAACCTAAGACAGCTATATTCTAGCAATTGCCAAAATCACTTTTTGACTAATTCTAGCTGGCTGTGTGTATAGATATATTACCTTGCCATTTTTGTCACCTTGGGAAATCGATTTTCTTGCAGATAATAAGATACGGATATAGAAAAAATGAAATATAAACAAACTGATAATTTAAGGGGGTTATGATGCGAGCAGTCTTAATGGCTGGGGGTTCAGGGACTAGATTACGCCCTTTAACCTGCGATCTTCCTAAGCCGATGGTTCCAATTCTTAATCGCCCCATAGCCGAACATATTATTAATCTGCTCAAACGCCATAATATTACAGAGATTATTGCCACACTCTACTATCTGCCTGATGTGATGCGGGATTATTTTCAAGACGGTAGCGAATTTGGCGTACAAATGACCTATGCCGTTGAAGAAGAACAGCCCTTAGGGACGGCTGGCTGTGTCAAAAATATTCAGCAGTGGCTGGATGATACTTTTATTACCATTAGTGGCGATGCCATTACGGACTTCGATCTCCAGGCGGCGATCGCTTTCCACCGCGAAAAGAAGTCTAAGGCAACTTTGATTTTGACTCGTGTACCCAATCCTGTCGATTTTGGCGTAGTTATTACCGACGCGGATGGACGAATTAATCGTTTCCTCGAAAAGCCGTCCCTGAGTGAAATTTTCTCCGATACGGTCAATACTGGCACGTATATCTTAGAGCCAGAAATTTTTGACTATTTGCCTGAAAATCAGGAATCAGACTTTTCTAATGACCTGTTTCCCATTTTGTTGGAAAAGGGAGAGCCGATTTACGGCTACGTTGCGGAGGGCTACTGGTGTGATGTTGGTCATTTAGAAGCTTATCGCGAAGCCCAATATGATGGCTTAGAGCAAAAGGTAAAGCTGGACTTTCCCTACCAGCAAAGATCAGCAGGAATCTGGATCGGCAGCAATACTTATGTTGATCCAACTGCCAAGGTCGAATCTCCAGCTATGATCGGCGACAACTGCCGTATTGGGGCGCGGGTCAAAATTGAGGCAGGGACGATCATTGGCGATAACGTCACGATTGGTAGCGATGCGAACCTCAAGCGACCGATTATTTGGAATGGTGCCACCGTCGGGGATGAAGCCCATTTACGCGCCTGCACGATCTCTAGGGGTACGAGGATGGATCGGCGATCGCAAGCCTTAGAAGGTTCGGTAGTTGGGAGCCTCTCGATCATTGGCGAAGAGGCGCAAATTGCCCCTGGCGTTAGGGTCTGGCCCAGTAAAAGAATCGAGTCTGGCGCGATTTTAAACATCAACTTAATTTGGGGTAACACTGCCCAGCGCAATCTATTTGGGCAAAGAGGCGTATCGGGATTAGCAAATATTGACCTAACTCCCGAATTTGTAGTTAAGCTTGGTGCTTCCTATGGTTCTACCCTGAAGCTAGGTTCGACGGTAATTGTTTCACGAGATCAGCGTAGCGTTTCGCGGATGGTTGGTCGTGCCATGATTGCGGGTTTGATGTCGGCGGGGATTAACGTCCAAAATTTAGAGGCTACGGCAATTCCCATTGCCCGCACCATGATGACTACCATGATTGATGTTGCGGGGGGAATTCATGTTCGTTTAGAACCAAATCGACCCGACTACTTACTAATTGAATTTTTTGACCGCCAAGGCATTAGTATTTCTAAGTCAAAAGAGAAAAAGATCGAAGGAGCCTATTTTAAAGAAGATTTACGTCGCGTCTCGGTTCAGGAAATTGGCAGCGTTAGTTATCCCAGTGGCGTTCTCGATACCTATAGTCGGGCTTTTGCCCGATACATTAATATTGAGGCGGTACGTAGCAGCAGTTCGAAGATTGTGATCGACTACGTCTACGCCGTGGCGGGAGCAATACTACCACAGTTATTGGCTAAGTTTGGCTGTGATGCAGTGGTTTTAAACGCTAGTCTTAAAGAAACGGCAATTTCCACTACGCAAAAAGAAGTGTTACTAGACCAGTTAGGACAGGTAGTTGAAGCCCTGAAAGCAAATTTTGGGGTACAGGTATCTGCCAACGGTGAGCAGCTAATTCTGGTGGATGAGGCCGGCTTACCGATTCGTGGTGAGGCTCTAACTGCTTTAATGGTTAACACCATTTTTACCGCTAATCCCCGCAGTACTGTTGTTGTCCCCGTTAACGCCTCTAGCGCCGTAGAAGAAATTGCTCGTCGCCACGACGGCACGGTTATTCGGACTAAGGTTAACCCGACTGCTCTAATGGAAGCGTCACAGGTCAATGCTAACGTTGTCTTAGGTGGCAGTAGCGAAATGGGCTTTATTTTCCCCGAACTACACCCTGGTTTTGATGCCATGTTTGGCATTGCCAAACTAATTGAAATGCTGACCATTCAAGAGCGATCGCTGGCGGATATTAGGCAGGATCTGCCGAATGTACACCATAAATCCTGTTCCATCCGCTGCCCCTTAAAAACCAAAGGCTCACTGATGCGCTATCTATTAGAAACTCACGCCTCAGAAAACTTAGAGCTGATCGATGGAGTTAAGATAGTCAATCCGCAGAATGATAACTGGGTGCTGATCCTGCCCGATGCAGGAGAACCCCTGGTACATATCTATGCCAATAGCGGCGATCGTCTCTGGGTTGATGAACAGCTAACGGCATACCGCCAGCGGGTGCAAAACTTTATTGATTGCGAGCAAAATTATTAACAGCCGTTACAATTACGGACAGGTTGGATTTTCTGTCCCCGATCGCGGGCGCTTATCCAACCGTGGAGCAAAGTCTGAACAATAAATAGTACAATTGTTCAGATAGTTTCGCGTAATTTAGAGTAACACTAAAGATATTAAGGAGTAGCAAACCGATGAATAGCTGTATTTTGATGGCACAGATTGTTAGCGATCCTGAACTGCGCTCTACTCAAGACCAAACTAGCGTATCTACTATGCTGGTTGAGTTTGAATCGACGAGGGAAGGTGAAGCCCCAGGGAAGGTGAAGGTAGAAGGGTGGGGCAACCTGGCAGAAGAGATTAAGAATACCTACAGCGTCGGCAATCAGATTATTGTTGAAGGTCGTCTGTCGATGAACGTGATTGAAATGGACGGTTATAAGCAAAAGGTTGCCAAGCTGGTGGCATCGCGCATTTATCCCGTCAGCGGCATGGTTAATAGCACGAATGATAGTGGTGCAGGCTATACAGCTCAAGCAGATAATGTGGTGAATTTTGCCCCACAGCCACAGCCACAGCCAGCATCTGCTTACACCCCAGCTCCAGAACCAGCTCCAGAACCAGCTCCAGAACCTACCGCGGCCCCTGCTACTGGTGGCAATGAAGATTGGGATGAAATTCCCTTTTAACGGCTACTTTGAATACTTCCTGCCCAAACAAGCCAGAGCCAAAAAAAGCGATCGCCAGACAAATAAGAACTGATGGCGATCGTCTTGAATAGATTAAACTCAATTTTGAGCCATGATAACGCAGCAGAGATTAGGCTAGATAAGCTGTTGAGTCTGAGTTTATTAACTGATGGTTTCCAAATTATCAAATAGAAGAGTCTTGATTCTCTTTGCTTTACTGCTGATCGTACCCTTGGGAATACTATCCAAAGCCTATGGAGGAGTAGGACAACAGTGGGTACGAGATTATTCGGGAGATGTTTTATATGAGATTTTCTGGTGTTTATTTATTTTTTGGTTTGTTCAACCCAGAAAAAATGCGATCGCATTGAGAAACATCACGCTCAAAATTGCTCTATGGGTGTTTGCTGTTACCTGCATCATTGAAGTAAGTCAATTGTGGTTTTACTTAGTACCAATTTCTCTACGTTCAACTTTTATCTGGCGGATGCTGCTGGGGGCTGGTTTTGACTGGTGGGACTTTCCTCACTACGCTTTGGGTTCGTTGATTGGCTGGGGCATAATTAGACAGATTGGGCAGATTCATTATTCACGATAGAACCTACGAAAGCGCTTATTAGAAAGCCGTAAAATATCTAGTTGCTCAATATTTATGGGTTGCAAATTGTAAAATGCTAGCTGCAAATATTTTTTGCCTGGTGAGATTACTCAGGGCTATCTCTGGAGTCAAGCATCTTTTTAAAAATAGTTTTTTTTACAGTCAAAACTATTTAATTAATCATTAAACTTCAATCGTAAAATCAATAGTATAAATCAAACACAAGTAGATATAGGATATTAATTAGCAGGCAAGATCTCAACTTAGACACATGATGCCATGGCTTATAAAACCCAAAATTTGCTCGTAACAGCCATAGGTGAAAATCCGCCGCTATAGCCCAGACAGTCAAGGCAACTGTTTGATTTCTTAAATATTACTGCCAACGCTTTTTCAATATCTCTAACTTTAGAAAGGTATCTAAAGTCGAGAGTAATATTTCGTTGGATGGATTTAGAAAAAGCAAAAATAAAAGAGAATTTTTTTAATGAGAAACCAGACTCAGGTAAATAAATTTAGCAATATTCACTGTTAAAAACATGAAAAAATATACATCAATAATCAAATATAGTTCTGCACTATTATTAGCTTTATCTGCTGTGTTTATCGGTGCAGAATATCAGCAAACTCAAGCCCAAGAAGGCAATGCAACCATAGAAGAAATCGCCGAAGAAGAAGTGATGCCAGGAACAGAGGTGACTGTAAGAGGCGAAGTGGAAGCTGTTGAACCAGGCTTATCTTTTTTGATTGAGGAAGAAGGTTTCTTAGAAGGAGATGAAGTATTAGTCATTAATGTTTCTGAGAAAATTTTGCCCGAAGATGCAGACGATCTTCAGGTTCAGATTACTGGAGAGCTGGGAACTCTGGTTTTAGCAGATGTCGAACGTGATTATGGACTAGACCTAGATCCTGAGCTATACATCGATTATGAAAATATGCCTGTGATCCTGGCTCAAAGCATGGTTGCATCTCCCGATATTGAAGAAGTATCGGAAAATCCTGAAGTTTATTACAATCGGGAGATATCTCTAGAAGGCGAAGTCGGAGAAATCAAGAATGACTATGCCTTTATGTTCAAAGAGGATCAGTTAATTGGTGGCGATGACCTACTGGTAATTAACGCTACAGGTGAACCGATTCCTGAAGCAAATGAATTAATTGTCATAACTGGCGTTGTGCGCCCCTTTGTCAAGGCAGAGTTTGAACAAGATTATGATCTTACTTGGGATTTAGATGTCGAGCGAGAAATCGAGGCAGAATATACCGAGAAACCTGTCCTCGTAGTAGATAGTATTTATCCTTCTGCCCAAGCGGATGGTTTGTTTGAGTAATTTTTTTGCCAGTGGGAAATTTGTGCGGCAGATTTTCCACAACTTAAAAAGCGATCAGGCAAGAGTGAGGATTTGATTCCATAGTCTCTCTGTTCGCCAAATACAGCTATTTCTCTCTAGCTAGGGTTTTTTCAATCATAGCGCAACCCGAAGCGCTGCGGATATCAGCCTGATCTTCACTTGAGCCGCAGCGATCGCTCGCCCGCAGAGCATAGCTGTATATCAAAGAGAGCAGGTCATTCAGACCGCAGATTTATTATTAGTTTTAGCACAGTTAAATATCTTAGGAGCGCACTTTTTTGGGGCTGCCAACTCTCTAGGCTTATTAAGCTGGATCTCCAAAGAAGAAACTTAAATTTATGCAGATTAAAAATCAAGAATTAAAACACCAGGGCGATCGCCAGAAGAACAGTAAAAGCCACAAAATAGCCTGGTTTCTAGGCGCAATTCCTCTAGCTCTTTTTGCTTTGATAGCTTGGGGTTTAACTGAACCCTACATCTTAGATCAAGAAGAAGAAACAGCCGTTGTTCCCAATCTTCCCGCTGCCTGGTCAGGAAAAAAAGTTGCGCAACTATCAGATTTTCAGGTAGGCATGTGGTGGGATAACGTTGCGACAGTCTCTAAAAGTGTCAATAAGCTAATTGCCGAAAAGCCCGAGGCGGTATTTATCACAGGGGATTTTATTTATCATGCTAATCCCAATTCGCAAGATGAGATCAATGAGGTAGTTAACCTACTGCGCCCCCTCAGTGATGCCAATATTCCGACCTATGCAGTGCTAGGTAATCACGACTACGGCATGAAAAGCAAGGATATAGAGCCAGACAGAGAGCAAGCAGCACTGCTAACCCAAGAGTTAGAAAGTATTGGGATTGAAGTCCTGAGTAATGAAGCGGTGCAGATCCCTTTACAGGGTCAGCCTTCAGATTTACATGTAGTTGGAATTGGTTCTCACTGGGCAAAAAGCGATCGCGTAGATACAGCTTTGGCTCAATTATCAGCAGACAGCCCAAGAATCACTATCATGCATCATCCTGATTCATTTATAGACTTTCCCGCCAATACTGCGTCCTTCGCCATGGCAGGACATACCCATGGTGGGCAAATTCGCCTGCCTTTTTTACCTCATTGGTCATGGTTATCCTTTGCCAAAGATGATCAAGTACGATCAGATGCCTGGGTTGCCCAAGAATATGGTCAGCCAGGGAACAATCTCTATGTCAATCGAGGCGTTGGCTTTAGTGATATTCCCCTTAGAATCAATTGCACCCCTGAATTAACTTTCTTCACCTTGCAACCCAGCCAGAGTTGAGTTCGTATATTTGATCCCAGAAACTATGGGGATAGATTAAAATTCCTGGTCAATTCTCTGATTGGCGTTGCACAATTAGAAGATGATCTTAAAAATTATCTGATTTGAACAACTTTTAAAAAGCTTACAGCTTATAGCCTAAAGCTTAGAGCTACGAACAGAAATACTTTGTGCGTCATCGTTTAATTAGCAACGCCCTCTGATTTTTTGAGCGCTAGAAGCACAACAAATTATGGCAGACTAGCTAAAAATATTTTCCGTTGTGGTCTCGATCATTTACGCTCAACCTTTACTGATTTAGATTTAAAACAGTCCGAGTTGCTTCAATCTTTAAAACTTTTGTCCTGTACTTAGAACTTAATCTTAATTCACTAAATTCTCATACTATCCTAAGTGCTCAACTTTATTATTTAATAATTCGGTTTTATTAACTAAGACAACTACGAATTATGAATATACAAAAACGAAACAGAAAAAGTTGGTATAGGACTTTAGGGGCGTTGGCTATTTTCTCTGCCACAATTGGCGGCATAGAGTCTTTACCTGCTGTTGCCACATCCTTAGCCGAGCGAGACGATATAAAAGTTGCCGAAACTGCCTTGGCAGATGGTGTCCAAGAGCAAACTATAAATCAGAATGTGGGCTTAGACCGTGCTACTCCTATCACCATTACCCGTAAGTTTAGAAGAAGACGCAGATTTGGCGGTCATCGCCGACATAGAAGGTATGGACACCATGGACGACACAGACGACATGGAAGACATGGAAGACATAGACGACACAGAGGCTTTAAAAAGTTCTTCTTTTAAATTAATAACGATAAGTTGATTCAATAGCGATCGCCAAAAAATAAAATCTGCAATCGGCGATCTCTCCTGTCCAGAAGCTAAAAATTTAAGCACATCAGGCTAATCTGAATTAGATCTAGACCGATACTTTCCCTTTAACTAAAGGAACGGGTAAAACAATACCTTTTTTATAGGGTAATTGAGCTTTTAACTTCAGCACTTCTAAGTCGGGCATTTCTTGCCAACAGTGACGGCAAAACCAATATTCGCGACGATTACTTACATGATGAAGAAGGATATTACGACAGCAGGGACACTCTACTGAAATATTCATAACTATCTATGCTTGGCAAACAAATTTTTACAGCTCAAAAGAGTTTGGGTAACGCTTTTCTGTTCATTGATGAGAGTATATTTCTCAAACCTGAATCCTGTCTGAGGATCGCTAAAATCTCAAATTCTAGTCCCACAGGCTCATTTAGATCGATATGCTGATGCGATCGCCAAAGAATCAGATCGTGGATTAAATCCCTAGATAAAATAAAATTCGCGCTTAGTATTAATAAACGCGAATCATTAATTAAATTAGTAATTAGTAACTACCAATGAAAATTGCAGCATTAAGACCCTAGTAATTTACTCGCCAGGTCGAACTATAGCTATCTTACTGGTTTGCTACAACTTCGGATTGAACTGTTTGCACTACTCTATCTTCTACTTCTTGAGGCAGAGGAATATAGCCTAGTTGAACCGCATATTCATCGCCACTAGTCAAAGCCCAATCAATAACTTCCTGTAAAGCCTGTGCTGTAGTGGGATCTTCATACTCAGGGTATAGAAGCAACCAGGTTAAGCCAGCAATAGGATAAGCTTCTGGATTAGCAGGGTCGGGTACGGTTAAGGCAAAATCTTCAGGAATTGTTTCTCCTTCAAATACCAAAGAAGCCGCTTCTGGAGAAGGAGGAATGATGTTACCAGATGCATTCTCGATCGCTGCCGCCGTAATACCGTTCTCTTTAGCGTAGGCATATTCCACGTAGCCAATTCCACCTTCAGTTTGCGCTACTTGAGCAGCAATACCTTCGTTACCTTTAGCACCAATACCAGTAGGCCATTCTACGGTTTTGTTAGCTCCACCTTCCCAAGTAGGGCAAGCAGTAGAGATGTGGTTGGTGAACAAGAAAGTCGTACCACTACCATCAGAACGGTGAATCCAAGAAATGGGCGTATCAGGAAGTGTTGCAGTTGGGTTGGCTGCAGCGATCGCCGCATCGTTCCACTCGGTGATTTCGCCATTAACAATGCCACAGTAGGTGTCACGAGGAAGTTCTAGATTATCAACTCCTGGTAGATTATAAGCGAAAACCACGCTACCAGCAGTCATGGGAACTTGGATAGGCGGTGCGCCATAAGCCGCTTCAAAAGATGCTTTTTCTTCATCGGATAAAGGCTTGTCAGATGCGCCGAAATCTACTGTCCCCTGAAGATATTGTTCTACACCAGCACCACTACCTACAGACTGATAACTGATTTGTACACCAGGATTTTGCTGGTTATATTCGGAAAACCAACGTTGGTATAAAGGAGCAGGGAAAGATGCTCCAGCACCAGTCAAACTCGCATCAAGACCAGAATCTTGAGCATTAGCAACAGGAGTAGATATTTGAGAATTATTAGTTAGATCAATATTTTGGGCAAGTAGTCCTAACGAAAGGACGGAAACTGCCGATAAACAGAATCTTTTCGTAGTTTTAGATGTCATTTAATCTAGAGATTTTGATTAATTTTGCTTTCTCAAGATCAAAGAATACGCTACCTAGGTAAAGAAAAATTTAAGACCTAGTTATATTTACCTAAAAATTTCACTGCTTTTCTGAAAAGTTTGCAGCTTGACTTAAGTAATAACACAAGTAGCTTTAAAAATCAAGCCACTTTACACCAAAACACTTACATATCAATCACTACCTGTCTCTGTCTAGGAAATTGATACTTTTTTAATGACTCATCGCGCAATGTTAATTAAGTATCTGGAGACAAGGATGCGAACTAGTCTGGGAACTCATTCTTACAAAATCCCAACTAAAGTAAAAAAGGGATAATGTTCTGACTTATCCCAATACAGCCTGCAATTTCTATTAGCTGGTCAATTTAGATTGATAAACACGTACATAAATTAGCTTTATGAGCTTTTGGTTGGTCAGATTGTTCAGTCCCGAAACCTTGAAATTCAAGTCTAATAGTTGGCTTGCCAAAAAGAGCAGTCGCCGAAGTTTATTGAGTGATCTCAAACAAACGGGCAACTCTTAAAGTAGGTCGAAATCTCTGTTTTTGTTGATATCTTGGGCGACATCTGGGTCTATTTGAGCAAAAGGTTGGCTATTGATTCTAATAATTCCAGTGCTTCTGTCAATACCAATACTATCACCTGAGACAATACCGTTAATTTGGAGAGTATCGACTCCAGGCTCAAAACCTTCAATGGGAATAATTTCCCCAGCATCAATTGCTGTATCTCGATCAAAAGCAAAAACATCACTTACACCGTCAGTTCCGACGAAACCGCCGTCATCACTTCCGCCATCACTTCCGCCATCACTTCCGCCATCACTTCCGCCATCACTTCCGTCATCACTTCCGTCATCGCTATCGCTACCAAAGATGCCTGAGCCATCAAAAACTAGATCTTCAAAGTCTAGTTGATTATCTCCCAAGGGCAACTCGCGATCAATTCGTGCAAAAGCTTGACCATTGAGACTTAAAACCCCAGAATCGCGATTGTAATCAACATTGTCGCCCTGTTCTAAGCCGATAATGCCAAACGTATCTTCACTGGGATCGAAGTCTAGAATTTGATCGATTTCGCCTGAACCAATAGCCGCAGCATCAAAGACAAAAGTATCTCCTCCTGCGCCACCAATCAATGTATCTACACCAGCTCCGCCAATGATAATATCATTGCCATCGCCGCCTTCAATCGTATCACTGCCGCCTAAGCCAGCTAAGACATCATCTTCATCTCCGCCAATAATAAGGTCATTGCCGCCAGTTCCATTTAGGCGATTAACCTGGTCTTCAAAACCCTGGATATCGAATCCGCCTGCCGCATTTTCTACTGAAAAAAGCGGAGCCGTAGCGTCTACTATAGCTGACATATATGTTTCAAGTTCCTGCTTAACGTGAGTAATTTTACTGGTATATTAGAGCAAAACTGATTAAATAACAGTTATTAAAAGCTTATTTAGGTATTATTTTATAACATACGTCTTATAGATAAGTATTGATTATGTTATGTGCAGGTAATAAGCAGTTTTAGGGAAAATTAAATCCTCTAGCAAAAAGAGATCCGCCGATGGGGACAAAAAAAGACGGGTAGTTTTTATTCCCGCCTTATATGAATAATCTCTGACCGTTGGTCAAATTCTAGATTGAGTTTTGATGCCGCTAGCTATTTCTTAGTCAGATTAGTCAAAACCTGATTTGAGCGTTCGACAAAAGCCTTCATTCCTTCAGCATCGAAGGCTCTCTGGGACATCAGCGCTAGGTCATAGATGTGGTTACACATTAAATTAACCATGGAGTTGGAGTCGTCGCCACTTTGAATAATTGTGCCTTTATTTAGGTCTAGCAGATTTTGAATCAAAGGATGAGCCGTGTTAATCATCAGCACATGATCTTCTGGGAAAGCCATGGCTTTTTCCTGCATCAAGGCTGCCATTTCCTGCATCCGACGCATTGCTTCTGGAAGTAATACCATCGCGGGAGGTGTGCCTTGAGGATCGTCTGATTTGATGGCTTGGGTTTTGATATTGACTCTCGGTTTGTTGAGTGCCTTCTCAAACAGCTCTTTGATCGATTCGCTACGAGTCTTATTGGTAGTCGGATCAACAATTTCTTGAGCTTTATCTTCTTCAACCAGATTATCGTCTAACTCTGAATCTACCCGCGCAAATTTGACCTCAGAATATTCTCTTTCTAGGAAGGGAATAAAGTAGTTAGCATCAATAAAAGAATCGAGATAGAGAACTTCTAGACCCTGATTTTTATAGAGTTCAACAAAAGTATTTTGGGTACTAGGATCGCTACAGTAGTAAACCTGATTCTCGCGCTTCTCTTTGTTGCGGTCTAGATATTCTTGCAGGGTAGTGTAAGGTTCAGTAGAAGCTTTGGTATCTTGATCAGCATCCACACTAGACCAGGCATCATCCCCCGCACTCTGTACTTCTACCTGGGGAGTCTCTGCTACTGGAGTCTCACTAGGCTGGTAGGTAGTGCGGTAAATAATTAGATCTTCGACCTGTTTTTTAAATTTCTCATCTCTGATCGCGCCATATTTGACAAACGTACCGACATCAGACCAGGAACTAATATATTTACTACGGTCTTCGTCGTAAAGAGACTTGAGACGGCTACCAATTTTTTTAGTAATAAAATCAGAAATACGACGGACAGTGCGGTCATTGGTTAAAGCACTCCGAGAGACGTTAAGGGGAATATCAGGGCTATCAATTACTCCCTGCAAAGGCATCAGGAATTCGGGAATAATCGCCTCACAGTGCTTACTGACAAATACCTGATTACAATAAAGCTGAATTTGTCCCTTAGAAAAGTCCACGTCTGGCTTTAGCTTGGGGAAATAGAGAATCCCGTTGAGTAAAAAAGGATAGTCGGTGTTGAGATGTACCCAAAGTAGGGGATCTTCCTGGAAGGGATAGAGGTAGCGATAAAACTCTAAATAGTCCTCATCAGTGAGATCCCGAGGGGATTTCTTCCAGAGTGCATCCTGCTTATTGATCTGTTCGTTATCCAGAACAATTTTGACAGGCATAAAGTCACAGTAAGTTTTAACCAACTGTCTCACTCTTTGAGGTTCGGCATATTCCACCTCGTCGTCTAATAGAGTTAGAGTAATAGTCGTTCCGACGGTAGTGCGATCGCTTTCGGTTAATTCGAATTCGGGTGAACCATCACAAGACCAATGTACCGCAGTTGCTCCTTCTTTAAAGGAGAGAGTATCGATCTCTACTTTTTCCGCCACCATAAAGGCAGAATAGAAACCTAGTCCAAAGTGACCAATCAGATCGTTGGAATCTTTTTCATATTTTTTGATGAAGTCTTCAGCACTAGAAAAAGCAACCTGATTAATATACTTCTTGATCTCATCTACCGTCATGCCAATACCGTTATCGGAGACAGATAAAGTTTTCTTGGTTTTGTCTACAGCCAGCTTAACTTCGGGTTCACCAATTTCTCCCTGCATCTCTCCCGCCAGAGAAGCCATTTTTAGCTTGGAGATCGCATCCACAGAGTTGGAGATTAATTCCCGTAAGAAGATTTCGTGGTCTGTATAGAGAGACTTCTTAATGATGGGAAAGATATTCTCGGTATGGATCGAAATGTTGCCTTTTTCAAGTACAGCCATATTTGTAATTACAGTGTCAGTCGTAAACTACTTTTGCTATCAATATTGTCCGATCGCCTGGTAAAAATGTTCTAGGATACCCCACCTGTAGGGATGCGGATTACCCTACCTGTTGTGTTTTGAACTGGGTCTGACTGCTTTAGGCAAAACAGAGCTAAATTGTCTTTGCCTCTGCTGCAACTGCCATGGCACAAGAGCTAAAAAGCTGGTAGTTAAGAGTTAATCAAGACCAGGACTCCTCTCGGTGAGTGCCATCAACTTCGATCCAAATCAACTGCTTGATGCGGCAAGTTTGAGCATACTGTTTAATCTCTGCTTCCGAGCGATCGCTTAATTCAACTTCAACTTTGAGCGATCGCTCTATTCTCAACTGACGGGCATATTGCAAAGCGGCAGCGGCAGCAGCAGGAGAGCGGGGAATAACTAGACAATCACTGCTAGGAGCCTGTTGCGGTAGCTTATCTGTAGATAAGAGACAAGAGTGGAGATCTTCAATAGAGAGGGAGAAACCGATACCAGGAGATGTTTTACCTTGAGGATCGTATAGTCCCAAAAGACGGTCGTAGCGTCCACCTTCAGCCAAGATGTAGGACTGATGATCTTGAAAACTTACGGCTTTGAAAACGATTCCTGTATAGTAATCAAAGGTTTGCAGCAGACTCAGATCCAAAGTCAGGGGTAGAGGCTGTTCTGAGCTGTTGTTGAGCAATTCGATTAGGGACTTGAGATTGTTCACCGTTGTTTGGGCATCCTCGTCTAAATTTAGGCGAGAAATCTTACTCAGCACATCTTCAGGCTTCCCTCTAAGGTCAAAGAGGGTTAATGCCTGTTGTTTTAAATCAGAGTCTAGATCCAGACTTTCTAGGGTAATACGGTCTAAATTAGCAATACAGTTGCGCACCCGCTGGCGAATGGCGACGGGAAATGCCGCTAAAAGCGATCGCGTTAACCCTGCTTCCCCTAATAAAATCGACCAGTCGGGAATACCCAAATCTTGTAGACAATTTGCTAGTAACAGGATTGTTTCCCCATCTGCCAAAACTCCCCCTGCAAAAAGTAGCTCGACTCCCGCCTGATAAAACTCTAGCTGGCGACCATGATGACTTTGGGAAGCATTGCGAAAGACATTGGCACGGTAGCAAAGACGTTGCGGATCGGTATTCCCTGCCATGCGCGTCACGGCGGCACGAGCGATCGAAGCGGTGAGTTCGGGACGTAAACCGAGAGAATTCTCGCCGTTGTTCCGTAGCTGAATTACTTTATCTGGTCTAATCGCACCTCCTGCGGTCAGGGTATCGAGCCATTCTAAGGTAGAGGTGACAATGCGCTGATAACCCCAGGCTTGAAACTGCTGCTGGAGGCGATCATTGATCCAACGTTTTTGCTCTACTTCTAAAGGCAGTAAATCTCTTGCTCCTGCGGGTGGTTGATAGATCATCATCTAGTAAGTATAAAAATTCTGACAAGTCGAACTAGCAGGAACATAAATTTTCCTGGAGTTTAAATTCAGTACTGTTTTTCCTCGATTGACCAACGGTCAGAGCAGGCTTCGTCGTTCTACGGCGGAGTAATCTCTGACCGTACCAAAACCTTCGACCTAGATATCAATTACAGTATCTACTGGTGTCATCTTACTTTTTTTTCGTCCCAAAAAAACCACTAAAGAAGTTGCTGTTCC
Source organism: Cyanobacteria bacterium J06648_1 (assembly GCA_039817275.1). Classification (GTDB taxonomy): domain Bacteria; phylum Cyanobacteriota; class Cyanobacteriia; order Cyanobacteriales; family Xenococcaceae; genus Waterburya. The sequence continues at coordinate 11,440 of JBCBWB010000048.1, read as the reverse complement.
CAGGCTTGTTGTTTTTATCGGTAGATTTGGCATCTGTGCCAGGATTAGATGCTTTAGATTTACTAGCCACTCGACTCAACTTATCCAGAGCTTTTTTACTGTCCATGACTATCTGATTGTGTGGTTCAGCTTTAAAAGCTTTGTCGATATGGATTCTGGCCATCGTTAACTGTTTTTTATGTAGATAAGCTCGACCCATAACTGCATGGGCAATGCCATGATTAGGGTTGATCCTCAATGCGTCTTTCAGTTCTTTAATCGCTCGGTCAAATTCTGCTCTGGAGATATATTGTTGAGCGCGACTGACAAAAGCATTAACTCTAGAATCGGTGGTTGGCTCTTCAGGAGGTGCGGCAGGTCGCGTTTTGACCTTGTTTTTCGGAGAAGATGCTGCTTGAGCTACTGTCGCTCTACTTTGTCCCGCAGCTTCTCGACTAGGTTTTGCCCGATCAGCAGGTGGTTTAATTGGACTACGGCTAACGCCGCGATCGCTCTTCAGCATTAAATAAACTAAATTTAGCTCACTCAGCGCCTCTATTAGTTCGCCCGATTGCGCTAGGTTTTTGTATATGTCTACATTGAGCTTCTTCAAGAGTTTGGGATAAATTAATTCGACGCTTCCCCCCGCAGTTAACAACTCTTGAGCGAGTTTGCTCTTGATGCCTATTTTATCTTTGTTTTCTGCTAGTCGCTTACCAATTTGAGTCAAGACTAGCTGATGTTCGGCAAAAGCAGTTTTTCGTGATAGCTGTTCGTAGGCAGGATTAACCAATTTTGACAGAATTTGCCCTGCTGTTCTCGCTTTAGCTGGCTCAGAGCGACACTTATCAGGATGCAACTTTTGAGCTATTTTCAAATACTGTAGACGAATCTGCTTGGCATCAGCGTCTAATGATACCCCCAAAATAGCGTGATGGTCGGTAATATTGAGCTTAAAAAGTCCCTGTTTAATCGCGAAAGACATAAAAAATAGAGATATAAATGAGCCAGCTATCAGACATATCCTTACTCGGAAAACGCCGATCTAGATGAAAGCTGTATTCGTATAGTTCCCTAAACTTGTTCGGAAATGTCTAAATAATAAACAATCTAAGCTATGGAACCAGGATCGTCATGGTTCTGTTTACAGAAAACATCAGCTAGCCTCAATACGAGAACTGTAGAAGCAAGAGCGTATCAACTTCTGATACGCCCAAACAGGTAAATCTCATTATTTAACTACTGAAGACTTATTGTTCCGCAGGAGGATTACTGGGAGTGGTAGGAGTAGTAAAGAGACTGTTATAGGTATCGTATACAGCTTTACTCAGAGGAGTTAAGACATTGGTGATTAATCCTTCTAAAGTAGTCGCAGGAGTCGTGGGGGGAGTAGTAGCGGTCTGAACTGGCTGTGGTTCAGTAGCGACAGGCTGTTCTTCAGGTAGTGGCTGAGGTTGATTTTTTATTGGCTGAGAAGGATTGATATTAGCGGGATCGTTAGTTGTCGGCGTGGTTGCCACATTATCTAGAAATAGAGGGTTGGGGTTGTTGCTCATATAAATATGCTGGATTGCCCCACCTTCATAGAGGCGCTTGGTAAACTGCCATGCTGGATCGAGTTCAATTTTCATTGGTGCTTCCACAATGCCATTAGTGCGACCGATGATTAAATCCTGTTGCAGAGGGTCTTGATGATCTGCTACTAATTGCAGTTGTCCATTGCGATTGACTAAATTGAGAGTGTATTCTACCTTGTCGTCCTTGCCGTTATATCTTAGAGAGTAACCGTTCGTGTCAACCGCCTTACGACAGGCATTAGTGTGGTCGAAGTTTAGTAAAAGCAAATCTACCGTTGTCGGACTACTACCTGATTCTTGCCAACAGGCTTGCTCTCCTGGTACCTGTTCAATAATTGCGAGCTTGTACTGTTTGAAATTGAAAGGAACTGCCACGGCGACAAACTGGCTTTGATCGACGGCAAATTCATCAAATTCCGCCGCTTGAGCGGCTTGAAAGGGAGCGATCGCACTCACAGCTAAAGTTGCAGTGGTCGCGAGTTTAAGAGGCAGTGATAGTTTCATATCTTTAAAAATTCGGGTGAATATTTTGGGGTGAATATTTAAATAAAGAGTCACGCTGTCGTCTACAAAGCTAGTTCAACCAAAGTCAATCCAAAGCTCAAGTTAAGACAATCAGTTTTAATTGGTCGGCGATTTATCCGCTTAATAGCTATTACGTATTGCTTCTCGTTTTAATGCAATTAATTTTATAGGACAAAACCCACTACATAGCTGCCGTTAAGAAAAATTCAAACATCTGTCAGATTTTTCGCGACATATAAAACGCGACATGTGAAACGCGACATGTAAAACTGCTGAAATTAACTTTTAGCGATCAACTCCAGCTAAATTACGTCCCAAATCGCACCCGAGTTTATTGATTTAAAGCCTACAAAACAGTTAGTTTTGAACTATGAGGGCCATTCTTTTAAAGCTGGAGTTTCACCCAAGGCTTGGCTTAGTTCGTCATGAATCAAGCTGTTGGTAGCTAAAACACGTCCAGAAGGAATATCTAATGGGCTACCGTCGTAGGCAGTAACTTTTCCCCCAGCTTCCCGCAAGACAACTATTCCTGCTGCCATATCCCAAGGTTGAATACCTCTCTCCCAATAGCCATCTAGTCTGCCACAGGCAACTCCCGCCAGATCCATCGAGGCACAGCCTAAACGACGCACTCCCTGACTAAGATGAGTTAGATGACAAAATTCCGCGTAATTATTGTCGTTAGTTTCACGGCGATCATAAGCAAAACCAGTGATCAATAGACTTTTATTGAGAGTCTTAGTCTGAGAAACTCTAATGGGACGACGGTTGCGAGTCGCACCCAACCCTGTTGCTGCCTGAAATAGCTCATCACTAAAAGGATTATAGATCGCACCCACAGCAGGAACCCCATCGATCATTAAACCGACCGAGGTGGCAGCTAGGGGCAAGCCGTGAGCATAATTTGTTGTTCCGTCAAGAGGATCGATCGCCCAGAGGAATTTACTATTGGTGTTACCTAATGCCCCCGATTCTTCCGCCAAAATTTGGTGGTCGGGTAAGTGTCGCTTCAAAACTTTTAACACCTCTGCTTCCGCTAGCTTATCGGCTTCGGTAACCAAATCTCCTGGGCCTTTTTCCTGGATGTCATTTAATTTACCCCATCGTTCTTTTAACACTGCTCCCGCAGCCAAGACTGATTCGGTAGCAACATCTAAAAAAATCTGTAGTTGGTCGGTGGCGGCTTGAGTCATTGTTTATTCATTGAACGAAATTGACTAGGAGTGTAGCGCATTGCCTGCTGGGGATTCCAGATCCCCAAACCCATTAGACGTGCATACTCTTGCGACTCCATCAGCAGCTTACTATAAGAGTGTGGATCTCTATCGTTTGCCAGCACACATCCCGATTCAATTAGCCGTTGACTAATCAAAGTTTTACCCTGCCAAAGATGTCCTTTAAGGCGATTGTAGCGATCGCGCTCTAGATTTTCTGCTTCAATGGCGATCGCTTTTCCCAAAGTCAGATCCTTTAGCTTTTGCTTCGCCGTCTCCCCCCAAGGTAACTGTCGCCAGTCAGGAGCATCAATGCCGATGAGCCGCACCCGCACTGTCTCAGATTTCCCTGACAACACCACCTCTACCGTCTGACCACTCAGTACCCGCGTCACCTTACCCGCATACAGGTTTTTCGCTTCCGATGTTGCCCCGCACCCCAGCACAAAAACCAGGCAACAGCAAATGACTAAAATTCCGATCTTCATAGTCAATGTTCAATGTTTAATGCTTAATGGTCAATGTTTACTGATTACTCTGCGCCGTCAGCTTCAAATTAATCAGCGATAACCCTAAAATACCCAAGAACAATACCAGTCCAATAGTACAGGCATAGCTAATATCTAAATCTTGAAATGCTCTCTCATAAAGATAATAGACGACCGTTTTTGAACTATTTCTCGGTCCTCCCTGGGTCATAATAAAAATTTCTTCAAAGACTTTGGTTGCCGAGATGGCTGAGATTACGGCTACCAAAAACAAGTAGGGACGCATCAAGGGCAGTGTAATATCCCAATGCTTCTGCCAACCATCAGAACCATCTATCGCTGCTGCTTCATAAAGTTCGGGGGATATCGACTGCAACCCTGCTAAATAAATCACCATGTAGTAGCCCAAACCTTTCCAAACCGTTACCAACATCACACTCCAAATCGCATACTTAGGATCGGTAAGCCAGGGAATACCTTCGGAAAATCCTAACTGTCGCAAAAATTGATTCAGTAAGCCATTCTGAGTGTAAAGCGCTTTCCAGGCAATTCCTGCCACTACCATCGAAATGACGACAGGGGTATAAAAAGCAGTCCGAAACCAGTTAATTCCTCGTAGTTTTTGATTGACCATAATCGCTAATCCCAAGGGTGCCGTTACCAAAATTGGCACTACGCCCAGCAGATAGAGCAACGTGTTGCGAATCGTTTGCCAAAACACCTCATCCTGCCCTAGGCGGCGAAAGTTTTCCCAGCCGATCCAGGCAGGTGCTTGAGTAATGTCATATTCGTAGCGGGTAAAGCTGAGGGCAAATGCTTGCACTGCCGGGAGAAAGACCGTAATGCTGAGTAGGGCGATCGCTGGCAGCAGAAATAGGTACGGCGTTAGTCTTTGCTGTTTAAAGCGACTATTGTTAAGCATTGATAAATTAGCTTCTACGATAGAATTGTCGATCCCAAGTAAGATATGATATCAATTTCTCTTATTAATGTCTTCAGCTTTAGGCAAACTCAATGTCAATCAGTATCAGTGATAGCTATCAAAATGAGCGAGTTTTAGTTTGGTCACAGCGTAATATTCAAAATTATATTTTTAATTCCTGCCTCTACGAATTTGAGGATCTAATCCAATCAGTAGATTGCACAAATCTAATTTCGCCGCCCCAGTATAATCTTTGGGAAAAAGGAATTAGAAAAGCAATCAAAAATTATACAAAATATTTTAAAGAGCTAGCCTACACTAATCCTTATTTTGATCGACTTTATCTAGACCAAAAATACGATTTGTTTTTTAGTATTATTGATTTTCCTTATAATCTTTCTTCTATTAATTTGCTCAAAAACTGGCGTAAAAACTGCCAGGTAGCAGTTTGCTATATTATCGAAATTTGGCACCACGACTTGCCAAAGCTTAAAAATTTTATTAAGTTCTTCCAGAGCTTCGATCTTATTTGTCTCGGTCATTCCCAGATAGTTAAGGATGTCGAGAAAATTGTCGGTCGCCCCTGTATCTATTTGCCCCCTGGAGTCGATGCCGTTAAGTTTCATCCTCACAGCCAAGATAGTAGGGCGATCGATTTATGCAGTTTAGGAAGACGTTCTGATCCTACTCATCAGGCTCTTTTAAAATTAGCAGAACAAAAAAACTTTTTTTACTATTACGATCACATTGTTGGTGGCGACTTAAGAATAAAAGAATATCAGGCTCATCGAACATTAATTTCTAATTTGCTCAAAAATAGCCGCTATTTTATTACTAATCGAGCCAAGGTGAATGAACCAGAGCAAACAAAAGGACAAATAGAAATTGGCTATCGCTTTTTTGAAGGCGCGGCGGCAGGGAATATTTTGCTTGGTTGTCCGCCGAACAATGCAGCTTTTAAACAATATTTTGACTGGGAAAGTGCCGTAATTCCTATCCCTTTTGATGAACCAAAAATTGGCAATATAATCGCTGAATTAGATAAAAATCCAGAACAGCTAGCCACAATCCGCCGCAAAAACGTGGTTAATTCTCTTGCCAAGCATGACTGGGTTTATCGTTGGGAAGAAGTCTTGAATCAAGTAGGCATGTCTACTACTCCAGCGATGCAAAAGCGAAAGGCTTATCTAAATCAACTAGCGTTAGGGTATCAAGCACGAGCTTAGCTGAGATGTCTGAGATGTCATTGATGGTTACTCAAAGCATTTTTGGTTGCAATACTAGTTAGAATAATAATTCAGATCTAGCTCATTATTTGCACTCGACGATCTACCAAATGAGGACTCAACAATAGCAAGACAAATGACTAACTTCGATCCAAAAGATCCTCCCAAACCAGAATTGATTGATTCCTGTGTTCACTGCGGCTTTTGTCTTGCAACCTGTCCTAGCTACCGAATTATCGGTAAAGAAATGGATTCTCCTAGAGGCAGGATCTATCTGATGGATGCGATTAATCAAGGCGAGGCGGCAGTTGACACCACAACAGCTCAACATTTCGATTCTTGCCTTGGCTGTCTGGCTTGCGTTACCACCTGTCCTTCTGGGGTGCAGTACGACCAGCTAATTGCCGCTACCCGCCCACAAATTGAGCGTAATCTTACTCGCAGTTTACCCGATCGCCTGATTAGAAGCCTAATCTTTAATCTTTTTCCCTACCCCAACCGCCTACGTAATCTGCTTCCTCCCCTCTGGCTCTACCAAAAATCTGGTCTACAGAAGCTAGTGCGACAGACAGGTTTGCTCAATAAGTTTGTTCCTCGTCTAGCGGCAATGGAAGCTATTCTACCTGAAGTAAATGACAGTGCGTGGCGTAGCGATCTTCCTAGTACTATTCCCGCTCAAGGAGAAAAACGCTATCGAGTCGGCATGATCCTTGGCTGTGTGCAGCGACTCTTTTTTGCTCCCGTTAATGAAGCTACGGCGAGGGTGTTAACCGCCAATGGTTGTGAGGTAATAATTCCCCCTACTCAGGGTTGCTGCGCCGCGCTACCTGCTCATCAGGGACAAGAGGCTCAGGCTCAGGCTTTAGCCAGACAGATGATCGATAGCTTTGCGGATCAGGACTTAGACGCGATTGTAATCAATGCGGCTGGTTGTGGACATACTCTTAAGGAATATGGTCATATTTTGGCTAACGATCCTCAATATCATCAGAAGGCAATAGACTTTTCTCATAAAGTCAAAGATATTCAAGAATTCCTCGCCGAAATTGGGCTAACTACCGAACTTCATCCCGTAACATCGGCAGAGATCAACTTGGTGTATCAAGATGCCTGTCATCTACTCCACGGACAAAAAATTAGTGTGCAGCCGCGCCAACTATTACAGCAGATACCTGGAGTTAAACTTGTTGAACCCCTTGATGCTAGCTTGTGCTGTGGCAGTGCGGGAATCTATAACATGTTGCAACCCGAAACAGCAGATGAGTTAGGCAAGCAGAAAGCTCAAAACTTAACTAATACAGGAGCAAAAGTCATTGCTTCCCCCAATCCTGGCTGTTCCCTCCAGATCCAAAAGCATTTAGACCTACAGGGTTCACAGGTTAAGTTACTTCATCCTGTAGAGTTGCTAGACTATTCAATCCGAGGTGAGCAGATTTGAAGTTGATTATTGAAGCTTGAAGCGTTTCATTTATACTTTGTTATGCGATTTGGAGATCGCTATCTCTTCTTATTACGTGATGCAGTGCGATCGCATTTTACCCGTTACCAATGCTCTCAAACAGTAACCTAATAGCTACAATTGAGGTCTAACCAGACAAGATTATTAATTATGGTTCAATCTACAGAGCATCTTTATGTAGTGAAAGATGAAAATATTCTCAGTGGCGAACCAATTATTAAGGGAACTAGGACGCCCGTTAGAGCAATCGTTGAAACATGGCGTATGGGAATTCCTCCAGAAGAGATTGTTAACGGCTTGCCACATCTGTCACTAGCACAAGTATTCAATGCCTTAAGTTATTACAGCGATTATCAAGATGAGATCAATACCTATATCGAGCATAATCGAATTCCTGATGACTTAATCGATCCCCTGTTGCGCGATCTATGAGTAGTTTGTTTATTCGTCTTTACTTGGATGAAGATTTCAATGTTCTGATAGCCGATTTACTCAACGCGAGAGGATTTGATGTTCTAACTGTTAGAGATGCAGGAAGACTTCAGGCAAGCGATGAAGAGCAACTTGCTTATGCCATTAGTCAACAAAGAACTTTGGTTACACACAATCGAAGTGATTTTGAAAAGCTCGTTCAAATCTATTTTGCTACGGAATAAAAGCATTATGGAGTAATTTTAGCCGTTCGTCGCCCACCTCAAGCAATTGCCCAAAGACTGTTAACCATCCTCAATCATGTAACAGCAGATGAAATGGAAAATCAAGTTCGATATATATGAGCATTAATTGAAGATTGCGAAGCTAGCCGTAAGTATCGAATTTTATACCTTACTCAAGTTATCAGTTTAATCCTCAAAAATATCTTGCAAATCAATGGTTAAATCTAGTAAGATTTTCTCTCCTGATAAAGTTTGTGGGTTATTTAATACTATTGATTTTTCTTGTTGACGGTAAATTTCAACTTGTTTTTCATCAGGATTAATCAACCAACCCAATCTAACACCACAGTCCATATACTCTTTCATCTTGTTTTGCAACTCACTAAGCTCGTCTGTCGGAGACATTAGTTCAATTACAAAATCAGGTGCAATAGGGGCAAATTTTCTTTGCTGCTGTTTACTTTAGATTATTCCATTTGGCAATTGTCATGATAGTTTTGTAAATTTATAACTGAATTTAATACCTGTACCAATGATAATTTTTGTTTGATTTGCGATCGCAACTACAGGACGATTTTGAGAGGGAGTATCAAACTATCAGCCATGAATTTACGCCATAGTTCTTTTGTACCGATATATTTGACATGCTCTCTTCGTAATTCCATCCAAGTACCGTCTCTACTTTATACAAGTTGCGATTTTTAAAATATCTCATAGATATAGATGGCTGTGTATGAGTGACGAGCATATTTTAATTATGGGTGAATGGTCTAGAACGGTCGGGGAAAAAGGAGAAAAAATTGTTAGAGAACTTTTAAATTTGATTGGGTGGGAAAACGCTCAAGATAATTTAACTCTTGATTGCACCAAAGGCAAAAGTCACGGAACTCCCAAAAGCCCGAAAACAACACATGGTATTGACCATCTATTTGCTTATCCCTCCCCGCTTATTGGAAGAACATTCGATATTGTGTCAATTTCTGATAAATGTACATTTGAGCCATATCCCTCTAGTCTAACTACACCATTTCGCAACCATCACAACGACTTAGCAAAAACATTGGAATGTTTTCAACGTTCTGGAATTAGACGTTCCATAACTAGCAATTTTTCTGGTTTTGACTATACCAGAAATGTAGGAGTTCTCTTTTGGCTCAGTCTTAAGGATTCCGAAGATGCAGATGTTACCAATAAGATTATAAGAACTAGAAATATAGACTCGTACCCCTATGAAGCCATCTATATAGTTGATAATAAACGCGCTAGTTTTATTTACAACACAATTAAACATCTTGACAATACGTACAAAAATTCAAAGCTAGAATTTTTGTATCAAAATACAGGTAAAAACAATAGTTGTGCTGATAGATTGATTTCTGGCTGCGTCCTTCCTGTTGATTTTATCAATTCTGGTATCTTATTGATTAAATTAATCCATCCCAATAATACTAATACTTTAGTTATATCGGTAATCGATAGATTTGACCAACACAGTTGTAAAAGATTGATGGGATTAGCTCTTAGTATATCTCATGGTTTTGCTAATAATTCTTTAATTCTGTTTTCAAACTACGACCCATTGACAGATGAGAACAAAGTCAAAGAAGTGAAATCAAGCTTTACTGATACTAGATTCACCAATAGCGTCATTGTTTCTAATTTTAATAGAGACTTTAGGAATAGTGATTCAAATACTTCGCAAGAGATAGCTACCATTAATTTAACACAGCAAAATAATGCGAATAGCATCACTCAAAACTGTAACAAAAATTTTCATCCTCTTGCACTCCAAAGATTACCTTACGGAGAAGAGCTAAGAGTACTTTTAGAACAGTCATTTATTTCTTCAGGTGTTTTAAAAGAATTACTTAGGTCAGGAAAAGTAACTGCTAGCATAGTCAAGAGTTTTAAAGATAATAATTGTGTTGACATAAATCATAAGCTTGAAAAAATACTTTTTTCTTCTTTTACAAACAAGAATAGAATAGATTTTCTATATTCCATATCGAAAGGATTGAATTCTAATTATTTGGAATTTATAGATATAGTAGATGCCAAATTATCTTTAGATTTAAGTTCAGATTTACCAGATCATCCTGAGTGGATGCAGAAAGAAATAGATAATTATAAAGTTAGCGGAAACAAATTGCATAACACCTTGTTTCTAAATGAAAAATACTATAGTTGGATATATCTTTACAATATTGATGCTAAGTTCAAGTTTGATATCAAACTAAACGATAGAGAAATAACAGGGAAGTGTATTATTTCAATTGGATTTCCTTCTTACGAAAATGATAAAGAGAATCCAAATGTAGAGATGGAAATTAATGTTAATAGATTAAACACAGACAATTCTACAAAAGGATATAGCAAGTTAGAAATCAAGCAAAAAATATTAAGAGAAATTGAAAATCAAAAAATTGCAAATTTTAACGAACATCGAATGAACAGTAGAAAACCTGAATTGATTCTAGCAAATAATTAGTAAATAGAAAACTACTTATAAAGGATACAAATAATTGGCGATCGCTCTTGGATAAACTCTACCTTTCCTTTTATATCTTTAGCGAAATAGGCTTCATGAATTAAAGCCAAACTTTCTACTATTTATCCGATCGAACGAGTACCCTCTGATTCTGCGATCGCATTTCCAACCTGCACCAATATTTTTCGTTCTTGTTCGTTCCAATCAACTCTGTATAATCGACGACTTCGGCTATTTTAGTTGTAAAGAGTTGTTCCTAAGCTAAATGCGACCGCTCTTCTCTAACAAACTTTAACCATAGAAAAAATACAGCATGCGATCGCTAGAGACTTTTAATAATATTCTTACGAGGATTAAACTCTTCTAATTCTCTCAGTTTTTCATACAGCTCTTTTTCTGCTGCGCTAATTTCTTTGGGGGTAACTATCTGGATTTCCACTAGCTGATCCCCCCGATTGCCCGACTTATCAAAGTAGCCCTTGTTTGCCAAGCGTAACCGCTGACCCGAGCGCACGCCGTTGGGGACGCTAACCTTAACCAAACCATCAATAGTAGGAACTTCGATCGCACTACCCAGAATTGCCTCAGTGGGAGTTACAGGAATTTGGCAATAGATATTTTCTCCCTGGATATCAAAGAAAGGATGACGAGCTACCGTGATCTTGAGATAAAGATCTCCACCTTCAATTCCCTGTCCCGATAGGCGAATTCGTCTACCGTTTACCATCCCCGCTGGCATATCCACCTCTAAAGATCTGCCATCCTCCAGGCGAATCTTTCTTTTCCCCCCGCGATAGGCTTCATCTAAACCTAGAGTCAGCTTGGCTTCAATATCCCGTCGTACAGTGCGAGTCCCTACCTCTCGTTCAACTTTCCGCCGACCTGGGCGAAAATCGCGAGGATCGC
>JBCBWB010000480.1:0-500 GCA_039817275.1 Cyanobacteria bacterium J06648_1 | reverse complement strand
TCCCTAGAGCGGCTAATTGGCATTTTGATTGAGCAATATGCCGCTCTAGGGAGCCAAAGGGCGCTCGGTGAATCATAATCGGTCGCTGACGGCTGCCGTCTTCTGCGACATATTCCAGGTCAAAGCGCTCAGGCAGGTTGTAGTCGACCTGAACGGTCCCTAGAGCGGCTAATTGGCATTTTGATTGAGCAATATGCCGGTGATTTTCCACTCTGGCTCGCGCCCGAACAGGTTAGGCTGTTGCCGGTTACTGCCGACCACTTTGAATACGCAGACAGCGCTGCTATTGAAATGCGGAAGCTGGGCGTACGTGTAAACGTTGATAAAACTGGTGAGCGTCTGGGCAAAATGATTCGCAATTCTGAAAAGGCCAAAATTCCGGTGATGTCGGTGATTGGCGACAAGGAAGTAGAGGCCAACACGCTCAGTATTCGGACGCGGAAAGAGGGAGATTTGGGCGCGATCGAACTTGCCGAAGTATTAGATCGTCTCAAGACGGC
>JBCBWB010000047.1:0-30009 GCA_039817275.1 Cyanobacteria bacterium J06648_1 | reverse complement strand
TACTCCCATCCCATCCGAAGATTACCGAACTAAACCACAGATATGACGAATCGTATTCTCAATCTGTTTTGGTGTCTGAAGTTGATGAGAAGAAAAATAATCGCTCAATTTTTCTTTGATTTGTTCAATCGTTACATTTAAAGGCAAATGATGTAAAAATCGCAGTCTTAATAAATGAATAATATATTCAGCCAGATTAAAATTAGGCGAATAAGGTGGGGTATAAAGAAACTCGACTTTAATTTTATCTTTGATTTGCAAGGCAGACATTAAAGTTTTTAAATGAGATTTCATTTTGTCTTTGTGAGTCGAATTATTATCCAGAATAATAGTCACTTTTTGACAGCCTTTCTCTGACAAGTCATCGCAGAGATTACCAAAATAGCTAGCAACGTCCTCACTTTTAGCCTTTGATTTTAATTGCAAATACTCTTCCCCACTTATTACATCTACACTCAGTAGCCCATTAACTTTGTGGCGTTTTCTTTTTTCATTACTCTTGATTTTTGGTCGGGTATTTTTCTCTGCCCATCCATAAAAAATGCTCGGTCGGTCGTATACGGCAAATTCATCGAAAAATAGAATTTTTTCGCCTTGGTTTTTATGGTGCAGTTTTTTTTAATAGTTCTACAAATTGTTTTTGTTTAGTTTTGTCTGCGTTAGCGTAATCTCGATGTCCTCTTTGGTATGAGAGGTTTAGCTCGCCAATTATTTCATAAATACGACTATCTTTTAATTTGACTTCCCAGTTTTGTTCAATAACCTGAATCATAATCTTAGCTGTCCACAAATTTCTATCAATACCATAGTCCGTTGGCGTTTGTTGTAGAAGCATCTGTTTAAACTGTTGTTTTTGAGCAGGGCTTAATCTTTGTCGAACCTGATGTTTAATTGGTTCGGTTAATTTTTTCAATCCACCTTCTAAGTATTTATCAATCCAACTGGTTAAAGTTTTATAGGTACAATTCACTAATTGTGTGACTTCGGTTCTGGTCTTGCCTTCGGTTAAAAATTTGATTGCTAACAATCTTGCTCTCAAATAGCTTTGTTGATTGTGGTAATAAAGTTTTTGCCACTGTTCTAAGTCTAACTGTCGTTTTTTAACCTCTTGTGTTCTACTTCTCATTTCTACCGCTTTATTTCGACTCTCTTATTTTAAGTAATCTTATAACGGGATGGGAGTAGACGAGGCATATAACAGCATTAATCGGTTGCTGTTCTGAAGGCAAGTTCAATAGTTGGGTGCGAACTTCCTATAGGAGCAAATGGACAGTTGAAAAATTTCAAATAAAATGGGGATTGATAAATGTCCCACAAAATATCTCTTAACAGAAATGAAATTAACTGTCCCAGCACTTGAAATCGATCCCAAGGAAGGCTTTTCTTCAGACAAAGATATTTTTAAAAGAGAGCAGTTTGGAAGAAATATTCTCAACGTTATTGAAAACATCAATGACGAATTGGTACTAGCAATTGATGCGCCATGGGGTGAAGGCAAAACTACATTTATCAAAATGTGGAGAGGAATGCTGGCTAAAGAAGAGTATACAAGCATATATTTTGATGCATTTGAAAATGATTATCAAGACGATCCTTTTTTAGCAATTGCTGCGGAAATATATAGTATTATTGATGACGATAAAGAATCAACAAAATCGCACTTCAAAGAAAAAACAATTTCAGCTTTGAAAATATTTGGTAGAGTTGGCTTGAGATTGGGTATTAAAGCTATGACAGCAGGTGTTCTTGATGACACTATCTTTGAAGAAACAAACACCATTAAAGACGTTTCTAAAGAAGCTTCTGATTTAGTAGATTCCTATGTTAACCAAAGATTAGAAAATGCAAAACAAGACAAACAGAATTTATTAGAATTTAAGCGAACCCTTAACAATCTCGCTTCTGATATTGGAGATGACAAACCGCTAATTTTTATCATTGACGAGCTGGATCGATGTAAACCTCCTTTTGCGCTAGCAATACTAGAAAATATCAAACATCTATATTCTGTAGAAAATATTGTGTTTGTATTGGTTATGAATCGAACTCAGATAGAAGAGTCGGTAAGATGCGAATATGGCTCTGGTGTTGAGGCATCAAAATATCTACAAAAATTTGTTCATCTTTGGGCATCTCTTCCTAAAAGAAACGATGACTATAAACACGATGCAGAAGAATATCTCTTGAACTGCTTAGATAGAATGGATTTTGTAGCAGTAAATCAAACAAGAAAAACTGCTAGAGAAATATATAAAGAGTTGGTAGTCCATTATAATTTATCACTTAGAGAAATAGAACGTAGTTTAACAAACTATTCTTTACTATATAATATGAGTAATGATAATTTGCCATTTTATCATCAACAAATGCAAGTTTATTTGTCAATAATAAAAGTTATTAATCCAGAAATATATCGTGAATTATCTAATAACAGTATTTCTTACCAAAAAGTTGTAGAAGAAACATTATTAGAAACTCTTGAAATAAATTTCTTGGGTATAGATAATTTACTAACATTTTCTTTAAAATGCTGTCTTTTGAGTAAAGAAGAAATGCATGAATTCATAGATAAAGCAACAGAATATCCACAGGACAAGTCTAATATGATACAGAAATATGATATGGCAAAATCATGCTTGGAACACACATTGAAATGGATGAATACGTTCAGCACAGCATATTAATTTTAAAGACAGTGAAAAAAATAATTTTAGTTTTGATAAGAGCGATATCTATGATTCTCCTCTCATAAGTTAAATAGAGGAGATCTATATAATTTTAGTAATGTAGAAATATGACAGATCCAGTCACAGCAGAATATGCAGGTCGAAATTTTGAAGAAGTAATTCAGCGAGCGAATACCGAAACTCAAAGTGTGACGATAGTTAAGGGCAACAAGAGCTTTGTTTTGATCGAACAAAAAGAATTAGAGGCTTCAATAGAAACAGCAGAACTGTTGCAAATGCCTGAAATTCTTGCCGATATTTCCGAGGCAAGAGAAGAATACAAGCGAGGTGAGACTATATCTATCAAAAAAGTCTTTAGTTAATACCCAGACTATTAAACTTGTTGTATGCGATCGCACTCACACCATAAACTACGGAAAAACGATCGCCTTAACCCCAAACACAAATTACTTATAGCTACGTTGAGTTAATTCAACATTATCAAATTCCAGCTTTTCCTGATGTAAAACAGGAGTCTGTTCATCTCCTTTATATTGCCAAGCAGCAACATAGGAATAATCTGTATCATTGCGCTGCGCCTCTCCCTCTGGAGTTTGACACTCAACTCTAAAATGCGCGCCACAGGATTCTTCTCTGTCTAAAGCATCCCGCGCCATCAATTCGCCTAGTTCGAGGAAATCAGCGACTCTTCCAGCAAATTCGAGATGTTTGTTGAAAGTGTGTTTATCTCCAGGAATTGTCACGTTTGACCAGAATTCCTGACGTAATTCGGTAATTTCGGCGATCGCCGTTTCTAAGCCAGAGCGATCGCGCGACATGCCCACGCGATCCCAGAGAATCTTACCTAGCTGACGATGAAACTCTGTCGCTGTCTTGTTGCCGTTGATATTTACTAGTTTATTGACCTTAGTATTTACCGTCGCCTCGGCTTCTTCAAAGGCAGGATGGTTTATTTCTACAGGAGGTAAATCGTTAGTGGCAATATAGTTCCCTAGAGTGTAGGGAATCACAAAATAACCGTCCGATAGTCCCTGCATCAAGGCACTAGCCCCCAGGCGATTGGCACCATGATCAGAAAAGTTCGCCTCGCCCAATACGTGCAAGCCAGGAATCGTACTCATCAGGTTATAGTCTACCCACAAACCGCCCATAATATAGTGAACCGCAGGATAGATTCGCATCGGCACAGTGTAGGGATCTTCTCCTGTGATGCGCTGATACATATCGAACAGATTACCGTAGCGTTCGGCGATTAATTCTTTGCCTAAATTGGCGATCGCATCGCGAAAATCGAGATATACCGCCAGTCCAGTTTCCCCTACGCCCCGTCCTTCATCTGTTACCTGCTTGGCATTGCGCGAAGCCACATCGCGGGGAACAAGATTACCAAAGCTGGGATACCTAGTTTCTAAATAATAATCCCTTTCTGCTTCAGGAATTTGATTGGGCGATCGCTTATCCCCTGGTTTTTTGGGTACCCATACCCGTCCATCATTCCGTAAGCCTTCACTCATCAAGGTCAGCTTAGACTGATATGAACCCGATACAGGGATACAGGTGGGGTGGATCTGGGTATAGCAAGGATTGGCGAATAAAGCCCCCCGTTTGTAGCAGCGCCAGGCAGCAGTGACGTTAGAGTTGCGGGCATTGGTCGAAAGATAAAAGACATTGCTGTAGCCGCCTGTGCAGAGCAATACAGCATCCCCCGCATAACGTTCGATTTCCCCCGTAATCAGATTGCGAACAATAATTCCTCTGGCCTTGCCGTCAACTAAAACTAAGTCCAGCATTTCCCGCCGAGAGAACATGGTAATCTTACCCTCAGCAATTTGGCGCGACATAGAGCTATAGGCTCCTAAGAGTAGCTGCTGTCCTGTTTGACCTTTTGCATAAAAAGTACGCGATACCTGCGCTCCCCCAAAAGAACGATTGGCGAGTAATCCACCGTATTCCCGTGCAAAGGGTACACCCTGTGCCACACACTGATCGATAATCTGATTGCTAATCTGTGCCAGACGATGCACGTTAGCTTCGCGAGAGCGATAGTCTCCCCCCTTGATCGTGTCGTAAAATAGCCGCCAAACCGTATCCCCATCATTGGGGTAATTCTTCGCACCGTTAATCCCACCCTGAGCCGCAATACTATGGGCGCGACGGGGCGAATCTTGAATACAAAAGCTCTTGACGTTATAGCCCAACTCCGCCAGGGTAGCCGCTGCCGATGCTCCTGCCAATCCAGTCCCTACCACCAAAATATCGTGCTTCTTTTTGTTGGCTGGGCTAACTAACTTGCAGTGGTCTTTATAGTAGTCCCATTTGTCTTGCAGTTTACCAGAAGGAATTTTAGAGTCGAGCATCGTTAATTGAAGAATGGGGAGTGAAGTGTTAGGAAGTTAGAATCAGAACTTTATACCAGCCCTTATCAAGTAATTTTAGTTTAACCAACGTAATTGGCAAATTCTAGAACCATCAAAATTAAAGTAAGCCCGAACAGAGGGCAAATCGTACCATTCAATACATAATTTGTTTCCCAGAGTGAGATTAGATTAACTAGAGTCCAGTTTCTAATTCGTCTTCGATCTAGCTACCCAGATGCAGGAATCATTTAAACGCATTCTTACAGGGACAATCATTTTTGTTTTGACCCTGGTAATAGCAGTGATTGGCTATTTGTTTTTTGGTTGGACACTATTAGATTCCATTTACATGGTAGTCATCACTATCTTTGGTGTGGGCTATGGAGAAGTAAAACCACTAGAAACCCCAGCCGAAAAGATTTTTACCATGCTGGTAATTTTAGCTGGCACTACATCAGCAGTATATATCGTGGGAGGTTTTGTACAAATGGTTGCAGGGGGAGAAATCAATCGGGCTTTAGACAGTCAACGCAAAAGTAAAGATATAGAAAGCCTCGAAAATCACGCCATAATCTGTGGTTTTGGGCGTATGGGTCAAATTTTAGCCCAACAGCTACAGCAAGATTGTCAAGATTTTATTGTTATTGAGCGAGAAAGCGATCGCGTTGCCAAAGCAGAGTCGATGGGATATTTAGCCCAAGAAGGGAATGCTACCGATGAGAATATCTTAATCTCTGTGGGCATCGAAAAAGCTAGGGTCTTAGCTACTGTCTTGCCTGACGACGCGGCGAATGTGTTTATTACTTTAACCGCCCGTGGTTTGAATGCTCAACTGATTATCTTGGCGCGGGGAGAATTACCCACAACAGAGAAAAAACTCAAGCTAGCGGGGGCAGATCGGGTCGTATTGCCAGCTATTATTAGCGGTATGCGAATGGCAAATCTCATCACTCGTCCTACAGCCGCCGATTTTTTGAAGAGCCAGAGCGATCGCCATTATCTGGGGGAGTTGCTCAGTCAAATCAACGTCCAGATTGATGAACTAAGAGTTAAGCAAGGCACTGTACTAGTCAATAAAACTATTGGTCAACTGGAAGTTAAAGGCAAGGGGACTTTTATCATTGTGGCGCTGCGCCGCCAAGACCAAACCGTAATCAAAAATCCCGATCGCAGTATCGTTCTCAAGCCAGGGGATACGGTGATTGTCATTGGACATGAGGGAGACATTCCTCAGTTTGCTAAGTTTAACGAGATGAAAAGCCAAATGCGCTATCGAGGCTCTCGCATTGGTTGACTTACGGTGTTGGTCATTAAGTAATGTCGCACGATAGGTTATTCTTCTTAGCTTTTAGCTTTTGCATATTATCTCTAAATAGATAAAGAAATAACATTACGCATTTACCAACGTTGAAGTGCGACCAATTAACCATCAACCATCAACCATTAACCGTTTCTCTGTCTAAAACGAAAAAGAACGGTTGGGGCATTCCTTTAAAATCCATCAGTCCGAATACGGTATTGTCGTCTACCTTTCTAAATGCATCATTGATGGGCAAGTAATCATAAATCATCGTGGCGCTAACTTTGCCGCGATATTCCATCATTCGCAATCGAGCTTTACTGTCTTCCGTTTGGAGTAGCTTACTCATTGCCCCATAAATAGGCTTCATCGACTCATTTTTAGGAATTGAGATACCGAGTCCCAAATTCATGGCAGTAGGGTTGGGATCTACCTTAAAAATGCTGTTGCCATCAGAAAATAGCAGAGGATGGACTGCTTCGGGAGAGATAAATTCCTTACCATACCAGTTCATCGCTTCTAGTAAGCCATCCATCTGGTGATTTGTCGGAAATCCCGATCCCTGCCATCGACCCAACATAAAATTGAGATCTACAGGGTCTAGTTCATCAAAGATTCGTAGTGCCTCTTCGGTAGTCGTATTTCCCTGCTGGGCGATCGCTTTAACGGCTATTGTATTCATGGCTTTGCTAGATATTGAGTGACCTCAAGGTTATTTTAGCTAGATTGATCGCTGCTGGATTGAATTCTGATTAGCGCGGAATATAAACCCGACGTTTAGCCCGAGTCAAAGCCGTATAGAGCATCTTTTGCAGATCGGGACAGCCCTGCATATCTTCTGTATCGAGAAAAACATAATCGATACTCGAACCCTGTGCCTTATGTACCGTTAGACTATAAGCATAGGTAACATCATCAAACGTTCTCGATAGATCGAAATATTTGTTCCACTGTTTTTTAGCAACGTAATCTTGGATCATTTCGTCCCGTAATCTCTCTCCCTGTTCGGTCAACACCGACAAATTGACCTCAAACCCTGCATCAGTCTTGACGGGGACAGAACGATATTGATAAGCAACCTTATCGAAAGATAGCTGCTTGATTGTCGGCTGGTCGATTACCGAACATTCCTCGGAGTTATTAATCAATACACCCCACTTATTTTTGCCCCTTTGCCCTGGACGAATCCGAAAGAGGGGTTTTCTAGCGATTAGTCGATCCCCTGGGACAAATATCGGCGCATCCTTGCCCCATAAACGCGATCGCACATACCGATTAGCATTCCCTGCCGTTTTATTACGCCACACCAGCAGTCGAGCAAAATCGGGGTTGGTCTGGCGCTCATCAGCCTGGAAATACTCCGTTACCGTTTCTAACCACTCTTGGCGCGGTTGACAGACAATCGTGCGATCTTCACTAGTTTGGAAAGGATACATTCTGCGAGTAAACTGCTCTTGGCTGCGAATCTGCTCGGCAACTACGGCTATTTCTCCCTCGTAGCGCACTACCTGATCTAAAACAGCAGTATCTTCGATCGCCTCAGAAATTGCGACCATGGGTTGTTTTTCCTTAACGGGAGGAAGTTGCGCCTCATCCCCCACAAAGATCACCTTGGTATCTATAGTACTGGCGATCGCCTGCACAATTTCTTCAAAATTACTGCGGTTAATCATAGAAAACTCATCTACGATCATCACGTCGTAATCATCAAATTCAGCATTACCAGAGGAGGTAAATTCTTCTTCTCCCGTCTCTTCATTGAGTTCGGGCTGCTGACCCAACAGTTGAGCTACGGTTTTAACGTCAATATTGATCCCCACAGAAGACCCCACCTGCATTAAGCTTTTGGCGGCTTTATTAGTAGGTGCGGCGATCGCAAATTCAAAACCGCAGTCGTCTAGCCATTCAATTAAATGGCAGATCAAAAAACTTTTGCCCGTCCCTGCATAACCGCTCAGACGGAAAAAATGGCGATCGCTGCGTAAAAATGACTTTAACTTCTCTAAAGCCTCTTGCTGCTCCTCAGTGAGCTTTTTATCTGCTTGTTTTGCCGTCTTCGCCATCGTTGCTCAATTTACCTCTCACCTACTACCCTTCACCTACTACCTACTGGCTACTAACTACTGGCTAACAGAAGAAGGCTCAGGCATTTGAGATTCTAAAGCCAAGTTATTTTTTTTCAAAGCGGCTTTAACTAATCCCAAAAATAGGGGGTGGGAATTATTCGGACGAGAACGAAACTCGGGATGGAACTGGGTGGCAATAAAGTAGGGATGATCGGGCATTTCGATAATCTCAACCAAGCGCCCATCGGGAGAAGTTCCGCTAATCTCATAGTCAGTTTCTAGTAAGAGGCTACGATAGGCATTATTAAACTCGTAGCGATGACGATGGCGTTCGTAAATCACCTCATTCTGGTAGAGAGAATGAGCCAGAGTGTCAGGCTTGAGGCGACAGGGATAAGTCCCCAAACGCATTGTGCCACCCAGGTCAATTACGTCCTGCTGTTCGGGCAAAATATTAATCACGGGATTAGCGGTTTCGGGATCAAATTCAGCACTATTGGCATCTTTTAGTTGAGCGACATTGCGCGCCCACTCGATCGCACAGCACTGCATACCCAGACACAAGCCCAAAAAGGGCAAACTGCTCGAACGGGCATATTCGATCGCCGCTACTTTACCATCTACCCCCCGTATACCAAAGCCACCAGGGACAATCACGCCGCCTACATCATGCAGATATTTTGCGGCACCCTGGGCTTCAATATCCTCCGCACTCACCCAGCGCAGATTTACTTCACAGTCAGCCTCGATCGCAGCGTGTCCCAAAGCTTCTACTACCGAGAGGTAAGCATCACTAAGCTGGATATATTTACCAACGATCGCCACCTCAATTTTAGGGCGAGGAGAGTTCATTTTGACGACCAAATTGCGCCAATCTTTTAGATCTGGCTGCCGCTGTTCGAGCTGCAATAGTTCTAAGGTTCGCTGGGCTAATCCTTCCTGTTCTAAGATCAGAGGCACTTCATAAATCGTGCTGGCATCGAGGGATGTAACGACCGAATTAACCTCTACGTCGCAAAATTCAGCGATTTTTTCCTTGATCCCAGGAAATAAAGGGCGATCGCTACGGCAGACTAAGACATCGGGCTGAATCCCAATCGAGCGCAATTCTTTTACCGAATGCTGAGTTGGTTTAGTTTTCATTTCTCCCGCCGCGGGAATCCAGGGAATTAGGGTGACGTGCATATAAACTACGTTGCTCCTACCCACGTCTTTGCGAAACTGGCGAATCGCTTCCATAAAGGGGAGAGATTCAATATCGCCCACTGTGCCGCCAATTTCCGTCAGCACCACGTCTGAACCAGTATTTTTAGCAACCCGATGAATTCTTTCTTTGATCTCGTTGGTGATATGAGGAATTACCTGGACTGTACCTCCTTCATAATCTCCCCGACGCTCTTTATTGATCACTGACTGATAGATCGAACCCGTAGTAACGCTATTGAGGCGAGACATCGAGGTATCAGTAAACCGCTCATAGTGACCCAGATCTAGATCAGTTTCCGCCCCGTCGTCGGTGACAAAAACTTCCCCATGCTGATAGGGACTCATGGTTCCTGGATCGACATTGATATAGGGATCGAGCTTGAGAATCGAGACAGAATAGTCTCGTGACTTTAGCAACCGTCCCAAACTTGCGGCGACGATTCCCTTACCAATACTTGAGACTACCCCACCAGTAATAAATACAAATTTAGTCATAATATTTCACCATGGTTACTGCTAGATCGCGCTTAATACTTAATAGTTTATTTCCCCAGCCCGTCTTGACCAGATGCTCTAGTGAGGATTCGGCTTAAAGTTAATTATCAATGTAATACTTGAATTTTGCTGTTGATGGATGCCGAGCCAAAAGCTGTGTATCTGAACTGACATACCGTGCGGGACAAACGACCCCTCGCGCAAAATTTGCAGACTAGCCTTTAATCTACAAATTAACCAGATTACTGGAAATAGCTGGTAAATACAAGTATCATAACTATGATCTTTTACCTTACAAATAGCTTAATTGCTAGACCAGCTGCTAGCTAGATAATCACGAATGTCATGAAAATCATCCCAGGGAAGATAAGATTTGTTCTCTTCATCTAAATATTGTTGGAGGCGATCGCGCGCAAAAACCAGATCGGCTGCCAGAGACATATTAATGTCTGTTACGGAATCGCCGATGGCGATTTTTTCTGAGGCGGGATATTTTTCCATGGCGATCGCTTTAGCAACAAACTCGGTATCGCTAGAAATTGCCGAAAAAGGCAGTAAAAACTCGCCCGTTGTCTTCACTTCCCCCGCATAAATTGCTTCAACTCCCGCTAGCAACTGCTGATGCTCTAATACTGCTTGTACCATTGAGGTCAATCCGCCAGAAATAACGACAAAGGGAACCGCCGCATTATTAAGAAAATCTATAAATTCTTTTAATCCAGGGCGCACTGGCTGCACCGCAATAAACTCAATCATGGCAGGATAGTGATGCGCGGGAATGGCTCCCAAAGTCTGGCTAATCCCGTCTTTGAGCGTGATTTCACGGCGAAAAATAGCGGGTAAAAGTTGAGCGGCGGTATGAGGCGCAAACTTTTCTAAGACGCTAACAAAAGTATCCTGGGTGGTAATCGTGCCATCAAAATCACAGAAAACAACTTGGGAAGAATTCATTATCATTAAAGAAGTAACGAGATAAAGTTAGTTTACTATTTGCTCAATAGTCAAAGGCAACATTACAATTCTGAGCTAATGTTGCACTAAAGTTTCATCCAGCAATAGCAAAAATCATGTCTAGTTGAATTCCGCAAAGCTAAAAGTATGGCTGAGTTGCCCCACTGTATTAATGGGGAAGCAAGGAGCGTAAAATCTGTGACCAGAAAACGCTATGATCTACTCATATACTTACTTATTGACCCTTAACAATTAACATTATGGGAGAATCTAAACGCCGTAAAGCAGCATTGGGAACAGAATATGGTCAGGAGTCTGAGAGGATACTGCCATGGCTGCCGATCACTAAGGCTCAGTCGGCAAAGTTTATGAAAATAACCAGCAAGGGAGCTTGGATTGGCATCGGCGTTATGATTGCCGTTTGGTTCACCGTTAGGTTTATCGGACCAGCATTCGGTTTCTGGGAAGTTTATTAAAAAAATCCTCTAGCAGGGCAAAAAAATTTAGAATAGGTATTATTGAGCAGGTTAAGCAATGAGCGAACGAAATCCCTACGAACAACTTGGGGTCACGGAAAATTCTTCTTTTGAAGAAATTCAGGCCGCCAAAAAAAGGCTTTATGAACAACATGGTAATGATAGTACCGTGCTAGAAGAGGTCGAAATCGCTTATGACTCAATCATTATGGATCGCTTACGATTGCGTCAAGAAGGCAAAATTAAAGTCCCTGAAAAAATTCGTTTTCCCGATCGCAATGTTGAAAAAACGTTAAAAGTACCGCAGATTGTCAACGAGAAGTCTGCGGTTTGGCTACAGGAGCTAGTCGATACACCTTCTCAAGCCGATATTTTCTGGCCTTCGGGCATTTTCTTGACCCTTTCGGCGATCGCTGTATTTTCGCAAAATCAGGCGGCTTCAATTCTGCCCTTATTGATGGCGCTGGGGTTTATCGCCAATATTTACTTTCTCAATCGTAAAGAAGGGCGATCGGGTCGTGCCTTTTTGATCAGCTTTATTGCTTTGTTTGTGGGGATTGCCTTGGGTACGGGTTTGGCAAATCTTCTGTTTGGTCAGGGGGGAGTAACTGTTTTGGATAATAATCAGTTTGCCTCTGCCGTTACTTTCTGCTTATTCTGGTTGGTAAGCTGTTTTCTACGTTAATCATTTTCGATCAAAATCTCAATTCTCAACTCTATCTGTTGCAAGTCCTAGTATGCCTTATTTGCTTTCTGACACTGGAAAACAAGCTGGTATGGTAGGATTGTTTTTGCCTAATCAGGCTGGTCTTGGTCAAGGAAATTGCCTTAATTAATCTGCTAGATGAGACAACTGACATTTAATTAGTGACCGCTTTAAGTTATGTTGATAATTTTTACTTTTTTAAGGTTTTCTTTATATTTGTGTTAGCGTCTTATTGTATTGGAATTTACTTTATTGCCAATAATCATCAGGCTAAAATGCGGAATTATGAGAAATACCAATATAGAATCAAGAATTATTCATGCAGTCTGGTCTTCTGTCTCAGCTATTAACAAGCAGATGCTGACGCAGCTTGATGATCGCGATTTGATTCAGCGGATCATGAGAGAAATCGATCAATCTTCGACTCTAACTTCAGAAGATCGTCAAAACCTCTTGGGGTATATCAGCTCAAAAGTTTTGTTGATTAGAGATATCGCTGGTTCTTAATTCTGTGGGGCAATCTCGTCGAATTAGAAAGGCAGATCGCCAGAAGCGAGCGTTTTTTGGCAGCAGCTATTTTTGTTTGAATCATAAATCTGGTAAAAATGTCACAATATAGAGTATCAATTTAGTATAGTGACCCAGAGTCCGACCATATAGAACCACTTGTGAATCTAATCGCTTCTAATTCTGAGTTAAATCCGCAAGAATTA
This sequence comes from Cyanobacteria bacterium J06648_1, assembly GCA_039817275.1. Lineage (GTDB taxonomy): Bacteria > Cyanobacteriota > Cyanobacteriia > Cyanobacteriales > Xenococcaceae > Waterburya. Next base: position 17,052 of record JBCBWB010000047.1, on the reverse strand, counting down.
TTTCCCTTTCAGCTAGACGAATTCCAGAATAAGGCGATCGCTGCCTTAGCAGCAGGAAAATCTGTAGTCATCTGCGCTCCTACAGGTTCGGGAAAAACTCTAATCGGCGAGTATGCTATCTATCGCGCCCTCAGCCACGGTAAGCGCGTATTTTATACCACCCCCCTTAAGGCTTTATCCAACCAAAAGTTTCGTGACTTTCAAGAACAGTTTGGTCAAGGAGATGCCACTAAAATCGGTCTGTTGACGGGAGACACCATCGTCAATCCTAATGCCAGCGTCGTGATCATGACGACGGAAATCTTCCGCAATATGCTCTATGAGACTCCGATTGGGCAAGTAGGAACATCCATGGCAGATGTAGAAGCGGTAGTGCTAGACGAGTGCCACTATATTAGTAACCGCTTTCGCGGGACGGTGTGGGAAGAATCGATAATTTACTGCCCGCCCCAGATTCAGCTAGTCGCTTTGTCAGCAACGATCGGCAATCCTCAAGAATTGACCGACTGGATTACCAAGGTGCGTAATTCCAGTCCTAGCAACCCCGAGCGCTATGAGTGCGAGCTGATTAACTCCAATTTTCGTCCTGTACCTCTACGCTATTACTTTTGCGATCGCCGTGGCATTCATCGTCTATTAAACCAAACAGAAACCGAGATCAGCCCCAAGCTTAAATCTTCTGCGCCCCGTAAGGGACAAAAGCCCAAACGCCTTAAGGTCAAAGACTGTCCCAAAATCTATCAGGTGGTGCAGCAGCTACAGAAGAAAGATATGCTTCCCGCGATCTACATTATCTTTAGCCGTCGTGGTTGCGATAAGGCGGTGGACATGATCGACAATTTGGCTTTGGTGACTGCCGCAGAAGGACAGCAGATTGAGAGTATTCTGCTTTATTTCTTCCTGACTAATAATAACGACTTACAGGCAGCTTTATTAGCGCACTTTGGTCAGAGTAACCCCGAACTAACCGAACTACTGCGGGACTATCTTGCCAATAACGAACAGGCAGAAACAAAGCTAGCTCAATACCTGACGGCAGATCCCAATCAAAAATATCTCCTCTGGCAGTTTCTCTGTGAAAACTCCCGCATTGCTCGCATCGACCAAATTGAACCATTGATGCGGGGCATTGCCTCCCACCATGCGGGGCTACTTCCTGCCTGGAAAGAACTCGTCGAAAGACTGTTTGAAATGGGGCTGGTGAAGATCGTTTTTGCGACTGCCACTCTAGCAGCAGGAATCAACATGCCAGCGCGAACTACCGTCATGTCGGCACTTTCTAAGCGCACCGATGGCGGGCACAGTATGCTCAGTCCCTCCGAGTTTCTGCAAATATCAGGGCGGGCTGGTAGAAGGGGCAAAGATAAAGTCGGTCATGTAGTAACGATTCAGACACCCTTTGAAGGGGCAAAAGAGGCGGCATTCTTAGCTACCTCCACTGCCGAACCCCTTCGAAGCTGGTTTACTCCCTCCTATGGCATGGTGCTAAACCTGTTGCAAAAATACAGCCTGCCTGAAGTAAAGGAACTCCTTGAGCGTAGTTTTGCCGAATATCTTTCTCAGAAAAGACTGGCTCCCGAACAAACGGCGATCGCCGAAATTACAACGGAACTAGCTAAACTGGATATATCCCTGGCTGCCGTTCCTCCAGGAAAACTGGCTGGCTACCAAAAACTCAGAGAAAGAGCCAGAGAAGAGCAGCGTTTACTGGGAATCCTTCAGCAGCAGGCAGAGGTCAACCGTAAAAATCAGATTAAGCCCTTAATTCCCCAAATTGAGCCTGGTAGAATCATTGGCTTAAAGGGCAAGCACATTCGGCTCAATTCTCCTTTAGCCGCAGTGCTGGTAGATAAAATCCCTGGTTCGGGTAGAGCGCCCAACCTACTCTGTCTGGGAGCAGATAACTATTGGTATATTGCCGCGAATGCCGACGTGAGTGAAATCAACGAGGGAACGATCGCTAGTGAAGAAATTAGCGAAATTCCTCTACCTCCCTTAGATAACATTAAGCTGGGCAAATGGCGCAAAGGAGATGATTTTACCGCGATCGCCGTCAACCAAATTAGCGATCGCATTGTTCCCCTTCCTGCCGCCCCCGAAGTAAGCGAACAGCAGCAAAAACTTGATCGGGTACAGCAAGAGATTGATCGCCATCCAATTCAGCAGGTAGAAAATCCGAATAAACTGCTCAAAAAACACCAAAAGCGCCTGCAACTGCGGGAAAAACTCAATAAAACCCAAATCAAATATCAGAAACAAAAGTCAAACCAGTCTTATTACTGGGAAGAGTTTCTCAACCTGATCGCCGTCCTGCAGGAATTTGAGGCACTACAAGAATATAGTCCTAGCTTTCTTGGTCAAGCAGCCGCGACGATTCGTGGCGATAATGAACTTTGGCTGGCATTGATCTTTGTCTCAGGAGAATTAGAACATCTTGAACCCCATCACCTAGCGGCTACCGTTTGCGCTCTCATTACCGAAACCCCCCGTGCCGATGTTTGGTGCGATTTCCCCCCACCACCCGAAGTGTTAGAAGTATTGGGAGTCAAAAAATCTTCCCACAGCCGCTCGACGATCAGGGAAATTAGAACTCGCCTCTTTCAGGTACAGCGCCGTCATGGAGTCGGCTTACCCGTATGGCGCGAATATGGACTAGTCGGGCTATGTGAACAGTGGGCATTAGGTATGGACTGGCAGGATCTATGCGATAGTGTCAGTCTGGCAGAAGGAGATATTGTGAGAATGCTGCGCCGTACTGTGGACGTGCTGTCGCAAATTCCGCAAATTCCTGATATTTCCCAGACTCTATCTAATAATGCAAGGGAAGCTAATAGCATGATGAAGCGTTTTCCGATTTAGAAGGATTTTGTTTCGCGCAACCCTAAAGAGAACACTTCGATAAGACACAAAGACGCAGAGAGAGTGAGAGATGTAACATCTCGGCGTTAGTTGTTGAATTGCTAACGTCGTTAAGATGTAACTGATATATAAATGCTAATCAATATCTTTCGATCTATAAATGATCGTGATCGCTACGTATCAGGGTTTTACTTGAACTCCGCTAGTAGCTAATTTAGTTACCCAAAACTTGAGCTGTGGGTCGGCAATTTGAGCTTTAACCGCTTGCTCAACCGCGATCGCCTGTCCTTCTGAAGCACATAAAGCAAACACAGTGGGACCCGAACCCGACATCATCGTTCCTAAGACATCTTGGGCGGCAAAAGCTGCCTTTAGTGATGCTACCTGGGGATATTCGGGTAAAACGACCTTTTCTAGATCGTTATGCATTGAGTTACCAATTTCTGCAATATCTTGATGAGCGATCGCGCTGACTAAAGCTCCCGAGCTAATTTCTGTGGTGCGAGATTGGACACCTGCTGTATCGGAAATATAGGTATCGCTGTAGCCTTGGCGATAGGTTTGGTATGCCCAGGGAGTAGAGACGCTGATATCATCGTATTTAGCCAATACGACCCATATATCTTTCAACGGCTGGAGTTCATCCAATTTCTCCCCTCTACCTGTGGCGATCGCTGTTCCGCCAGAGATACAGAAAGGAATATCCGAGCCTAGTTGCGCCGCCAAATCTTGTAATTCTGGCTGTGTCAAGCCCAGTTTCCAAAGCAGATTAATTCCTACCAACACCGCTGCCGCATTGCCCGAACCTCCAGCCAAACCCGCCGCCACAGGAATGTTTTTCTCAATACGAATGCTTACTCCACCGTAGTTGGCGTACATCTCAGGAAAGACGCTGCACATCAACTCTGCGGCACGATATGCCAAGTTGGTTCGATCCGTTGGCACTTGGGGATGGTCGCAGTAGATATAGATATTCTGAGTATCGCTGGGCTGAAGCTCAATCCGATCTGCCAGGGCAACGCTTTGCATGATCATGATCAGCTCGTGAAAACCGTCAGGGCGATCGCCAATTACGTCTAAATAAAGGTTAATCTTCGCGGGAGCAATTAGAGAATAAGACTGCATGTAATTTAGGTATTGCGATCGACACTGTATCTACTTAATCGAATATATAGCAATTATGCCCCTGGCAAAACAATAAAAAAACCATCTTCGGCTTGCAACAGTTGCCCAAACCAAAAGGTAATCCATTTTGCTCCGAGTTCTCGGCTCTCTGCTGATTCTAATTGACGATCGCTTTTTCTTCCTCTTGTGCCGACTCGACCGCCGCTTTGTCTTGGATATCTTCTTCTTTTGCCATTAATTTGATGATCGAAGCTTTTTCTAATAATCCAAGAACCATGCCCAAGTCGTTAACTACAACTAATTCTTGATTGCCCTTAGTTTCAAATAGTTTTGCCGCATCGAGTAGAGATGTCTGCGCCGCGATTGTATCAGCTTCAGGAACAGGTTGAACTAATTTGGTTAAATAAACATCGTTCCATTCTGAAGTATGAATTTGCTTAAGATCTTCCGTGGTGATAGAACCGAGTAGCTGGCGATTTTCGTCTACTACCAAGAACTTTTTCCAGCGTTCTTTACCGATTACATAGTTGTTGACAAACTCTCGGATCGAAAGGTTATCTCTAACTATAGGACTATCAGCAATCACCGCATCTTCAGCCGTATATTGACTCAACTTGTCCTGGACGGTGGCTGACTGAGCCGCAAAACCAGCATTCTGAAGTAGGAAAGTACCGATTAATAGTGTCCAGATACTACCGAAACCAATGTTGAAGAAGGAAAGAATGCCGAGAGAAATCGCAATCCAGCCGATTACCTGACCAACTCTACCCGCAATGATTACGCCTTTATTGGGGTTGCCTGTAATCTTCCAGACAATTGCCTTAAGAACGTTACCACCATCAAGGGGTAGTCCAGGAATCATATTAAATGCGGCTAAGACCAAGTTAATGTATGCCAGTAAACCAATTATTGCCTGGAGGGGCAAACTTAACGGCGTTGTGCTTACTACCAAGGTAAACAAGCCATAGAGCAGTAAGCTAACCAAAGGTCCTGCGATCGCCACGGAGAATGCCTGTAGGGGAGTTTCCGACTCTTTTTCTAAAGTAGCCAAACCACCAAAGATAAACAGGGTAATTGACTTGACAGGAATGCCCTGAGAGATAGCCACAAAGCTATGCCCTAGTTCGTGTGCCAAGACAGAGGAAAAAAGCAGCAGAGCAGTAACTAAGCCGAGCAACCATGGCATTGCCCCTGAAAGAGAAGGAAACTCAGTCAGTCCGTTGCCATAAGTCCAGGTGACTAAGGCTAGGACAAAAAACCAAGAGGGGTTAATAAAAAAGGGGATACCGAATAAATTACCGAACCGAATGTTGCCGTTCATGGCTTGCTCCTGTCTTGCTGACGAGATAATATTCCGCTGTTCTTATAAGGGAATTGTTGATACTTTTTTGTTTTTTATTACTCAAATTGTAACGAACAGTAAAGCGTAGCACATCCCTCTGGCGTGCAGTAAAAACCGCACTAAAGTTTACGGTAGCGACAAAACCTATCTTAGGCATAATAGAAGTAGAGAGCTGTTGAAATACTATGCCAGATATAACTCCTAACTATCCCGACACCTATAGTCAAGAAGACATCCAAGAAATTTTACAAATTGCGATCGCCAATCACCACACAGAAGAAGAGCTAGGTCGTCAACAGCTTTGGGAAATCGCTGCCGAGTTAGATATCGATGCTAGTACGATCCAGGCGGCAGAGAAAGGTTGGCTTGTCCAAAAAGAGGGCGATCGTTTACGCCATAAATTCAACTTAGTACGTCGCCAAAAATTTCAGCACAAGCTCACTAAGTTTGCCATTGTCAACACTTTCTTGGTTTCTTTCAATTTCGTTCTAGCGGGTACGCTATCCTGGTCTTTATATATCCTGCTATTCTGGGGCTTAGGAGTTGCCCTAAACGGTTGGAAAGCATATCAAACCAGCGGCGAGGCATACGAACAAGCGTTCCAAAGATGGAGTTTTCAAAATGAGGTCAAGCAAACCGTAGCCACCGTCTGGACGAAAGTGCAGCAAGTTTGGCAAGCTTAATTTGAGTAGAGAAGAAAGCTTTTCTTGGTATTGCTTTTTGAGATTAACAACAATACTTAGGGGTAAAACTAATTACCCCAAAAATCCTATACTGCTGCTACTTGAGCGCGCTTGTATGCCTCGTCCAGCACTTCAGACAGAGTAGGGTGGGTATGAATATTAAAAGAAAGATTCTGAACCGATTCCCGTTGAGCGATCGCATTTGCCGCTTCTTGGATCAGGTCAGAAGCATGAATTCCAATTATATGTACCCCTAGTAGTTCTCCCGTATCCTGGCGATAGATAATTTTCGCAATACCTTCGGTTTCTCCTTCGGCTAAGGCTTTGGAGTTGCCCTTGTAGAAAGATTTAACCGTCGCTACTTTGTATCCTTCTTTCTCGCCCAATTCTTTGGCTTGGGCTTCAGTTAGACCAACATAGCTAATCTCAGGGTGGGTAAAGGCAGCCGCAGGAATACAGCGGTAGTCAATTTCCTTGTCCTCGCCACACATATTTTCGATCGCAATTACGCCCTGTCCCGATGCAGCATGAGCCAGCATCATTTTACCTGTAGCATCTCCCACTGCCCAGAGGTGAGGTACGGGTTTACCGTCCCGTAAGACCTGCATTTTGTCGTTGACGGGAATAAAGCCGCGCTTGTCTACTTCAATTGCTAGAGTTTCTAGACCTAGCTTCTTGGTGGCGGGGATACGTCCAGTCGCTACCAGACAGGCATCCACTTCTAAGACTTCAACTACTTCTTTGGTTTTAGCGTCGGTTAGTTCGATGGCTACAGGGGTGCCAGGAGTGATTTTAGTAGCGAATACCCCCTTGTAGGTTTCAATATCGCGCTTGTCGAGGAGAACTTTCTTGGCAATTTTGGCAATATCGGGATCGAAGCCAGGCATTAGAGTATCTAAGGCTTCAATCATAGTGACTTCACAACCCAAAGCTGTATAGACATCGGAGAATTCCAAACCGATGTAGCCGCTGCCAATGATCGCCACCCAGTCGGGCAAGGATTCTAATTTAACCGCATTGTCGCTAGTAAAGACAGTTTTGCCGTCAATTTCAATGCCTCTGGGAACAAAAGGAACTGAACCAGGACAGAGCATAATCTCTTTGGCAGTATAAGTTTTGCTCCCTTCATCTCCCTTGACTTTAACCTTTTGGGTTCCCGCTACTTCACCCCAACCCCTAATAATATCTACCTTGAGACGCTTGAGGCTGTTGGTTAAATCTCCTTGAATTTTATTCACTAAATTAGTGGCATGATCGGCGATCGCACTACGATCAAACTGGACACCCCCTAATTGGATACCCATGTCCTGTAAGTGATGGGAATCAGCAAATTCTCTAACTCGCCCCGAAGCTGCCAGCAGTGCTTTAGAAGGAATACAGCCACGGTTAACACAAGTACCTCCCATGTCCCCTGCTTCAATAATTGCTGTTTTTAAACCGCTTTTAACCGCATGGAGTGCCGCCCCATGTCCACCAACACCAGCGCCAATAATAATTAGATCGTAATCAAAATCGCTCATCGCTATTTCTTCTATAATTGCTGCAATCTCTTATTGTAAAGTTTATCTGTAATTGAGGGGGATGCGGATTGTTCGACTGTCTAGCAGGGTCAGAGGTAAAAAGTAAAAGGTAGGGGAGAACGGCGTTCGCCCACTTGGATTTGATCGGGTTTCGGTCAGGCGATCGCGATAATACATTTCAGAAGCAGATATTTGGACTGCATATAAATAAGTCTTGACCCCTAATAGTTTTTAAGGCGTTGGTTAAGCTGTCCTAAAGGATTCCTAAAGGAGCGGCACGACAGTGCCAGTGCTTTTGCTCCGCAAAAGTCAGATGCTTCGCATCGCCCTTCGGACAAAGGCTTTCCTAAAGGATACACTCAATGCTATAAGTGCAAGCCGCTCCGCATATAGCCGCATGTACCGCTTCGCATAATAGCTGATAGCCTAGAGCTTATGGCTTATCTAGATTCCAGTTACTTCATCAACTCTTGATGTGATTGAGCGTCAATCTTAAGATATCCTGCGCTAGCCTAGTAAGCTAAAAGAATTTTTCGGTAATTTTTATCCGACTGCTTATGTATTTTAAATTTGATTTAAAAAAATTGAGCCAGATACCAAAGCTCAGGCAGATGTTGGCGGCGCTGATGGCATGCGTCTTGGTTATCGTTACGGCTTCTCCCAGCTTGAGCCAGAAAAATTATAGTTACGGCGAGGCATTACAAAAATCAATTTTATTCTATGAAGCGCAGCAGGCAGGAAAATTACCAGACTGGAATCGCTTTCCCTGGCGTGGTGATTCTACCCTCAATGATGGTTCGGATGTCGGTTTAGATCTCAGTGGTGGTTGGGTTGATGCAGGAGATAACGTCAAGTTCAACTTTCCTCTTGCATTTAGTGTAGTCAATTTAGCCTGGGGGGGAATTGAATATGACGATGCCTATCAAGCATCGGGTCAACTAGAGCATTTATCGCAGAATATTAGATGGGCAACAGACTATTTACTCAATTCTTTTGCCAACGATAATCCTGGGGAGTATGTTCTTTACGGACAGGTAGGAAACGGCAAGTTAGATCATAAATGGTGGGGATCTTTAGAGGTAGTACATCATGAGATGGAACGACCAGCCTACAAAATTGATACTAGCTGTCCTGGATCGGATTTGGCAGGAGAGACTGCGGCGGCGCTGGCTTCTAGCTCAATCCTATTTCGGAACAGTGGTGAGGTTGAATATGCCGACTTGCTAGTGCAAAAAGCCGAACGACTCTATGATTTTGCCGATCGCTATCGAGGTAAGTATTCTGATTGTCTATCGGCAGCAAACCCTTTCTATACATCCAATAATGGCTATCAGGATGAACTAGTCTGGGGCGCAATCTGGCTACACAAGGCAAAACAGGCTCAGGGAGATAATTCGGGCGCGTATTTAGCTAAGGCTGAAGCGGAATATCTCAACATGAGCAAACCCTACGACTATACCTATCAGTTTGATGATAAATCTTATGGTGCTTATGTTTTGCTGGCTCAGGCTACAGGAAAATTAGAGTACCAAAAGCGTGCCGAAGCCTGGCTTGATTACTGGACAATCGGTTATCAAGGACGAAGAATTACCTATAGTCCTGGGGGGCTAGCTTTCTTGGTTAAATGGGCTTCTTTGCCGTTGAGTGCTAATACCAGTTTTGTCGCCTTTATCTATAGCGATTGGCTCAAGTCTCAGGGCGAGGTGCAAAAAGCACAGCGCTACTTTGATTTCGGCGTTAGCCAAATTAACTACATCCTGGGAGAAAATCCTGCCAAACGTAGCTATCAAATTGGTTTTGGTCAGAATTCGCCACAAAATCCCCATCATCGTACTGCTCATGGTAGCTGGCTTAATAACATGTCTGAACCTGCCGCTACTCGTAATCTCTTGATGGGTGCGCTAGTTGGTGGTCCCGATCAACAGGACAACTGGGCAGACGATCGTACTGACTGGGTAAAAAACGAGGTCGGGGTCGGCTACAATGCAGCTTTTACAGGGGCTTTAGCCAAAATGTATGCTGAGTTTGGTGGTGAACCGCTGGCAGAAATTTCTTTTCCGCAGACGGATAGCCCAGAAATCTATCTGGAAACCCAAACTACGGTCGCAAGACAGGCTACGAAGCTAGATCTAGCTATTGTCAACCGTTCTAACGCGCCAGCGAGGGGAATTGAGCATCCTCTGGTGCGCATCTTTTATCAGACAAACTCTCAAGCGGAGGCAGATTTAGCTGTATCTGCCACATCAAACGACTGTCCTGCAAATTCTATTGCGACCCCTGTTAAGCTAGCTAATGGCGGCTATTACACTGAGGTCAGCTGTGAAGGGACAATAATTTACCCAGGTGGTGCCGAGCATTATCAAAAACAAATGACCGTCAAGCTAGCTACGAAATCTAGCAGTAGTCTGCTTGGCAGTCTCAACGGTATGTTTGGTAAACCGATTCAAATTGCAAAAATCTGTCTCTTAGATGGGGAAGAACTGTTGTGGGAGTCAAAGTAGGAATTTGGACAAGGCATTATCCTGCCCAGAATGATTACAGATCGGGAAGGTATTCTGCATATTTCTGATAAGTTTTTAGACCAGGAATATCTTCTTTAAATTCAGCAGGGACACTGTATTTATCCTCAGTATACTCGTTGCGAACAAGAGCGATCGCCTTATAGGGTTTTTCCCATTTCTTCAGCAGTTTTACTAGCTGCTCAAATTCTTGATAAGATTTCCCGTGGCGGTTAGTTAAACCAATTACCTGCAAGATTTTGGCATAGGCTTGAGGGGTACTAGCATCAGGTGCAATACCGATGATGGGACCTAGTTTTTCAAAGCTCTCATAATGTTCTAAAACTGGAGAAACTAAATCTTTACTCTCCACCAAATCTTTGCCCTCTAAACCTTCGACAATATCAGCAATATTTTTGAGAATCGAAAAATCCTTTAGCTCATACTGTTTAAACAAGGCTAGCAGCTTTAGCCCTAGTTCATATTTACTTAGAACATTTAGCTCTTTAGTATAGGTATCAACCGCTTCTCTACCCTCTTCTGTGGTGACTAAGGGAAGGATCTCCGTTTTCTTCTTCTTAATCTGCTTGGCAAAAACTTCGCGATCAATCTCACCCTCCAGATTTTCAGCAACAAAACGATAAAACTCCTGCTGTTTACGACTGCGATAACGTAGCTCAGTTTGTTCTAGTTTTAAAAAACTCTTCTGAGCAATAATACCCGCCTGAAGCAGATCGACACAGTTACTCAAGCCTTTATAACCATCGGCTTCTTTTGCCATGTTGATTTTGATGCGGAGTAAGAGCAAAAACTCCTCATTGCCAAACTTTTCGTTGTTAATTTTATCGGCTTTGTTACCAATCAGAGTAATCTCTTTAAAAGAACGAGCATGAAGATTAACCGAACCCTCGGGAACTTTTGGTTTACCAAACTTTTCTTGATAGTTGCTGGCAAATGTCTTGGTAATTCCCTTGGCAATTGGCGTACCGATGAGAAAGATCAAAATTGTTCCAGGAACCCCAACCGTCAGTAGTTTAAATGCCATCTCCCTAGACATGACAGATTCATCAGGCTGATAAGAGCTTTTTTTGCCCACTATTTTACTTAGCTGCTTGAGCCGCTTTAAATCTTGAATATTAAAATCCTGCTGCTGTAGAGTATCGAGCATCTCCTCTTTGCTCAAATCGCGATCGCCAATTATCGCTTCAACCGCCGCCAATTCTTCTAAGCTTTCAATGTCAAAACCTTCTGCTTGCAGGCGATCGAGCATTTCCTGACTTTTGGTCAAATCTTCTAACTGCTTTAACTCTTTTGATTCCTTAATCTTCTGTTGTCTACCCTTAATAGCGTCGATCATCTCCTCTTCGCTCAGATCTTGCTCTTCAGGCTTAATCTGCTTGTCTTGTTTAGATTTTGACCCTGTTAGCTTCCTGATCTTCTCTAACCCGCTATCAATTTTCTTATCTCTCTCTTGCAATGCATCTAGCATTTCCTGATCGCTATTTTGCGCTACTAGGTATGGTGTAGCTGAAAAAGCAGAATTTTGCTCGTTGCTAGTAGCGGCGTGGGAAACACCGACAGCAGTTGAACCCAAAATCAAGCAAATTGTCGCCCAGGAAAAATGTTGCAGCTTCGCCATAATATTACTAGAAATCTCTAGTGCTATAGTTCCCATTAAATAATCAACATTCACTGTGACTGTAGTATCTTTTTGATAGTCTCGTTAATCGCCTTTAACTTCGATCCAGACAGACATAAATTGTGTAAAAATGTAAAGCGTGTTGATAGCATCTTCAGTCGAACAAATTAAAACCCCTACAGCGATCGCTCTTGGTAATTTTGATGGCATTCATCAGGGGCATCGTACAGTGCTGCGAGCAATTAAAGACTCTTTGCCAACGAGTCCCGCCAGCAATGTTATCCCTTCGGTTGTTAGCTTTACTCCTCACCCCCGCGAATTTTTTACTGGAGCTAAACTGCAATTACTAACCCCCGTAGAACAAAAAGCAGAGATTCTGTCAGAATTGGGGATTGAACAGTTGGTATTGTTACCTTTTAATCAAGATCTTGCCTCCCTTTCTCCCCAGCAGTTTGTCGAGCAAATCTTAGTTCAACGGTTAAAGACTGTCTCGATTAGCGTCGGTACTGATTTTCGCTTTGGCTATCAAAGACAAGGCACGGGAGAAGATCTAAAGCAGATTGCCGCTCAGTATGGCATTAAGGTACAGCTTAACTCCCTGCATAAATATTGCGATCGCCAAAACCAGCAAGTCCGCGTCAGTAGTTCTCTAATTCGCCAGGCATTAACAGCAGGAGATATGCAGACGGCTAACTTTATGTTAGACAGAGCCTATAGTCTATGGGGAACGGTGGTTACAGGGCAGCAACTCGGACGGACTATTGGTTTTCCGACGGCGAATCTCCAATTACCAGAGGAAAAGTTTTTACCTCGTTTTGGCGTTTATGCGGTAGATGTATTATTAGCAACAACAACAGTCAAAGGTGTAATGAATATAGGCTGTCGTCCAACGGTGGCAGGAGAATCACCCACAATTGAGGTACATTTACTTAATTGGTCGGGAGATTTGTATGGTCAGACACTCAAGGTTAATCTACTCAAGTTTCTCCGTCCAGAACAGAAATTTGATTCGGTTGACGCTTTAAAGCAGCAAATCGCCCAAGATTGTCAGTTGGTATTGAATGATTTTTGATATTCAACTCAATTAAATCAATTGTTTTAGTTTGCTCGTAGCTTGTCTTTCGATCAGAGATAAATTAGCCTGTGATTATCGATCGCCCGATGGCAATTAGTTACCCAAGGAGTTTGGTCAGATATGTCAGAATCAACAGCTCAACCCCCAGTAAAATTTCCCATCTCGTCTGGGACTCTATGGTCTAAAACTACGCAGCAAACTGAATTTGCGCGGCAGTGTGGGGCGCTGAAGTCGATTGAGACTGAATATCATCTGATCCAGCAGCAGGATATATCTTTTGTTGTTCGCACTCTTTCTAACCTGGCTCGTAAGGAAAAAGCTCGTAGCCAACAACAGCAGCAGGAGCAAAAAACAGGCAAGCGCATCGATCCTTTTTTACCCTATGAAGAAGATCTGTTTGTCGGCGATCTTTCTAGTTCTCATGTTTGCCTACTAAATAAATTCAACGTAGTTGACAATCATCTATTGATCGTAACTCGCGGTTTTGAAGCGCAAACAAACCGCCTAAACTTAGAAGACTTTATAGCTCTATGGCAATGCTTACAGGAGATAGATGGACTGGCATTTTTCAACGGTGGCAAAACCGCTGGCGCTTCTCAGAGTCATAAACATCTACAGTTAATTCCTCTACCTTTTCTTGCCGATGTCATAGATCGACCTTTAGAATCAGCGATCGCCAATATCGCTTTTAAGAACTCTTTGGGTAAACTAGCCAGCTTTCCTTTTCGCCATGGTGTTGCGAAGTTGGGTCTGGCGGCAAATAGCTCGACTCAAGTTGCTGCCGAAACCATGTTACAGAGATATCATGCCCTACTAGATTTCGTTGGTTTTGAGGTTGATTTTCAGACCGAGCAACAGCCTGGAGCATATAATTTTCTGGCTACTAGAGACTGGATGGTAATCGTACCGAGATCGCGTGAATCTTTCCAAAATATTCCCATCAACTCTCTGGGGTTTGCTGGCTCTTTATTTGTGCGCGATCGCTCTTCTTTAGAGCTATTAAAAGAACTGACTCCTCTCAAGTTACTCAGCCAGGTTGCCTGTAGTTGAAGTTCAATGGGATAATGATGTATTAGATGCTTTTGTTTATAGCTATCAGCTATCAGCTATTAGCCAAGAATTTTCTCTTGTCTTGTAATTCATCTACCACTAGCGGCACTAGTTAAAGATCGCACTTTCCAACTGAGCGATCGCTCCTTCCAAATTATCATTGACAATCTCAACATCAAATTCGCTGCTGGCGGCAATTTCCTGGCGAGCAATCTCTAGTCGATTGGCGATGGATTCTTCTGAGTTAGTACCTCTGCTTCTGATCCGTTCTTCTAGTGCTTCAATTGAAGGGGGGAGGATAAAAATTCGCTTGGCTGCGGGAAAAATATTGGCGATCGCTCTAGCTCCTGCCAGCTCAATTTCTAATAAAATGTAGTTACCTTGCTCTATCTGTTCTAAAACTGGTGCCTTAGGCGTACCGTAGTAGTTTCCCGCATATTCAGCCCACTCTAGGAGTTCGTGGTTAAAAATAGCGGTTTCAAAATCTTTCTTGCTTAAAAAGTAATATTCAACGCCGTCTGTTTCTCCTGGACGGGGTTCTCTGGTGGTAGCCGAAGTGGAGACTCGCAATTGCGGATGACGCTTGAGCAATAGACTAACCAAGGTTCCCTTGCCTACTCCACTTGGTCCCGTAATAACGATGAGCTTCCCTGACTGTTGAGCTGACATTAATGATAATCTAGTTGGGTTATGATTCTTTGCTGTCTTTATTGACTACAAAGCGGTGGGCTACAGTTTCTGGCTGGATTGCCGACAGTACCACATGGGATGAATCGGTAATGATTACAGCACGAGTACGACGACCATAGGTTGCATCGATCAACAGGCTCTTTTCCCTAGCTTCTGTAATAATCCGCTTGATGGGGGCAGATTCTGGGCTAACGATCGCAATAATGCGATTGGCTGAAACAATATTACCAAAACCAATATTAATTAGTTGAATATCCATAATTATTCATTTATCAAATCTATAAATTATTTTTGGCGCTAAAAATTCTCAAAAATACGATCCCCACAATATAGTTTTACTAGCAAAAAACCACGTAAACGACCCTATTTAAGGAAAATTTCGCTTTTGCCAGGAATCTAAACACTTTGTAGCCAAAATCACAATAATTTAATGTCTAGCTAAACTTTTATCTCTTTTTACGATTATGCAACCAGTTGACTACACCACTCTCATGGCTAGCTGTGTCGAGCTAGAGCGAGATTGGATTCCCTCTCGAATCGAACAAGTTTACCAGCGCGATCGCTTTACGATTTCTTTAGCTCTGCGTACTCTCAAAGCCAAACCCTGGCTAACAATTTGCTGGCATCCCGAAGCCGCAAGGCTGAATATTGGCGCTCCCCCGCCACGGATCAAAGATACCTTTACCTTTAGCGATCAGCTACGACACCAGCTCAAGGGTCTAGCGTTAATTGGGATTAGGGCGATCGCACCTTGGGAACGAGTAATTGACCTCCAGTTTGCCAATCGCCCAGGAGAAGACCCCCTGTGGCATCTCTACGTAGAGATTATGGGTAAATATAGCAACGTAATCCTAACCGACAGCGAGCAGCAAATTATTACCCCCGCCAGACAGATCAGCTCGGCTCAGTCTAGTGTCCGACCAATTCAGACAGGACAGCGTTACGAAGTTCCCCCCGCTATGACTGGCACAGCTCCCAGATTAGAAGAGACTTACCAACGTTGGTACGAAAGAGTCAGTCTGGTGCCTGGTCAGCTCAAGCGTCAGCTACTCAAATCCTATCGAGGCTTAAGTCCGAGGGTTGCTACGGAAATTGCGATCGCCTCAGGTTTATCCCCTCAACAACCAACCGACACCCTACAGGAATCAGATTGGCAGGAATTATTTAGCTATTGGCAAAAGTGGCTAGTAGCCTTAGAACAAAAACAGTTCGATCCAGGCTGGCTAAAGGATGGCTATACAGTCTTGGGCTGGAATAAAACCGAGACAGTACCAGAAGTACAGAGCTTATTGCGGGACTATTACACTAAAGAATTCAACCGCCAACAGTTTCAGCAAATCTATCACCAGCTCAATCAGAAATTAATCAACCTGCTCAAAAAACTTCGGGTTAAAGGCAATACCTTCCGTCAACGTCTCGCTCAGTCAAAAGATGCCGAAAGCTATCGTCATCAGGGAGATTTACTTATGGCACATCTCCACGAAGTCAAGCCTGGAATGAAGTCTATTACCCTCAACGACTTTGCTACAGGCGAACCAGTTAAGATTAAGCTCAATCCTGAGAAAAACCCTGCCCAGAATGCCCAGTATGTCTATAAACAAAGTCAAAAACTCAGACGAGCTAAAGATGCCGTCGTTCCTCTGTTGGCGGCAGTAGATGCCGAAATTGAATATCTATCTCAGGTACAGACAGCGCTAAATCAACTACAAAGCGAAAACAATGGCAGCGCCGAAGATTTACAGGCTCTAGCTGAGATCAAAGAAGAGTTAATTCAACAAGAATACTTAACCGCCGAACGCCAGGGAGACAATAGTAATAATAAAGTAGACCGTGACTCCCAACCCTATCGCTTCAAAGCGCCATCAGGCTGTGAAATCTGGGTTGGTCGCAATAATCGCCAAAACGATATCTTAAGTTTCCGTACGGCAGTAGAATACGACCTGTGGTTTCATACCCAGGAGATTCCAGGTAGCCACGTCCTATTGCGCCTTGAACCTGGAGCAGTGGCTAGCGAAGCAGATCTTCAGTTTACGGCAGACCTCGCCGCCTACTACAGTCAAGCACGGGAAAGCGAACAAGTTCCTGTAATTTATACCGAACCTAAGCATGTTTATAAACCCAAGGGGGCAAAACCAGGCATGGTGATCTACAAGCAGGAAACAGTGATCTGGGGTAGACCGCAGCTTGCTAAAACATTGAGCATTGAGCATTAAACATTGAGCAGCTAAGTGTCCCGATCATTTAGACCGCCTTTAAATCCAGCTAGAGAATTGGGAAACATATGGGGAAGCAAACAAATTGAGCGCCACGAATCCCCTAAATCTATGTTTTTACGTACAACAGCTCTACTTTTCTCTTTACGACTTGTTACCCTGCTTTTATCTGGGTGTGCCTCCAGTACTAATTCTCCTTCTAATATTGCTGCTAGATATGCGGTCTTAAAGCATCAGGAAAAATATACAGACGCATCAGCATTAGCTACGCCAAAACATGCTACAGGTTTACAGTGGATTTCCGAGCAAAAGTCCAAGCAAACATCAAGAATTATTGAACCCTGGACAGGTATCAAAG
>JBCBWB010000479.1:0-500 GCA_039817275.1 Cyanobacteria bacterium J06648_1 | reverse complement strand
TATTTTGCAGATTGTAATAGTCTCTGGCAGTTTCAAAACGGGCTTCTTCAACAATTCTCTCTAAATCTAGTACTTCTGAGCGCAATTGTTTTTCGGCAGTACGGATCGAAGCACCCCTCAAACCGCTGTTAAAAATGGTGTAACCTACTGATATGCTACTGTTGTAGTCAAAACTACTGGTACTGGTCGAACCACTAGAGCCAGAAACCCCAGATTCTGCTTGCGCTTGCGCTTCCTCTTCCGTCAAACCAGCTTCGACTCCTGACTCCACAGCTTCTTCAAAAGTTTGTTGGAGTGGTCCATCGAGAAAAGCATCATCACCGAAGGAGAATGAAGTAGTAAAATCTAGTGTCGGAAACAGTGCCGCCCTCTCCTCTCGCAGCGCAAATTCCGCTCTTTCTACCTCAAGTCGAGCCTGTTCTATTTCTTTATTGTTGGCAAGGGACAGCTCTAGCGCCTGCTCTAAAGTAATTGGTTGTTGTGACTCAACTCGAACCTCT
>JBCBWB010000478.1:0-501 GCA_039817275.1 Cyanobacteria bacterium J06648_1 | reverse complement strand
CAGCTAGATATTATTGCTGCACTTAAAGCGACTTTACCGCTGTCTCGAACGATGCAAGAACAAGTCACTGCGCTTCGAGACTGGGCGAGACAGCGAGCGCGTCCCGCAGCAGCTTCCGTCGCTGAATATCAGCGAATGGAGTTTTAAAAAGCTTTCTCCTGTTAATTCAGGAGCAAAGGCTAGCGAACCCAAAGCTAGCAAATAAAAAAACCGCGTAATTATAAACGCGGCTTAGCCTAAAAAACCGTTGTCTTAATCTCAATCTTCTTTTTGGAGGAAACCCAAATGTCTCACTTTAGCACTCTACGTACCAAAATTACTGATTCTGAAATTCTTAAGTCCTCTTTAAGCGACTTGGGTATCACCGTTAAGTCTGAAGCTGATGTTCGTGGTTATAACGGTCAGCGCGTTCGTGCAGACATCGTTGCAGTTTTAGAAGGCGAATACGATCTAGGTTGGTCTCGCAATAGCGATGGTTCCTTTGATTTAATCGCGGATCTT
>JBCBWB010000477.1:0-503 GCA_039817275.1 Cyanobacteria bacterium J06648_1 | reverse complement strand
CTGAAACTTTGGATTCTTTTGGTGCTGCTTAATTATCAATTAACCTGATGCCAGCAAAAGATATTTATCACGATTTAGTTAAAACAGCTTTGCAAAAAGAAGGCTGGACAATTACTCACGATCCCTATCGCTTAAGTTCTGGTGGTACTGAATTATTTATAGACTTAGGCGCAGAGAAACTAATTGCAGCCGAGAAAGAAGGAACAAAAATCGCTGTGGAGATTAAAAGCTTTTTATCTGCTTCAAAAATATCAGATTTTTATAATGCATTGGGTCAACTCGCGCATTCCCTTGCGCCTTGCGTCGACGCGGGGTCGCTCGCCTTTTTAACTTATAGAATTGGATTAGAGGCGGAAGAACCAGAAAGAATTCTTTATTTAGCGATTCCTAAAGCAGTAAATGATGAGCTTTTTTCTTTGAAACTTATAGAAACAGCCGTAAAGCAATATCAGATTCGCTCAATAGTGTATGAGATAAAAACAGGAGTAATTACAAAATGGCTA
>JBCBWB010000476.1:0-503 GCA_039817275.1 Cyanobacteria bacterium J06648_1 | reverse complement strand
CTCTGCTTGATGTGGATTAGTTGTTAGTTATTAGTTTAGTATCATGTACTTTATTCATTACTCATTAGGCTTAAAGCGAGAAGAATGCTAGCTCTGTGTAGCGTCACTGCCTATAGCTTTGACTCGGAAGATAAGTTACGCCAAATCTTAGGGAAACTGCTGGACGAGGCGGAATTCCTCAGTGAGTATGGCATTCGCGCTTTGTCTCGTTTTCATAAGGATAATCCCTACAGTTTTTATGTCGATGGTCGGGAAAATCGCGTCAGCTACGAGCCTGCCGAGTCGACTAGCGGTCTGTTTGGCGGCAATTCCAACTGGCGCGGTCCAATTTGGATGCCCGTAAACTACCTGCTGATTGAATCACTCCAAAAATTCCATCATTATTTGGGAGACGATTTTAAAATTGAGTGTCCCACGGGTTCGGGTAACTTAATGAATTTATGGGAAGTTTCCCAAGAAATATCCTGTCGTCTGACTAAAATTTTCTTACCCGACAGTAACCA
>JBCBWB010000475.1:0-503 GCA_039817275.1 Cyanobacteria bacterium J06648_1 | reverse complement strand
TCCTGGGCAGGAGATAAGGGACGGATTGTTTTGCCGTCGGTAACAGCTAAGACTGAGACCTCCGAGCCTGTTAAATATTCTTCAATTACCAGCTTGCCAGAATTATCCGTCAGTAATTCAGCTACAGCGGCGATCGCTTCTGATTCCGTCATCGCCACAATTACGCCTTTGCCTGCCGCCAAACCATCTGCCTTAACTACAATCGGCGCACCAACCTGCTGGATATATGCTTGTGCCGCCGCCACGTCGGTAAAGCTTGCCGATTGTGCCGTGGGGACATTTGCCTGAACCATGATCTCTTTTGCCCAAGACTTGCTTGATTCAATCTTTGCTCCTGCCTGAGTCGGTCCAAAAGCACCAATATTTTGCTCTCGCAGATAATCGACAATACCGAGAGAGAGAGGTACTTCAGGCCCTACCACAACTAGAGCCACGTCATGCTCTCGAACTGCTTGAGCAATGCCAGCAAAATCATCAACGGCGATCGCCAAATTTAAACAGTG
>JBCBWB010000474.1:0-503 GCA_039817275.1 Cyanobacteria bacterium J06648_1 | reverse complement strand
ACATTTGAGTGGCTTGGTGTCATGGAGTCTCCGATCGAATCGGCAAAAGCGGCGATCGAAACATTGTTGGAGAGTCTAGAGTGATACGGATGTTTGTCGTTAGCTGTAGTGGGCGTTGAGCCGAGATACGGGATACTGTTGGCGAATTCAAAAACAGACCAATCAGGCGATCGCTGAATACTCAGAATTAGAATTTAATAATTTTGTGCGAATACGAATAGCCTAAAATGAACTCATCGAGTTGAGGCGAGTTTATGTGTTTACATCCTGAATCGATACCTTCCGTTCCAGAAGTCACCGCTAGAGTAGCCAAGGCAGCATTCCCTAAAGGCAATAGATATATGCGTTTGAGGGACGAACTGGGAGTGTTCTATAACGATGAAGATTTTGCCGAACGCAGCGCGTAGCGCAGATCGTCGTCTAGCGACGACTGGCAAAGCTCTCGCTTTGCGCTCCAGAGCGTGGGCAGTCAGCGATCGCACCCTGGCGATTAACTATGATTT
>JBCBWB010000473.1:0-504 GCA_039817275.1 Cyanobacteria bacterium J06648_1 | reverse complement strand
GTTGCGATCGCAATATTTCAGCGGATGGAATAATGCGTGAAGGTGCAGATTCAATTCAGTGGGGTTTACCGGGAAACCCTTCTGCTTCAGAGACTTCAGCAATCGCAGCTTTACTTGAGCTAGTGGCTAACACATTCACCCCTATTCACATCATGCGGGTATCAACTGCAAGAAGCGTTGAATTAATAGAAGATGCGAAAGCTAAGGGTTTACCCGTAACTGCCAGCACCACCTGGATGCATTTACTACTCGACACATCTTCAGTGAAGACCTATCACACTGCATTGAACTTAGAGCCACCTTTGGGTAATCCAAGAGATATGATGGCATTGCGTCGAGGAGTACGTCAGGGAATTTTAGATGCGATAGCAATTGACCATTCACCATTTACCTACGAAGAAAAAACCGTAGCATTTGCTCAAGCACCTCCAGGAGCAATAGGTTTAGAATTAGCATTAACTTTGTTGTGGAAAAATTTAGTAGAAACAGGTGAATGGTCAAATG
>JBCBWB010000472.1:0-504 GCA_039817275.1 Cyanobacteria bacterium J06648_1 | reverse complement strand
GCTCAAATACTGGAACTCCGGTTCCTGGTGGTTTGGAATTAGAGCAAGCTTTTTGTTTAGTCAAAGAAGTAGTAAACAGCGGTCGAAAAATAATTGGTTTTGATATTTGTGAAGTTGGTGATGCTGAATGGGATGGTAATGTTGGTGCGAGGATTGTTTTGAAATTAGCTTATTTTATGGATTTGTCGAATAATTAGTTTATCAAGTAGATTTTATCGGATTTAAAGTCACTTAGGACGGGCAGGGATGCCCCGCAGTCGCTCATGGGGGAAACCCCCAAGACCGCGCTGCTCTCCATCCTACAATGATTTTATTAAGTGCTTATAATAATGAAAATTACCTTTGTTTTGAACTTGCTTTAATAAAGCTTATTTAACCAAATATATATGGTTTAACTACAATAGTGTCATAAGACTATCAACCTTAAAAGCCGTTTATCAAAGCTTTGGGAGTTAACATATGATTGCACAAGCACAAGAGACAAAACTTTATACTCCGGAAGAA
>JBCBWB010000471.1:0-505 GCA_039817275.1 Cyanobacteria bacterium J06648_1 | reverse complement strand
TGAGTGGCATCGAGCAGCTTCGGGAAATTTACGATGCGGGAAATATTGGCTTGGTATTTATTGGAATGCCAGGATTGGAGAAGAAGTTATCCCGATATCCCCAACTCTATTCTCGTGTCGGTTTTGCCCATCAGTATCGTGCTTTAAGTCAGGAAGAGATGCGGTTTATGCTTTCCCATTACTGGGAGAGATTGGATTTGAAGATGAATCCTAATGACTTTACCGATGCGGAAGCGCGAGGGGCAGTAGCCCCTCTAGTCGTCTGACGACGATCTGCGCGTACGCGCTGCGCTGCGATCGCTCGGATTACTAATGGTAATTTCCGACTTGTAAATCGCCTGTTTCGCCAAATTCAGCGCGTAATTAAAATCAACGAACTTAACTGCATCACCGCCGAAGTGGTCGAAGCTGCCAGGGAATGTTTGGTAATTGGAGCAATTTAATGAGAGATGAAAATTGGCTATATCTGTGATTTTAGAAAGCAACCGAGCATTCCTGAAACGTC
>JBCBWB010000470.1:0-506 GCA_039817275.1 Cyanobacteria bacterium J06648_1 | reverse complement strand
GACCCAAAAAAAAGCTACCCCATAATTCTGATGAGATAGCTTTCGTAGCATAATTAGCCTAGAGCGCAGAGCGAATGCTCAGATCGTACAGCCTGCAAAGCAGGCAAAGTCCCACGGAAGCTCCGCTTCCAAGTCCGAAGGACGGACTGCGCGAAGCGCTGTGGACGCTGGGGCGTTAGCCCCGTCAAGCGCACGACTTGCGGTTCTACGAACCGCGCAGCTTAAAGCTTAGAACTAAAATTAATAATCAAAATCACCACCGCCGCCAGCAGCGCCTTTTTCTTTCTCAGGCTTATCAACAACGATACATTCAGTAGTTAAGACCATTCCCGCAATGGAGGCCGCATTTTGAAGTGCAGAGCGAGTTACTTTAGCAGGGTCAACAATGCCAGCATCGAACATGTTAACGAACTCGTTGCTTGCAGCATTAAAACCAATGCTTAGGTCTTTTTCTTTGACTCGTTCCGCAATTACAGCGCCATTTTGCCCAGCATTTTCGGCAATTC
>JBCBWB010000046.1:13715-30099 GCA_039817275.1 Cyanobacteria bacterium J06648_1 | reverse complement strand
GCGCTTGCCCGAAGGGCTGTGGAAACCCCAATCTCGCGCATTACATGCGGCGAACTATGCGCCTTTGTTTGCGCCTTGCGGCGAACGGCGCATTCGCGCCAGCGTTGCGAAGCAACTTTGAGCCGATAGGCTCTGTGGGTCGCTCGCCTGATGGGGACGTTACGACTTCCCCATACCCCTCCGTAAAAGAGTTATATTTTTCGGCTGGATGGGATTTGACATTTGAAACTAATTTTCAAAATATTCAAGAAAATCGAATCTGCTAAAGTTTGACAACATCCACAAATATCCTTGCACTTTATAATGGCTATGGATTTTAGAGGTTTATGTTGTCAAGCTAATTCACATTAGGCGTTTATTAGCTCTAAATAATGGCAGCCGCTTGGCGGACTGGCGATCGCCTGAATGATTAATGGGTAAACTTACAAGACAATCGGCGTTGCTGAATCGAGGTATGGTTTTCAAGAATTCGACTTGATAACGAGAACGTGAATGCGTCAGGTGCAAGCTGCTGATCATAGCCTGAAGCACAGCTTATTTGTCACCTTGACTGTAGAATTAGTACGACCATAGACTACCACCAAAAAAAACTCTGACTAAACCTAATAATAGGATAGTCAGAGAATGATCGCTTCATAGCCAAATAATTAATGCAATAATTTCATTAAACCAAGCTGCTTGAGAACACCGTGTCCTGTATTCATCTCAACGACAATCGCGGTGATAAAACCAATCATGGCTAATCGACCATTCCAGATCTCTGCATAGTTGGTGAAGCCAAATTTACCTTCTTTATTTTCCATAATCACGGTTATCTCCTTATTGCAGGGTTTGCTTGTGTCAAGTATTCTTAATATAGCGTAACTTCATGACATATTTTGTTTTAATCTGGCAATAATTAAAAAAGTAAGCATATCAAATCGCCTGTGATTACCACCGAAACTCTAGACTTATTGGAATGGCAACGTGTATGCCAAAATCTATCTACCTTCGCAGCGACTAAGTTAGGTGTGGTGGCGGCGCGTCAGCTAAGATTACCGAAGACTCAGGCAGAAAGTGAGCAGCTGCTGGCTCAAACTAAGGAGATTTACAACCTTGAACAGGAGTTGGATTCGGGCTGGACGTTTAAAGGAATTAAGGACATCGGTGCGTCTTTAGAGCGATCGCAAATAGGCGGAATCCTTACCGCTAAAGAATTATTAGACATTGCCACTACCCTAGCGGGGGTGAGATATCTACGTCGCCTGATCGATGCTAAAAGTGAGGAGTTAGTTACTCTAGCAAAATTAGTAGTAGATGTACGTACCTACCCTGAAATAGAGAAAGAGATTCATCACTGTATCGACGATCGCGGCGAAATTACCGATCGCGCCAACCCGAAACTAGCGGGGATTCGGAGTGAGATTAAAAATCTACGCAGTCGGATTTATAAGGTGTTGCAAGGAATCATGCAGCGCAACCCAACGGCGATTCAGGAAGCGGTAATTACCCAACGGGGCGATCGCTTTGTCTTGCCCGTCAAACCTGCCAGTAAGGAAACGATCAAAGGTATTGTTCACGATGTTTCGGGTACGGGTTCAACCTACTATATTGAGCCAAATGTGATCATCCACCTCGGTAATCAGCTACGCCAAAAAGAGAAGCAGGAGAAACGAGAAGAAGAGATTATTCTCAAAGGATTATCCGAGAAGGTTGCAGAGGTACAGTCAGATTTAGAACGGGTTCTAATTGCGGCAACGATCCTTGATCTGGCTACCGCGAGGGCGCGTTATGGCTTGTGGCTAGAAGCAAATCCCCCGCGATTTATCGATCCAGCCGAACAAGAAACTACAACCCTGCGTCGTTTGCGTCATCCCCTCCTGGTGTGGCAGCAGCGCCACGAAGAAGGAACAGAAGTGGTTCCGATTAATGTCTCAGTTCAGCCTGAGACCAAGGTCGTAGCGATCACGGGTCCAAACACGGGAGGCAAAACCGTCACTCTGAAGACGATGGGTTTAGCGGCACTGATGGCGAAGGCAGGGATGTTTGTTCCCGCTCAAGTTCCTGTAGAGCTGCCCTGGTTTGATGCTATTTTGGCTGATATTGGTGACGAACAGTCTTTGCAGCAGAGTTTATCGACTTTTTCGGGGCATATACGTCGGATTAGTCGTATTATCGAGGCTTTGCAGGCTAATAGTGGCAACTCTCTAGTTTTGCTCGATGAAGTTGGCGCAGGAACCGACCCCGCAGAAGGAAGTGCTTTGGCGATCGCTCTTTTAAAACATTTAGCAGAACACAGCTTGCTAACGGTAGCCTCCACTCACTACGGAGAGTTAAAGGCGCTCAAGTATCAGGATGAAAGATTTGAGAACGCATCGGTGGAATTTGACGATAGTACCCTCCAGCCTACTTACAGGCTGCTCTGGGGTATTCCAGGGCGTTCTAATGCCCTAACCATCGCTCAACGTCTGGGTTTGGATACGGAAATCATCGAAGAAGCGCAATCTCTAGTCGGCACCACAGGCTCGTCGGAAGATGTCAACGAAGTAATTGCCGCCCTAGAACGGCAAAGGAGAGAACAGGAAGAGAAAGCCAATAAAGCAGGAGAATTGCTAGAGCAATCAGAACGCTTCTATGCCGAAGTTTCCGAGAAAGCAACTTTATTAGAAGAACGAGAACAGTCTCTCAAAGCCTACCAAGAACAGGCAGTACAAGATGCGATCGCCCAAGCGAAGAAAGAAGTCGCCAGCGTCATTCGCAAGCTGCAAAAGGGCAGCCAAACGATGCAGAAAGCACAGGAGGCTACCGAAGCTCTAGACCTAATTACCAACAAAGAATTAGCCAAAACCCAAACGCCGAAGCCTGCCAAACCCAGCTATAAACCGAAGCTAGGAGAAAAAATTAGAATCCCTCGCCTCAAACAAACCGCTGAAGTATTGAGCATTGATGAGGAGACAGAACAGCTAACGGTACGCTTTGGCATTATGAAGATGAATGTCGATATGGTAGAAATAGAATCTCTTAGTGGACAAAAAGCCGATACCAAACCCAAAACTCCGAAGAAAAAGCCCCTATCTCCAGCTCAACGCAAGAAAACTGCGGTATTAGTCCGAACCTCCCGTAACACCCTCGATATTCGTGGACAAAGAGTAGATGATGCGGAAATAGAAATAAATAATGCGATCGCCAAAGCTTTAGAATCGGGAGTACTCTGGATCATCCACGGTAAGGGCACAGGACGTTTGCGCCAGGGTGTACATGAGTATCTTAAGCGTCATTCTCAGGTGGAAAAGTTTGAGCTAGCATCGCAGAAAGAGGGTGGTGCAGGGGTGACTTTGGTGTATTTGAAGTAACTTGAGAATTTATCTGGATACTACACTTACTACACTATCTCTGGCGATCAACATAGCTTGCCTATTATCTAATCAGCTTTTAGGCAGACTCTGATTTTGTAAATCGCCTAAGACAAAAGTATGTTTACCCTGAGCCGCAATTTTGGCTACAGTCTCTAAATACTGAATAAACTTGATATTTTCGTTGTTTTTCATCAATTCAGCTGCATTCTTCAAAGCCCTAGCAGTAGCTACAGTGGTTCTGGCATTTTCTAGATCTAGCTTGGCTCTAATTTTTGTTTCTAGCTGTTGTGCAAATAGCTGTTGAATCATTTTGGGAAAGCTAATATCTTTAACAATCAACTGATGAATAGTGATGCCATACTCCCTTAATCTGTTCTGTAGCAACTCTGGAATAGTATTGAGAATATCGTATTTTTCGGCGTTAATTGACTGGCTTTCAATGTTTGCGATCGCACGACGCAGATCTATCTGTGATAGGTTGTGTATTACCCCCTCTGCTTCTATAACAGCATTGGCATAGCGATTGTGGACAGGAACATCAAGCAGATTAAAGCGATTGAGGAAAACATCACTATCTGTAATTTGATATTCCAACAGGTAAGACAGTCGTAGGGATATATTATCTTGAGTCAGAACCTCCTGATTTACCACTGTAATAATCTTACTAATGGTGGGCACGATCGCGATATCTAACCGATGAGCAAAATCAAAAAACTTATATATACCTGGGTTCAGCCTTTTATAAAGCTGATTATTTTTGTATAAATAACCGACCTGATTGGGTTTGACGGAAATTATTTTGCGGAATATTCCCATTAATCTTAATAAATAAATCTGTAGTAAAGAAGAAAACTAAGCAGCAGGGAAAATTAATTAAGTCAAAACTATTAAAGTTAAGACGGTATCCTCAATTTTGCAGAATGCTACTTAGTCGGTGTTTGACACTATTCTTCTTTATTGTGTAATTGAGGTTGAAAACCAGTTTTTCAAACCGAAGGGAGGGTGTGAGCCTCAAGGAACTTATCTCCGCAATACCCTGTAATTTGACAAGCTCCTATTTTCTACAGGTGGCGGTTCACACTAATATAGCCTGAGTTCTGATGACGACAATTGTTTGCTCCCTGTCTCAATCGTATTTGATTGATTTATAGATCGCAAAAGTATCTCGTTTCCCAAGGTATAACCTGGACTCCATCATCCACATTCCTCACCTAGGCTCGTTTGCTCCCACTCCTCAGCAACTTATCCTGCTTAAGCAGATCACTTTAGCAGCAATTATGTAAATTACTGGCATTATTTCTTAATATTACTTAAAGTATAAATAAGCACTCTTCTACACAAGCTTCATTTTATGCGTCATCATCTAATCAAAATCTGTTTATCGACAGCAATTGTCCTGACTCTGTCTATCTTTAGCACCTTTGGCTTCAGTACCCCTGTTCAAGCTAAAGGCATTGAAACTCAGCCTTACTTCATCAAGCAGATTGAAAAAGACCGAGTCTTGTCAGTATCTCCTAACTTTAGAGGCGACCTAACCCAAACTAGTTTGCTACCGTCTTTGACTGAGATCAGCGAAAACTACCACATCAAAGCGACTAAATCTGTAAAAGCGGAGAAGCTCAACGGGAAGCTAGTCCCTGGTTTGATTGTTTATGTAGAGGCTAAATCTTTGGGGCAGTCTGCGGGAATGGTTGCGAGCAAACCATAATTAAACAGAATCAAACATATTCTTGACTGTAAAACTACAGAAAGTTAAATGTTATATCTCCATCTTGCGGCAGTGTTTTCTACTTAGAAAATGCTGCTTTAATTGTGTAGAGTTTATGCAGGTCAGAATTCTCATATCACCATGGAAGTTATCATCGCTTTATGTCTCGGAATTACCCTTAGTGCTGCCTGCGGTTTTCGTGTCTTTGTCCCCCCTTTAGCGATGAGTTTGGCAGCTATCTACGGGCATTTCCCTCTTTCTTCGGGGTTTGAATGGCTGGGTACCCCCGAAGCGGCGATCGCATTGGGCATTGCTACTCTCTTTGAAGTCTCTGCCTACTATATTCCTTTAGTTGATAATTTATTGGATACGGTTCAAGTTCCTGTGGCGGTGGGAATCGGCACGGTGATGACAGCCGCCACTCTAGGACATACAGATCCTGTATTGCAGTGGACTCTAGCGGCGATCGCTGGAGGGGGAACAGCAGGACTAATGGGGACTCTGGCTAGCTTGACTAGACTAGCTTCTACAGGAGTTACTGGGGGGCTGGGTAATTTTCTTGTGGCAACAGTGGAGGCAGTCGGTTCGATCTCTCTCTCAATTTTAGGCTTAACTTTTCCTCTGTGGACAGCAGCAGTTCTGATCGCCGTCTTAATTGTGGCTGTTATTACTCTATTGACTAATCCGCCCAAGATATTCAAAAATGTTATGGGCAAGGGTGTTATGGGGAAGAAATCAGCAGAAGTCAGCAGTTCGGATTAAGCCGCGATTAACTAGTCTGAATTATGCACTTACTTGATAGCTAGGCAAAACGGACTAGACGCTTTGCAGTTTACCTTGGAAGGTATTTGCGTCGGGTAAAACCGCCCCTTCTGCTTCTGAAGAATTAATCATCAATTGCAGCACTTCCTTGGCGTTGCTCAAGGCCTCTTCGTAGGTATCGCCGTAGGTATGACAAAGTTCGCCCCATTCTGGGAGGGTAACAACAAAACAATTGTCTTTTTTAGACCATTGAATTACCATGCTGTAATTTAACATTTAAGTATTGCTCCGTTGGACTTATAAAAGGAAATAAACTAATAGGCTAAATAGATTGGTTCATGACAAGTAGCAGTCTCTGTTTGCTTGAATTTTGCTTGAACCTCAAATATTTCTAATCAATCTTAAGTAAAGATTTCTGGAACGTCATCTAAATTTAGATTATTAATTTGAATTGCAGCTTTTAATTCAATTTGTGTTGCGATCGCTGATTGACAACTTAATTACTCAGATAGATCAGTCAGATTGAACAGTCGATCTTTTGAAAGATAGATAGGGAATAATAAACTAAACCGTTTAGTCATAAACTAGCATGCTCATATATCAGAGTCCTGCGTCTTTTTATGTTGTTTAATATTTGATTCCCTATCTACTGAATTGCGATCGCTCGATCAAGTTAACTGTAAAGAACTACAGTATTAATTCAAGTTATTAGCCAAAAAATAAAATCAAGCTTGTTTTTTAGCGATTAGTCTCCTAAAAGCCTACTATACAGGCTTTTCAAGCAGATGAAATAAATGCGCAAACAGCATTGATACCATGCGCCAAGAACATGTGGTTTTTGATTTTGTTACAGACTATACAATTTACCTCAAGAAATCTTCATAATCTTAAGATCGAGAGTAGACAAACTTGCACAGTGTAAGATAACGAATTTTCAGTCTATTTAGACTGATCAAATAAGCTTTTAGTTTAGAGCCTAGAGCCTACAGCTTATAGCTTCCTTCTATAACCATCAAGAATTTAGATTTATGACTATTGAAGCCGATTCTAAAATTAAACTCAACAAAGTAGAGAAAGTCAAAGCTGCAAAAGATGGCTTAGATGTAAAGAATGAGCTAGATCATTTTGCTCAGATAGGTTGGGAGGCTGTAGATAAAGCCGATTTGGAAACTCGTCTTAAGTGGTTAGGAATTTTCTACCGTCCTGTTACCCCAGGCAAGTTTATGCTTAGAATGCGTGTGCCTAATGGGGTAGTAAATAGCGAGCAAATGCGCGTTTTGGCTAGTGCGATCGAGCGTTATGGAGAAGAGGGAACAGCCGATATTACCACGCGCCAAAATATTCAGCTGCGGGGTATTCGTTTAGAAGATATTCCTGAAATCTTTGCCAGATTCAAAGAAGTAGGGTTGACCAGTATTCAGTCGGGAATGGACAACGTGCGTAACCTTACGGGTTCTCCTGTGGCGGGTATCGATCCTGATGAATTAATCGATACGCGGGAGATGAACCAAAAGGTTCAGGACATGATTACTAATAATGGCGAAGGTAACTATTCCTTTAGTAATTTGCCCCGTAAATTTAATATTGCGATCGAAGGGGCAAGAGATAATTCGATTCACGCTGAGTTAAACGATTTGGCTTTTATTCCCGCTTATAAAGATGGGGTTCTTGGTTTTAATGTTTTAGTCGGTGGCTATTTATCAGCTCAACGTTGTGCCGAGTCAATTCCTTTGGGAGTATGGGTGCCAGCCGAAGATGAAGCGGTAGTAGAGCTTTCTCGCGCCGTACTGACTGTTTATACCGAAAATGGGGGCAAGGAAGGTCTGAGAGCCAGCCGTCCTAAAGCCAGACTGATGTGGTTGATTGAAACGTGGGGAGTAGAAAAATTCCGCGAGTCCCTCGAACAAGAGTTGGGTAACAAGTTAGCGGATGCTGCGCCTAAAGACGAGATTACCCAGGACAAAAAGGATCACCTGGGAGTACATCCTCAGAAACAAACAGGCTTTAGCTATGTTGGGCTGCACGTGCCAATGGGAAGGCTAGCGGCAGAACCGATGTTTGAATTAGCCAGACTGGCAGAGGTCTACGGTAGCGGCGAAATCCGTTTCACAGTTGAACAAAATGCCATCATCCCTGATGTTGCCAATGAGAATGTAGAAACCTTACTCAGCGAACCCCTACTGCAAGAATTTTCGATCAACCCGACTACTCTTACTCGCTCGGTGATTTCCTGTACAGGGGCGCGCTACTGCAATTTTGCCCTGATTGAAACCAAACAAAGAGCTTTAAAGCTGGCTCAAGAACTCGATCGCGAATTAGATATTCCCAACCGTGTGCGTCTACACTGGACAGGATGTCCTAACTCCTGCGGGCAACCCCAGGCAGGAGATATCGGTCTAATGGGTACTAAGGTGCGTCAAGACGGCAAGGCTGTAGAAGGAGCAAAAATCTTTGCTGGGGGGAAAGTCGGCAAGGGAGCCGAACTAGGGACTTTAATCAATAAGGGAGTAGCTGTAGACGAGCTTAAGACAACTCTCCGCAGTTTATTAATCGAGCAGTTCAACGCCAAGTTGAAAGACGGTGTGACAATTGAAGAACCGCAAGCGGTAGTTGAAGCGCCGAAAGTGGACAGTCCAAAAAAGGCAGATTCGTCTGTCGGGACTAAAGTATTCTTTGCTAACTCTTGGCGCGAATCAAGCTGTGCTGAAAATGAGTTTATTTTGGACGCAGCCGAAAAAGTCGAAATTGAAATTGAAAGTAGCTGTCGCGCTGGTACTTGTGGAACCTGCACCGCTAAAGTGCTGAAGGGAGAAGTCACCTACGATGCCGATTATGATGCTCTGAGTGGCTTAGAACCAGGAGAGATTCTTACCTGCTGCGCCAAACCTGTCAGCTCTATTGTGATCGATGCTTAAGATAATTTGAGCGTTGCTGATTTGCAGTATGGATTATGTAATTAGCAGCGCAATCAAGTCAACACAATAAAAATCAACATCATAAGAACCGTCTAGCAACATTACACTAGACGGTTTATTTTTGGTTCTATAACTTAGCAAGGCAAAACTTACATGCCCGAACCTACACCAGCATAAGCGCCGTAGAAAAAGATTCCGACAACGGCGATGACACCCATTCCTGCTACTGTGGCAACAATCCACAAAGGAATTCTTCCTTCTGCAAACATTCTTCTTAATCCTCTTGCTATTTAAAGTTTAAATCGAGACAAACACGGTTTGGTTTGTTCTTTTTAGTTAAAGAAGTAACTAGAGAACAAGATGCCTAAAACGGCAATTAGAAGTAGCCCTAAGTACAGAGAAGTACGGTTTAACTCAACTGGCTGTCTATTAGTATTTTGATTCTTTTCCATGATTAATAGTTTACTCCTATCGTTGTATAAATTGCATTGAGGCGATCGCGCCTAAAAAGAAAACAGTGGGTACTGCTAAAGTGTGAATTGCCAACCATCTAACGGTAAAGATGGGATAAGAAACAGGCTGGTTTGGACTGTTACTGGTCATATTTGTATTTCTAGATTGTTAACTATTTGTTTACTGATTAAATTCTTTGATTTGCTCTTTAGCATCAAAGCGATCGCTAATTACGGGAACTTCAATTCGCTGTTGAGTAAAATACTCGTTGGGGCGAGGAGTGCCGAATGCATCGTAGGCTAGCCCAGTACTGACAAATAACCACCCAGCTACGAAGAGCATGGGAATAGTGACGCTATGGATTACCCAGTAGCGAACACTGGTAATAATGTCAGAAAACGGACGTTCGCCAGTATCACCTGCCATAATTTGTTTCTCCTTATTAAAAGTTCTAAAGTTCTGTTTACATAATACGAAACAAGGGTAACTGCCTACAACTAAGATTTAGTGATTAGACAGCAGCACCAGCTTCGGGTACATATTTCAAAAGCGTTCCTCGTTCACCCAAAATAAAACCTTTTTCGGGGGAAAGGAAAACTACCTTATAAAAATTTGAGGGTGCATTCTCAACGTCGCGATCTTTAGACCAAGTTTCGCCGCGATCGTCACTTACTAATAGATTAGCACTTCCTCCTGCCAACCAGATCTCTTCGGGAGTGCGATATGCCACATCCAAAAAGCCCCAGCTCGAAGAAAATTCAGGATAGATCGGTTCGCCCCATTCATCATAATCTTCGGTATCGCTAAACTGTACCTGTCCTCCCCGTGCTAAGAGCCACAGACTACCATCTTGGTTAAAGCCCATGTTTTGTAGACGACGGGAAGAAGTACGCTGGTGAGGAGTCCAATCTGTAGCTCCTGGTTCCCAAGTAGAGAAGAAATTCCCCTTTGCCGAAACGGCTACATATCTACCGTCATCAGAACGATGAATACTTCTAGCAACCCCGACCGAACCTTCAACCAAGGCTTTCCAATTTTTACCGTCGTCTTCGGTTTTATAGATCGCACCTAAGTTGGTTACCATTTCAGCGCTAGAATCACCCAAAGCAATGATATCTAGGGGTGAGCCAGGCAGCTTGGCGCTTAGAGGAATACGCGACCAGTTATCGCCCCCATCTTCCGTATGCAGCAGAATCGAAGGTTGACCAGCAATCCAGCCTTCATCACCATTAAAATCGATCGCCTCTAGGGTAACTTTTTCCTCACCCAGATCTAAGGCTTGCTGTGTCCAGGTTTCTCCCCCATCAACAGTTTCAAATAAGGTTGCCTGTGTTCCTACCAACCAACCACGATCCCGATTGCTGGTGAAGGCAATATCCGAAAAAATTGCTTCCGAAGGAAGAGTGAGCATCTTCCAAGGATTCGTTATGGTAGAAGGAACTCGACTACAGCTAATACAAAATATACCAACAGCGAATAGAATACCTATCTGCTTTAATTTTTTGATCAATGAACTCATAAACGTTTTTGTGACTGATTGAGGCAGATATAAAGCAATACTTGATAACCGACTTGAAACTAGATAGGGAAAATCAAAACAGAGATTAGACTGCTGCTTTGGGGTCATACAAGACGATTGAGACAATCGACCTGCCAGTGACTCGATCGCCTTTAGTTCAAACCGTACAGACTAAGGAAAAAAATGAAACCTAAACCCAACGCGCCGAAAATCAAAATATTTTTCTGACTGGGAGTGAGACGGTTAATCCCCAAACCGTAATCTAAATTTTCCGCAAATCCTGACGGTGCATCCTGAGCGCCAACATTAATAAATTGGGTCTTGCGCACCCCACACACTGGACAACGCCAATCATTCGATAATTCCGTAAAGAGAGTTCCTGCGGGAACATTTCCCTGGTTATCTCCTTTTGACGGCACGTAAGTATAGCCACAAGAGCGACATTCATAGCTCGGAGGAGCTTGTTCCGCCAAAGTTTTCTCTTTGGATAGAGTCTGTTCCTGGGGTTGAGACTCTTCTGGTACTAATTGTTCTTCTTTAGCTGGCTCATTCATTGCTTTATGTTAAGCAAATATTAAAATATTTTTCTTTTATGAATTATCGCACAAAAAGAGAGGCAGCAAGAGACAAAATTAGAGGTTTGGTAATTCTGAAGCTGTTTAAAGCGATCGCTTTTTGGCTCTAATTAGCGTGGAGGAGTGAATCAGCATAATCAATTTCTCGACTCTGGTATTTAAGCCAGTAAATGCAGGTAATTTTGTTTGAGCCTAAGATAAATAGTTGAATAGGCAATGGTATGCAAATCAGCTCATGTCAGAGTATCAGGTAGGGGGCAGTCTCAGCGTCAATGCCGCAACTTATGTGGTGCGACAGGCGGATGATGATCTCTTAGAAGCACTATTGAGAGATGAATTTTGCTATGTTTTCAACTGTCGCCAAATGGGCAAGTCGAGTTTGCGGGTTCGGGCAAAAAATCGTTTGGAACAGCAGGGAGTTGCCTGTGTCTCGATCGACATGACTAATATTGGCAGTCAATCGATTGCCCCGCTTCAATGGTATAAAAGCATTTCCTCAGAAATCTGGCGGGGATTAAATCTCATGAACCAGTTCTCTTTGAAGCAGTGGTGGCAAAAACAGGCAGATTTAACCCCAATTCAGCATCTCCATCTTTTTATCAGCGATTTAGTTTTACCCCAGGTTGCCAATGAAAAAATCGTCATTTTTATCGATGAGATCGACAGTATTTTGAGCCTGGAGTTTAATACCGATGACTTTTTTGCCCTCATACGCTATTTCTATAATGCTAGAGCAGAGCATCCAGAATTCAGCCGTTTGAGCTTCGCCCTCTTTGGCGTGGCGACTCCTAGCGAATTGATTGGCGATTCTAGCCGTACTCCTTTCAATATTGGGACAGCGATCGCCCTGTCGGGCTTTACTCAGACAGAATCTCAACCCTTGATTGCGGGACTGGAAGATACTTGCCCTCAACCCCAAATAGTACTGCGAGAAATATTAGACTGGACGGGGGGACAGCCGTTTTTGACTCAAAAGCTTTGTCGGATGGTCAAAGAACAAGCGATCGCAAATCCCGATTACTGGCAGTCAGAAAATGAACGGCAGGGACTGAAAAATCTGGTTCAGCAACAGATAATTGACAATTGGGAAGCTCAAGACGAACCAGAACATCTTAAAACAATTCGCGATCGCATATTGCGAAACAAAGCCAAAGCCAATCGACTGCTGGGGTTGAGCGAAGAAATTCAGCGCCAGGGGTCGATTCTGCTAGATGATAGTCCAGAACAAAGAGATTTGCTGCTATCCAATCTGGTAGTCAAACAGGACGGTAAGCTGGTCTTTCGTAATCTTATCTATCAGCAGATTTTTAATCTTGACTGGCTTGGCAAACAGCAGGCAAAACTCAATCCTTTTGATAAGGAAGCTGAACTATGGCTAGATTCGGCAGGGCAAGATAAATCTCGTCTGCTGCGGGGCAAAGCACTACTGGAAGCTCAGGCTTGGGCTAGCGTTCATAGTATCTCCCAGTCTGAATATCAGTTTCTGACGGCATCCCAGGAACAAGAACAGTTAGCCGTTAGGCAAAAACTAGATTTAGAAAGACTCCAGGCGATTGAAAACCGTCTTTTGCAGGAACAAAAACTAGCCAAAACTCAAAGATTCTTACTCAGTACAATTGGTGCCGCTTTGGTGGTGACCAGCTTTTTGAGCGTAATGGTTTGGGACAAATTTTCTCAGGCAACAATCAATGAAATAAAAGCTCTAAGTAGTTTTTCTCAATCTCTCTTTGTCTCTGACCACAGATTTGAAGCTCTACTGACGGCAATCGAAGCTACCGAAAAAAATCAGCTTTCTCTAGGTCATCATCGGGTACAAGAAGCCACTGCTCAGGCAGAATCGGCACTACGGCAGGCAGTTTACGGAGCATCAGAATACAATCGCCTGTCAGGCAATTTGGGCGCTGTGTTTGCGGTAGACTTTAGTCCTGATGACCAGATTATTGCGACGGCGGGAGAGGACAAAATCTTACGACTGTGGCAACCTGATGGTGTCCTGCTCAATGCTCTTGAGGGTCATAGAGCGAGAATCTGGGATATTGAGTTTAGTCCTGATGGCAAAGTTATTGCCACCGCCAGCCGCGATCGCACCATCAAGCTCTGGAGTCCTGATGGTCAAGAAATTCTGACCCTGGGCGGTCATCAGGATGCAGTATTGGCAGTCGCCTTTAGCCCTGACGGCAAAATTATTGCTTCCGCCAGTCGCGATCGCACGATCAAGCTTTGGAATCGCAATGGTCAACTACTAGATTCGATTGAGGCTCACGGGCGGGAAATTCACGATCTAGCTTTTAGCCCCCAGAGTCTATCTGCGGCGGGGATATTGGTCACAGCGAGTAATGACCGTACCGTCAAGCTGTGGCAGGTGGAGCAAAATAAAATTCAGCCTCAGCCTCAAAGGATCATCGATCTGTTCCAGGACGACGTGCGCGCTGTAGCTTTCAACCCCAATGGTAGAATCTTTGCTGTCGGTAGTAATGACGGTAAAATACGACTGTTTGATCTAAACGGTAAAATTAAGCGTACTCTTACAGGACATCAAGGCGCTATCAGCAAGCTAGAATATAGCACCGATGGCAAAATTTTAGTTTCGGTCAGCTGGGATCGTACCTTCCAAATTTGGCAGAGCAACGGCAACCCCATCAAAACTATTACTGATAATAGTCAGCG
Organism: Cyanobacteria bacterium J06648_1; assembly: GCA_039817275.1. GTDB lineage: Bacteria > Cyanobacteriota > Cyanobacteriia > Cyanobacteriales > Xenococcaceae > Waterburya. The sequence continues at coordinate 16,165 of JBCBWB010000046.1, read as the reverse complement.
GCTTTGGGGTTTGGCGCTGAGTCGTGATGGTAGAACCCTGGCTACTGCGGGAGAGCGCCATGGAGTTAAACTTTGGCAGGTGCAAAACCCACTTTTAACGAGATTTAGAGGGCATCGAGCGGCGGCGATCGATGTTGCTCATCACCCTCACCAAGATATTATCGCTTCAGCCAGTGATGACCAAACCATCAAGCTGACTGACAGTCAGGGCATGGTGCTAGCCACCTGGAAAGGTAGGCAAAATGGCGTTTTAGGACTAGCTTATAGTCCTGATGGTAACTCTTTGGTTTCAGGCCATAACGACGGCAACGTAAGGCTCTGGCAAATTTCGGCAAGGGAGCCGACTAAAGTCACCAAAGTGATTAATTTGGTAGGGCATCGAGCTTTAGTTTGGCGTATTGCTTTTAGTCCCGATGGTCAGATGTTTGCTACTGCTAGCGAAGACAATACGATCAAAATTTGGAATCTCCGAGGACAACTTCTGCAAACTCTCGAAGGTCATCAAGATGGGGTTCGCAGCGTTGCTTTTAGCCCCGATAGTCAACTGATTGCTTCTGGCAGTTTGGATAATACGATCCGACTTTGGAATCTTCAAGGAGAACTTTTAACTACCCTCAAAGGGCATCAGGGGGCAGTAGTAGCAGTAGATTTTAACCCTGTGGCAGAAGACCAAGGCTACACTTTAGCTTCGGCAAGCTGGGACTCTACTGGCAAAATTTGGCGGATTAAGCCAGACGAACAGAGTCAATATATTGGCACAGTAGAAAAAGAGCTGGAGGGACACGAAGACGGCTTACGAGGAGTCAACTTTAGCCCTGATGGTCAAACAATTGCTACCGCTAGTCGCGATCGCAGTATTCGACTATGGCAACGAGACGGTACTCTGCTCAAAACTTTATTTGGACATGATGGAGCTGTCTGGCAGGTTGATTTTGCGCCCCAAGGTAAAACAATAGTTTCAGCTAGTGAAGATCATACAGTTATTGTCTGGGATCTCGAACGAATCAATCAGCTAGACCTATTAGCCTATAGCTGTAAATGGGTCAAAGACTACCTTGACCACAATCCTGATGGCGAAAACCGCAACCTCTGCCGTGAATATAGATAGTTATTAGCCGCTCAAGAGACAATAGCGCGGCTAAGAGAGAACTAGCACCTTGATTTAGAGGCAAATTAAGATAACCTGTTGATATTGCCATAAGTTCTACAGGGCTGACTAGACAAGATGAAAAGTATCGTTGAAACCGCGATCGTCTCTGCCGACCAAATGAGAGAAATAGAATCGCAGATCTTTACGGCAGGCATGCCCGTAGCGGCATTAATGGAAAAAGCGGCAAGGCTGTGTTTCACGCAAATCATGAGCCTTTATCCCCTCGCAACAACGACTTTGGTGGGAATCTTGGTAGGTCCAGGGCATAATGGCGGCGATGCTTTAGTAGTTGCTCGTGAGCTATATTTGGCGGGATATCAGGTTAAGGTCTATCGTCCTTTTTTTAAGCTCAAGCAACTAACGGCCAGTCATGCCAACTATGTTGCCAGCTTGGGGATTCCTTTTTATGAAGATATCGAAGCCCTGAGTAAATGCCAGCTTATTATCGATGGTTTGTTTGGCTTCGGCTTGACGCGAGACTTGCCAGAAAATATTGTGCAGCCGATTGCAACGGTTAATAGCTGGTCAAAACCTGTCGTTAGTATCGATCTGCCCTCTGGGATTCATACTGATACGGGAATGGTAATGGGCAAAAGCATCAAAGCTACTCATACCCTCTGTTTAGGCTTGTGGAAAAGAGCCTTTTTTCAGGATCATGCTCTGGAATACTTGGGTCACAGCACTCGCATCGATTTTGGACTGCTGCGACACCATATTTGGTCGGTATTGCCCCAACCTGTGCCGATCAAGCGAATTAATCAGCAGATCGCCTTAAGTTTTTTACCACTCCCCCGTTCTACCACTAGCTACAAATATCGTCAGGGACATCTACTCTTGGTTTGCGGTTCTCCCACCTACGCAGGAGCGGCTATTTTGGCGGCATTAGGGGCGAGAGCGAGTGGGGTAGGTATGCTGTCGATCGCCGTGCCAGAATCTCTCAAAAGGCTACTTACCAGTCATTTACCAGAGGCACTAATCTTTGGCTGCCCAGAAAACAAAGAAGGGGCGATCGCTTCATTACCCTTCTCGGCTAGCGATTTGAGTCGATTTGATACGGTTGCCTGTGGTCCTGGCATCACCACCAGCGCCAAGTCGATAGTCACGAAAGTTTTACAGTCACCCTGTCCCTTAATTTTGGATGCTGACGGGCTAAATATCTTAGCCGAACATGACATAGCTGAAACTTTGAGCGATCGTGATGCTCCTACGGTTCTAACCCCTCATTTAGGCGAATTTAAACGTCTTTTCCCTGAAATTACCGACCTTCAAGATCGCTTAGAGGCAGTACAAACCGCTGCCC
>JBCBWB010000046.1:0-13618 GCA_039817275.1 Cyanobacteria bacterium J06648_1 | reverse complement strand
GCTAATGCCCAGGGATCAACTTGGCTAATAGCTCAAAGTACTCCTGCTTTAGCAAGAGGGGGCAGTGGTGATGTATTAACAGGATTGATGGGGGGACTTGTGGCTCAAAGTAATTTAGTGGCAGAGCAAAATGCCGAGCAAAATCTATTAGATTCAGTAGCTGCGGCTGCCTGGTGGCACGCTCAAGCAGGTATCAAAGCGGCGCAAGAACGGACTGAATTAGGCGTAGATGGCACAACCTTAGCCGAATATCTGACCCCCACAATTAATCAGCTTTTAAATGAAAAATAGAGGAATTTGTCGCAGCTAAGAACTAAAAACTAAGAACTAAAAACCAAGAACTAAAAACCACTATCAATAGCTAATTATGGTTTGGACAAACAGCCTAGCGATCGCTTCTGCGATCTTAGTTAGTCAATTACCAACTGCCAATCCTCAATTCACCCAGCTAAAAAAACAGCTAGAAAGCTATGGGTTTAAGGTTAATATTGCCATCCCCCCAGAATATAATGCGCCCCAACAGCCGCCAGAATTCAGACGAAGAGTCAGAAAACCCTTTGGCGCACTGCACTCTCAGACCAAATCTATTTGGATAAATCCAATTGTCTTTGAACTGGGCAACAGTATCCCTACTATCATTCATGAATCCGTTCATGCAGCGCAATATTGTGCGGGTAAAGGCAACCTACAAACCCTCAACTTAGATTTAGAGCCTATTCCCCAGGCATCTCCCTTTTTTAAGCGTTATATGAACATGCAGCGCCAAGATCTCGAACGAGAAGCTTACACGATTCAAACTCAGCCCAACAGTTACGAATTAGCAAGATCTTTGCTAAACAAACACTGTAGTTAATAGTTATTAGTTCAAAATCATTGTTGACTGAATTTACTGATAACGGTCGAGAAGCGCCTGCAAACCGCCCTGATAGCCAGCACCAACGGCATTAACGCGCCATTCTCCATCTTTACGATAAAGCTCTGCCATAATCAACGCTGTTTCGACGGAAAAATCTTCGGTTAAATCATAGCGAACTACTTCTTTTTCGTCTTTGGCATCGACTACCCGTACAAAGGCATTTTGTACCTGCCCGAAGTTTTGCTGACGTTCTTCTGCTTCGTGAATAGTCACCACCATAGCAATTTTATTGACATCAGAGGGAACCTGTTGCAGGTTGACCTTAATTACCTCGTCATCTCCTTCCCCCGCGCCAGTCCGATTGTCACCCAAATGTTCAACAGACTTATTTGGATCAGGACTAGTAAGGTTGTTATAAAAAATGAAGTGATTGTCAGAGATCAACTTTTCATTGCCATCTAGCATAAACACCGATGCATCAATATCAATATCCTGACCTGTATCGGTAATATTGGTATCCCAACCCAAACCAATGAAAGCCTCACTCAATCCTGGTGCGACCTTCTTTAAAGAGATACGTTGTCCCTTGCTTAAATTAACTGCCATCTTATGATTACTGATTACTAATTACTGATTGGTGAGCATTACTTTTGGCGATCGCTCGATAAGATAAATCAGCATGCCCACCGTATAATGCCTGTTAACTGTTAACTGTTAACTGTTAACTGAGTTACTGATATCTCTCTACCAACGCCTGTAAACCGCCTTGATAACCTGCACCAACTGCATTCATGCGCCATTCGCCATCTTTACGATAGAGTTCTGCCATAATTAATGCTGTTTCGACGGAAAAATCTTCTGTTAGGTCATAACGAATAATTTCCTCTTCGTTTTCGCAGTTCACAATTCTGACAAAGGCATTACTTACCTGACCAAAGTTTTGCTGGCGCTTATCGGCTTCATGAATAGTCACAGTCAAAACCATTTTTTCTATTTCTGGCGGGACGGTTTTGAGGTTGACATCAATAATTTCATCGTCTCCATCCCCCGCACCAGTGCGGTTGTCTCCCCGTTGCTGAATCGATTGTTCGGGATCGGGACTTTTTAGATTGTTATAAAAAATGAAGTGTTTATCTGAGATTAGCTTTTCATTGCTGCCTAGCAAGAAAATTGAGGCATCGATATCGAAATCTCCTCCAGTATCGGTAACATTGATATCCCAACCCAAGCCAATAAAGATCTGGACTAGTCCTGGGGCGACTTTTTCTAGGGAAATTCTCTCCCCCTTGCTCAAATTAATTGCCATTGTTTAGTTTATCCTAATTATCCTCAGTATTACGCTTAATCGGAAACTCGATCTAGGTCTTAGAACTCTATCTTAAGAAATTTCTCAACGAACTTGAGAATAGTCTCTTCATGCCTAAGAGGGTGTTTGAGAAGTTATTTTCTATGCCAGTTACTTCTCGATACTGCCCCCCTTGCCCCCCAAGCTTGGGGGGAATCAGACTCAAAGTCCCCCAGACTTGGGGGATTTCCTAAAGGATCCCTAAAGGGTACACCTTCGGATAACCGCTCCGCATATAGGGGGCTTTCAAGTGATATTTGATACTTTTAAAACATACTCTAAGAAGTTTGGTAACGATGAATGGGGAATTTTCTTTAAAACAAGACTAGCAAAATTTTCCTGTACATAGTCTGGACTGCTTCAAAACTCGTAATTTTTGCATCGTAATTTTCTCAAAAGGCTGTTAATATTTTTAGCGCCTAGCCAAGCAATATTCGTAATTCTTGAAGCAACCATTGAAACACAGCAACCAACAAAAATCGTTGACGGTAGTAAGCCTATTACTTCTTGTTTTGTGGACAATTTTGGGTTTAGGCGTTCGCTTTTATAATTTAGACCTCAAGCCTCCTTCTTCGATCGAAATTGCCACTATTGGCTATAGTTTAGGTCACGGTTTTAACCAGATTGTTCCTGATCGGGTTATGGATCTAGATATTTTGCTCGCGCCTCTACGTTTGGATACTGCTATTGGTTATCCAGAGGTATTTAACCGATTAGTACAGGAAAGCACTCATCCGCCCCTCTATTTTTGGCTAACTCGCTGGTGGTCTGGTCTTTGGGTGATGGATGGAGAAATTGTCTCTCTACAAATTGCGCGATCGCTTAGTGCAATATTTGGTACTTTGGCAATTCCTGGTATTTTTGCTCTGGCTTGGGTCGCATTCCGTTCTCGTCTAGCGGCTCATTTAGCGGCAATACTGATGGCTTTTTCGCCCTATGGTGTCTATTTGGCACAAGAAGCCCGACACTATACTCTGAGTATTCTTTGGGTCATTGCCTCTCTAATCTGCATGGTGCTAGTAGTGCGCTCACTTCAGGAGCAAAAAACTGTTCCTTGGTGGCTGAGTGGGGTCTGGATCGTCATTAATGGTTTGGGCATCGCCACTCATTATTTCTTTGTCTTGGCTTTGGGTGCAGAGGCGATCGCTCTACTCTTTTTATGGTTATTGAGCGATCGCAAGCAGTCCATAAGATATATAAGAGGTTTGAGTCTGGCGGCTATTGGTACGGTTGCGGCTGGTCTGGCATGGCTGCCGCTAGTTACAGGTATTTCTGGCAATGAAATGACCACCTGGATCGCCACAAGTTATGAACTGGAGCAGATTTTCTTACCGATTCCTCGCCTGATCACCTGGATGATTACCATGGTGATGCTGCTCCCCGTAGAAGGGGTGACAAAGCCGATGGCTGTCGTTTCTGGCTTAATCATAGTGCTAGTTTTGCTCTGGGTCTTACCTATTTCAGTCAGACAGTTGCGTCGAGCGAGCGCCAATTCTCCGACTCGGATGGGCGCAATCTTATCTTTGGGTTATTTGTGTGGTTCGGCGATCGCCTTTCTGGGACTAATCTATGCTGCTGGTAAGGATGTATCCCTGGCGGCACGCTATCATTTTGTTTATTTTCCCGTATTGATTTTGCTTCTGGGAGTAGCTTTAGCCAACTGTCGCTTGAGAATAAGCCTGTTCCATCCTGCTCAAAATCGTGTCATCGCCATCATGCTGATTATGGCGCTGTTGGGTTCGTTGACGGTGGTGAATGATTTAGGATTTCAAAAGTCTCGTCGTGCTGATGCCCTAGCCGACTATATTCAGCAGAACACTAGTTCTCCGACCTTGATGGCGATGACTTATCGTACTCATTCGGAAATAAGAGAGATAGTCGCATTAGCTTTCTCTTTCGAGCGCCTAAATTTAGCTATAGATCAATCTCCACCAAGGTTTTTGCTAGTGAGTGACAATGAATTTGGTCGTGATCAGATTCCTACGGTCATCCAAAATGCTGTCTCAACTGCACCCCGACCATTGAATCTTGTTAGTGTTAACTGGCAAATAAGTGACGATTTTATCCAAAAGCTCAAGTGTAATCGCGATCGCTCTAAAGATCTGCCTGACAGTGGCTATAGCGATCGCTTTTATCTTTGCGATCGTTAACATTGTTTCACTACAAGACTTTGTATAATAGATTTTTAGAAATCATCTCCTACTTGTACAACGCCGTAATTTATACTCCCTGATCATCTAGTATATTTTTTCTTTTTTTCCTAGCGCTTACCCTGATTTTCCAACCTGCCGAAGTTGGATTAAAGTTTTGCTCAAAAATTGTCGAGCTGTCGTAATAAATTTCGTAGGGACAGTTTGCTGGTAAATTAACTCCTGTCAGATCTGCCCCCGAAAAGTTGGCTTTGGCCAGATAAGCCGACTGTAAATTAGCCCCTGTCAGATCTGCCCCCGAAAAGTTGGCTTTTCCCAAATGTGCCGATTGCAGATTTGCCTGTTTTAAAAAAGATCTGCTTAAATTTGCTTCGGTGAGGACTGTCTGAGTAAGATTGGCAAGATTTAAATTAACTCGGATTAAATTAGAGCCGTTGAGATTTGCCTTACTCAAATTTGCACTTCTGAGATTGGAACCATCTAAGATGATGCCGCTCAAACTAGCTCCCATGAGAGAGATACTGCGGAGATCAATGTTGGAAAATTCTTTTTTACCTCTAGCATAATTTCGTATTAGTTCATGAGGCGGGATTCCCATGGTGGTTTTAGGATCATGAACATTGAACATGTGTGCCAAAAAAAAGTCTACGGTAGACTGATTAAGATAGCCCTCCTCAACTGCTAGACGATGGAATCTCACCTTATTTGCCGATTGCTTCTGTAGCTTGAGAATTTCATTTATCTGTTCTACGTTTAATAATCCCGCTTCTTTAAAATAGAACGGTAGTGGTTTTTTAGAGCGTGCCGTCAGCATCTCCGACCATCTTTGAGCAAAAAAATCGATAGTCTCTTGCTTGAGCCAGCCACGAGCCACGAGAATTTCGCTGATTTCTAAATCGCTCTGTTGATGTTCTCGTTCGGCAAGCTGAATCTGACTAGAGGAGATTAATCCAGCTTCGATTAAAAGTTGTCCTATTGATTTGTTGTTAGTCAAAACAAAATTGTTAGATGTAATATTTTTTCTAATAGTTCAGATTGAAGATCGCCAGCTGAACGAGTCTGAAGCACAAATTGATGTTTTAATGCGGTCATGAATGTTTTTTCAGCCACAGGATTACATAGAAAAATCAGAATGACTGTACGCTAACGTACAAAGTATAGTGACTCTATCTGGTTAGGTCAAGCAGGGATCAGGCGATCGCTAACAGCTAGTATCTTTTATAGTCGCAATCAAAATTGTAATCTACTATCTGACAAAATGAATGATTGTCAGAAAACCAGTACATAAACAATATTTGAATTATTTAAGCTTCATATTGAGGAAAAGTAACAGTAAAAGTTGTTCCCTGTCCCACTATGCTCGCTACGGTAATATTGCCCTGATGACTTTCGGCGATTGCCTTGACGATCGCTAGTCCTAAACCGGCTCCTGTCGGCGATTCGATCTGACGCTGGGGAGAACGAGCAGGATCGCCGCGATAAAAACGATCAAAGATATTGGGCAGTGATGCTTCGGGTATACCCTTACCGTTATCTGTCACTTTTACTTCTAGCTCATATTGATGGTTATTTTCCCTGACTCGCATGGGCTTGATCAACGGTTTGATTAGCGCTAGTTCCACTTCGACTGAGGCTTCGGTTTTGTCGGTTTTGTCAGTATGTTCGATCGCATTGGCAATCAAATTGGTAAACAGACGAGATAAATAGTCCCAGTCCCCCCAAACAGTAAATATATCCTCTTCGTTGAGATCTCCTGGGGTAATTTCAGGTTCGACGATATGGAGAGAGAGAAATAATCCTTTTTGGGTAGCGGCAATTCTTTGTTCTTCAATCACGTCAATCAGAAGCGCATCTAGAGGTACAGCTTGCCAGTCTAGTTGGGCAATACCGCTATCAGTACGTGCGAGAAACAGCAAATCGTTGACCAGTCTGCCTAACTTTTGGGTTAACCGTTCGATGATCTGTAGCTGTCTTTGCTGTAGTTGAGGTTCGGCTTCTGGATATGCCAACGCCATTTGGACGTTAGTTTGAATCGTCGCAATGGGATTGCGTAACTCATGAGAAGCATCGGCGGTAAACTGCTTGAGGCTAGAATAAGAAACTTCAATTGGCTCGATCGCAATTCCCGATAGAAGCCAGCCAATTCCCCCTACCGAAAGAATCATCAGGCTAATGCCAATAATTAAGTCCCTAGTTAGTTGATTAATCGGTTTGGTTACTTCAAACCAGGGATGGCTGACTCGCAGGTAGCCTAAGACACGATGTTCCAATTCAACTTTCTGGACGATCTGACGCAAAATGCGATCGCCATTTAAATAAACCGTTTCCCCACTCCGATTGGCATGTAGTGGATAGTCGATTGGCTGTTCAAAGGTAGACCAAAGTAGCTCTTTTTGCGGGTTAAACCATTCCAAGTCAATGCGATCATCCTCTAGATTATCTGCATTTTGACTAAAGCTAGCATCAACGTTTACGCCATATCTCCCCTTTGTTTCCGCCAGGGGTTGAATTACCAAAGAGCGATCAACTACCTCAACCACATGTTTGAGAGTGTCATCAATGCGATCAACTAGAGTGTTACGCACATAAAAATATACGCCGATGGCAAATAGCAGCAGCAAAACCGCAGTGACGCTGGTATACCAGAAAGCTAGACGGCGGCGAGTAGACTGAAATAGTAAGTTCATTGAAGAAGAGTTGAATCTTAATTATTAAATGTTGAATAATAAATAAGGTGTCGTAAGTGAGCTTCACTTTTTGTTAAGCTCTAAGCTATGTAGGGTAGAGAGTGTCTCACCTTCTTATTACACTAAAATTATGGTGATGTGTCGCAAACACTTATTCATTTGTGGTCTAATAAATTCAAAATTAATCCTTAATACTGCACTGCTCTTTAGTTAACCGTAGCTAATCAGGCAAAAACACTAATTTAAAACTCTTATAATAATGCAAGACTTTATCCAAAACGTTTCCCGCTATCCTCGTTACCTAATCAGTTTCAGTCTGGGTATTTTTTGGTTTTTCTTCCAGCAGCTTAAGCCCTTTTTGAAAAATCCCGTAACGGCGATCGCTCTAGTCGGCTTTTTCGTCGGCGGTTTCTCCCTGCTATACCTTACCTTGGAAGCAATGCTGGGCATCAGCTAATTAAAGCAAGAACGCTATACTTAGTCAAAAGCTTGTAGCTATTTTAATATCATCGAAGCTCAGTGAAATTAACCGCGCTCTTATGATTCCCATTAACGACGAGAATCCCACGTACAGTACGCCGATTGTGGTCTACGCTCTAATTGCTGTTAATGTGGTGGTTTTTCTGCACCAGATGACTTTAGGCAGGGGGATAGAAGGATTTTTTCAGCTTTATGCCGTAATTCCCCAGCAGTTGAGCGCCAGCTTTGCAGGTATACCCACCAATCAGCCTGTACCAGAGCTACTTACTCTAATTACTTCCCAGTTTCTCCATGGCGGCTTGGCGCATATTGGCGGAAATATGCTATTTCTCTGGACTTTTGGCGACAACATCGAACACGATTTGGGACATTTTAAGTTCCTCTTGTTTTATCTTGCCTGTGGAATATTAGCTGGCTTGACTCACTGGTTTTTTGGCATGCAGTCAGGAGTACCAACCGTGGGGGCAAGTGGGGCGATCGCGGGAGTGATGGGAGCATATTTGCTCAAGTATCCCAGAGCCAAAATTGTGACACTTTTGCCATTGTTTATTATCTTCACTACGGTACGCATCCCCGCAATTTACTTTCTTGGCTTTTGGTTTGTCCAGCAGGCATTTAGCAGTGTTGCCTCGTTAGGAATGCCCGAAGCTGGCGGCGTAGCATATTGGGCGCATTCGGGCGGGTTTATTTTTGGTGCAATTCTCGCTCCTATGTTGGGTTTATTGAGGGATAAGTAGACGCTATTTCGCATTTCGCTTGCCCATTTTTATTTTTGGCTGCGATATTACACAGCTACTTGCCTGGATAGCGAATTAGTTGTCTCTACTGTTGTAAATGAAAATGATGGCGACTTCAGTGGGGAATATCTGTCCTTACGGCAAGAGATCGCGATCGCCGATTTAGGTGCAAACAGATATTAATCAAACTATAGGAGAAGTAAAATGCTTGACTGGAATGTATTAGTAAAGGTACAAAAAACATAGCTTTAGTCCAGCATATTTAAAGTATGTTTTTTACAAGTATCAAATATCACTTGAAAGCCCCCTATATGCGGAGCGGTTATCCGAAGGTGTACCCTTTAGGGATCCTTTAGGAAATCCCCCAAGTCTCGGGGACTTAGAGTCTTATTCCCCCCAAGCTTGGGGGGCAAGGGGGGCAGTATCGAGAAGTAACTGGTATAGAAAATAACTTCTCAAACACCCTCTTAATGTTGGAACAATTAGGTCGGGTTTATCAAAGTGATTTTGAAAACATTTTGCTCCTCAAAGTTGCCAGTATTCCTAAATTCTTAGATGACTGCGATCGCAAGTTTAGAGAAAACTCTGAGGCGATCGCTTTGTTTGAGAGGATCGTTTCCGTTACCCAGATTTTTGGTTTTCAATCGGCATCAGAATTGGAAACAAAAGCAAAAAGAATGTCTTGGGTTAGCTACCAATACTAGCAGGTAAAAAGTTCTTTGTGAGAATGCATCGCCTCGGCATTAAAGAGCGTATAAACAACCATGAAGCAGAAACTTTTCTCAATCTGGTTATTCTGCAAGAGCTAAAAAATGGTAATCCAGGAGAAATTAATCGTTTAGATCCTGATGTTATTGTCGCCATGGAAACCATAGCTGAACTAGCAGGGATGACCTGCTGGACTCATGAGGATTTAACGCACTATCCCTGGTTAGGAATCGGGTTAATGGTTGATGATTAGTTTCTGGCTGCTTGATATAAGTGTCTAAAAGTTCGAATTGGAGGCATTAAAAGCAGAGGGGAGAGCAAGTTTTAGCGGCAAAGATAATTAGATTCACATTATTTTGCTTGCCTCAAAAAAATTCTAAAGACAATCTTAAATAGATCTTATATCCGTATATATACCATTACATTTTAATTCTCTCTTCACTAATATGATTTTTAATACATGATAAATAGCTGATTAGCAATAAGAAGTATCTACCTAAAGATCAATAACTAGCTAGGATCTTTTCTTGCCAATAAAAGTACGTAATGTTTATCTAGCCTGGTTAAGGTATGTACTATCAAAAAGAGCGCGAAAAAGTAAACAAGCTCCCTGTATCTTTACCGAGGAGAACTGTAAATAAAGATATATTTGACGGCAATTTTAATAGCTGTGAATTGGGAGGAGAAGATTTAAATAATGCTTATTTACCCTATGGCAAATTTTACAAAGGAAATTTGCGTCATACTCAGTTACAAAATGCCACTTTAGATAATAGTCGATTCGATTATAGCGATTTATCTCTGGTCAATTTGGCAGGTGCAAACCTTTGTTTTGCTTCTCTAGCTAATGCCAACTTAACGGGAGCAAATTTGACTAGTGCCAATTTCCAGCATGCCGACCTTTCTTTTGCCTGCTTACGAGGAGCTATTTTGTCTTGGACTAATTTTCGTGGTGCGAACCTATATAAAGCAGATTTTACGGGCGCTATCTTTAATAAAACCAACCTCTATCAGGCTCGTGACGTTAATTTTAGTCGTGCTTATCTAGATCATCTCAGCATAGATGTTAACGGCTTACCCTGTTTAAGATAGATGGTGCTTCTGCTAGTAAGAAACAATGTGATGCGGTATTAAATCACAGCCTGTCGCCCAATGTCGCTTGATAATTTAATCGATTCGCCTACGCCAATTAAACTTTAGTTCTTTAGAATATTCGGAAAATTATGAATTCTCTACCTCTAGAATCGGAATTACAGGTTGTTAGACTCAAAATGTATCTTGACAATAACCCTGGAGAAGCAACGGAGCTAGCTATACAGCACTACGAAGATTTTTTGATTTTGGCTGCTAAGTACAAAAAGTTACAGAATAAGCTTAATGATATTGAAACCTGCATGCTGAGCTTTAGCGAAAACTATGGAATGTAATTAAGACAGTTTTTTCAGAATTAATAGTCTGACAATTTCTGATTTATTTGCTAATTGCTAGTTGCGCCATTCTATAAATAAGCGCGTAGGCAACAGCGTAGACAATAAATAACCAGAGTCTTCCTTAGTTAAACCAAAACTCTTGTGCAGATAGCGATCGCCTGAGTTCTGTAATTTGAATCATGCCGCTTTTTACTCTTCTGGCTCATCGTCTTCTGATGTTTCCACGATTAGAGCATCAACTTCTGGCTTGGAAAGGGTAATAATTTTCTCTTGAAGCATAATTTGTACCTCTCGCTGGTCAAAGTTAATCTTCAAAACTACAAAAGAAGTGCCTGGCAGCAACCCTAATGAGATTAATTTACCGATGTAGCCGCCATAGACACGACTGTAGCCAATAATAGTGGCTACTGAACCTGGAGATAATTCTGGAATATTAATTGCTAAACTCATTTTTTCCTTCACTGTTGACAACTATTCTTTGCACAATTTCTCGTCCCAGACCAATTAAAGTTTGGTTGAGCTTGACTATGACGGAACCTTTGTCAGTTTTGCTAACAAGCTCGGCAATGCTATTGGTTCTAAATTGCAGATTATGAAGTTGGCTAATGACATTTTCTGGGGTACAGATCTGCTCAATCGTCAGGAAGTCGCCAATCTCGGCTCGGTCTAAAAAGTAACTGTGAGGATTTATCAGTAATTGCTGACTTGCTCTTGGAGTTAACTTAAGAAGTGAATCGCTAATGAAAGTAAATTCTTTATATCTCTTGGGCAGATGAGAGACTAGCTGTTCGGAGCTGAGAGACTTAATCATGAGCAATAGGATTTATTGATATTTTTTATTATTTAGCTTTTACTTACTAATACATATATCGCGATCAGGGCTTGTTGACAATCTTTTTTAACTAGATTTAAGGATTTATTGCTCATCCCAGTCTTTCTGATGAATAATTCAGCAAAAGTAAATTAGATCAAGCTTCACTTGCCGCTAGTCCACAGCAGCAAAATTGACTAACGGTCACAGCATCGGCGAAGAAGTTATCCACAATTATCCTCTGGTCGTCTTGTGGGGAGCCTACAACCTACGGTCAAAGAAGCATAGTTGAGAATCTTATTTGTGGGTCACACAAGGAAAACCTGCAAAGTAATCTGTAACCCACGAGCTATTGACAATATGCATCAAATACTCTGCGACTGTAACCATAGCTTTTTTCGGAAGAATAGATTGTATTTTGTCAATAGTAAATGAGAGCAAATTAAACTTAAAACAATAAACTTAAAGCTATTTACATATTATTTAACAGACAACGCCAGTATCGCCTCACCAAACTTGCTTTAATAAAGAGAGTAGATGAGTTTGCATTTGCATAGCCACAAACTAATGACCTTAAACATCACTATGATTGTTTTGCAGTTACATATAAAATACTCATAAACTCTAATTAGTTTGGCTATCTTATTTGTAAAATTGCCGAAATTATAGTAAGGCTGTCCAGCAAAGCTCAATCTAATCAAAAGATATTTAAAATTAGCATTTCTATCTTTAACAGCAAAATCTGAGTTTACCACTCAGAAGCTATTATGAATCAATTTGTGCTGGTTCTAAGCCAAGCCAGCATTTTTGATTGATGATATAGTGATGAAAATCTGCTATGTTTTAAACTGATTTTATTGGACATGTTTTAGTGTCTAAATAACATCTAGCTGGCTTTTAGCACCAGATAGTAAGAAAACCGAGAAATTATTCATAAACTTTAAGATTTCGAGCTATAAAATTAGTAGCTAGTAATCATAAACACGGCATTTAGGCTGAGTCTTTAGAGATTCGAAGCAAAATTTATGATGCAGAATTTTCTCGGGTAAATGCTGAAAAGATCAAGATCGAAAAGACAATAATTAGGAAGTAAATAGCTTTTTATGGTAGGCACAGTAAACAACCCTGGTGTTGAGGCGAGCGACAATTCATCACAGCAGACCAAACCCATCGCCAGACCTGTAACCCCCTGGGGAATTTTGGTTCAACAACTCGAACAAATTCTAGAGGTCGCCCAGACAGAATCGATATCAGCAAAATTTAAAACAGCTCTGGAGCAGTCATTTCAGCTAGCAGCAGGTTTAGATCCCTATTTGGAAAGCTGTAGTACTCCAGAGTCACCAGCCTTAGCTAATTTAACCGATCGCACTCAAAGAGAAGACTGGAGCAAGCGTTTTGATGATGGAGAAACGGTCAAAGCACTAGAGCAAGAGATGCTATCGGGGCATCTCGAAGGACAATTGCTAAAAATGCTGGTATCAATTAGTAAATCAAAGCAGGTCTTAGAAATTGGCGTGTTTACTGGCTATTCCGCTTTGGCGATCGCAGAATCGCTACCTGCCGACGGTTATTTGGTTGCCTGTGAAGTAGACGAATATGCTGCCAAGTTTGCCCGTGAATGTTTTGATTTTTCCGAGCATGGTCAGAAAATTGAGCTAAAAGTTGCTCCTGCCCTAGAAACAATGCAGCATTTGCTAGAACAGGGAAAATCCTTCGATCTGGCGTTTATCGATGCCGACAAAGGAGGATATATTGAGTATCTAAATCTGCTGCTCGACACAGACTTATTAGCTCAAGACGGTTTCATCTGTGTGGATAACACCTTGATGCAGGGACAGCCCTATCTTTCTGAAGAACAACGTACAGAAAATGGTAAGGCGATCGCCCACTTCAATCAGTTTGTCGCCAACGATCCTCGCGTCGAACAGGTAATGATCCCAATCCGTGATGGCTTAACCCTGATCAAGCGTAAGTAATATGGCACAAACATCATTTATTTTCGAAGGCGGTACGGCAATAATCAAAAACTTAGGGACTTTAATCCTGCTGCTGCTGCTGTTGCCGTTTAACCTCTTGGCGGTGTTACTGACGGCAATTAAAGGACTTTTCGCCCGACGACCTGACCTAACTGGAGTGACGGAGAAAAAAAGCATTCTGATCACTGGGGCAAAAATGACCAAGGCATTACAGCTAGCAAGGTCTTTCCATCGCGATGGTCATAATGTTTATCTGGTAGAAACTCATAAATACTGGCTGTCGGGACATCGTTTCTCTCGCGCTGTCAAAGGTTTCTTTACCGTACCCGTACCCGAAAAAGAGCCAGAGGCATATTGTCAGGCTTTAGTGGCGATCGCGCAGCAAAAGCAGATCGACCTGTTTATTCCCGTGTCTAGCAAATGCTGCATTGTTTCTAG
>JBCBWB010000469.1:0-509 GCA_039817275.1 Cyanobacteria bacterium J06648_1 | reverse complement strand
AGCAGTTGGGATGATTTACCTACAGGATAATCCGCTGCTCAAAGAGCCTCTCAAGGCAGAACATATCAAAAATCGGCTATTGGGTCATTGGGGTTCTTCGCCAGCTCTAAGCTTTACCTATGTGCATCTCAATCGCCTGATCAAAAAATATGACCTCAACAGCATCTTTATTGCGGGTCCAGGTCATGGTGCGCCTGGAGTATTAGGACCTGTTTATCTAGAAGGAACTTACTCAGAAATCTACACCAACAAGAGTGAAGATATTGCGGGGATGCGAAAGTTCTTTCGGGAATTTTCCTTTCCTGGTTTTATCGGTAGTCACTGCACCCCCAGAACTCCTGGTTCGATTCATGAAGGAGGAGAATTAGGCTATAGTATCTCTCACGCTTACGGTACGGTCTATGATAATCCCGACTTAATTACCGCTTGCGTCGTTGGTGATGGTGAAGCAGAAACGGGACCTTTGGCTACAGCCTGGCATTCCAATAAGTTTCTTAATCCTGTGCGAG
>JBCBWB010000468.1:279-510 GCA_039817275.1 Cyanobacteria bacterium J06648_1 | reverse complement strand
CATGCAGCAATTGCACGGTGGCGCTACGAGCAACAAATTGCCAGAACCCGCAAACGTCGTCCCGATTTATATCAAGCTTGGCTCGATGAGAAGGAGCGGGAGAGAGGGAGTGAGGGAGAGGGGGAGTGAGGGAGTGAGGGAGTGAGGGAGTGAGGGAGTGAGGGAGATGGGGAGATGGGGAGATTGGGGGACAAGGAGATGGGGGGACAAGGAGATAATTAAACTCTTAAC
>JBCBWB010000468.1:0-269 GCA_039817275.1 Cyanobacteria bacterium J06648_1 | reverse complement strand
CCCCCGCCCCGCCCCCCCCCCCCCGGCCACCCCCGCCGCCCCGGCCAGCGCCGCACAAGGAGATAATTAAACTCTTAACTCCTAACTCCTAACTCCTAACTCCTAACTCCTAACCACTAACAACTAACAACTAACAACTAACAACTAACAACTAACAACTAACAACTAACTTATGAGTGTTCGTATTGGAAACGGTTATGATATCCATCGCTTAGCTACTGAGCGTAAATTAATTCTCGGTGGTGTGGAAATTTCTCATTCTCTAGGTT
>JBCBWB010000467.1:0-510 GCA_039817275.1 Cyanobacteria bacterium J06648_1 | reverse complement strand
AATTCTGCTGCTGTTTTTGTTCTTGCAAAAATACATCGTGCCAACCGACGTAGGTAGTGGGGTTAAAGGCTAATATTAAATCCTATTTACATACGGCATTAAAAGTTGTGTCTCCTGCTTCAAAGCAGCAAACTTGGTGTATCGCACGAATCTGAGAATTGCTATGCTACCTCCAGTAGTTTTGTCGGTAATGATTTGATGGATAATGTTTCGGGGAGTTTTTGAGGTGTCTATTAAGCTATAACTTTGAAGACGCCAACAAACTGCTAAACCCGAACTCATAGCATTTCTCAAAAGTAACGGGAGAGATAACGTTCTCTTTGTGTATCAATGAAAATTTCACAACGCTTATCTTCCCTAATCCCTAGCATCACCGAAGTCTCTGGCTATTTACGAGAAATCGTATCAGGTTAATTGACAATTTGGAAATCGCCAGCAGAAATAGCTGGAGCATCTTGCAGAGTCGCAAAAAGACCACCAGTACCCTGCTTCTGGCTTGGGCAGTGGTGG
>JBCBWB010000466.1:0-510 GCA_039817275.1 Cyanobacteria bacterium J06648_1 | reverse complement strand
GGGAGGAGATACAGGTAAATCTGCTGCATTGTTAGAACTCAAGGAGAAGATTAAAGAACACAAGGCAAGCTACCAGGAATTAAAAAAACATGCTCAAGAACAGGAATCCCAGGTCAAAAAGCTTACTAAGCAGGTAGAAGAGCAAAAAGCGCCGTCAGCTGAAGCAGGACAAGAACAGATTACTCAGCTAGAGTCGGAGTTAACACAGCTCAAGCAGCAGCTAGAAGAGCAGGAAACAGCCCAAAAAACTAAGGTAGAAGAATTGGCGACTAGCGAAGCCAAAGTTCAAGAATTAGAACAACAGCTATCAACTCTACAAGATAGCGATCGCAGCTTACAAACTCAGGTAGAGGAACAGGAGTCTGCTTTGAGCCAGCTACAGCAACAGCTAGACGACAAACAGGCTGAGGTAGAAAGCCTTAGCCAGACCCAGAGTCAGCTATCAGAAACCCAAACCGCTCTGACTAAACTGGAAAAACAGCTAAAAGAAGCACAGGGACAGCTAGATAG
>JBCBWB010000465.1:0-515 GCA_039817275.1 Cyanobacteria bacterium J06648_1 | reverse complement strand
ACTGTTAATGCTCAGAGCCGAATACCTGTAAACTGGACTGTGATAGCCCAAACTGTCAACGACCCAGACCTTTTAGGTAACTTACAAAAAGCCTGGAATAACTTTGTTGAAACAGGTCAAATTTGGGCGCTTTTAATTGGTTTAGTAATTGGTTATTTAATTCGCAATTTAACAAGCTATGGGTAACAGTGAACAGTGAACAGTGAACAGTGAACAGTTATCAGTGAACAGTTATCAGTGAACAGTTATCAGTGAACAGTTATCAGTGAACAGTGAACAGTGAACAGTGAACAGTGAACAGTGAACGGTTAGGAGTTAGGAGTTCGTGGTTCGTGGTTAGGAGTTCGGAGTTATGAGTTAGGAATTTTTTAACCCTTAACCCTTGACCTTTGACCTTTAACCTTTAACCTTCGACCTTTGACCTTTGACCTTAATATAACCTCTCTTTTGACAGATAAAAATATAAGGAATGTAAACCCAAGGGGTGATGAATCCTCAAATAAAATACGAGAAAC
>JBCBWB010000464.1:0-516 GCA_039817275.1 Cyanobacteria bacterium J06648_1 | reverse complement strand
CGATTTGCGCCTGAAAGTCTACTGCCAAAGGAATATCATCTTGGTCAAACCAGACATTCAAACCCTGTGCCGTTAATTGCTGATTGAGAGCGATCGCAAAATCTTTACTGTCAGCACGTCCATAAGAAATAAAGACATCATAAAAATTGTTCATATTTCACGGCAGTTTTCAATTGAAGAGACTACGTTGAT
Source organism: Cyanobacteria bacterium J06648_1 (assembly GCA_039817275.1). Lineage (GTDB taxonomy): Bacteria > Cyanobacteriota > Cyanobacteriia > Cyanobacteriales > Xenococcaceae > Waterburya. The sequence goes on along the minus strand of JBCBWB010000464.1, from coordinate 324 downwards.
GATTCAATAATTCTTAGCTATAAGCTATAAGCTATAGGCTCTAAGTTTTTAAGAGTTTTACCCAACTGAGTAGCACAGCAAGTAATGCCATTTACTAATAACTAATAACCAATAACTAATAACCAAATAAAGGATGATGCACGATCGACACCATCCTTTTCAAGATCTTATATATGAGCCGCTTAGAGCTTAGAGCTTACGGCTTAAAGCTCACAAATCACAACCCTGCATGTAGATCGGCAAGATACGGACGATAAGTCGTGCCGTTGGGCATAGTTGCCCCAGAAAGATCGGCATCGGTTAGATTTGTCTGCTCTAAATTAG
>JBCBWB010000463.1:0-517 GCA_039817275.1 Cyanobacteria bacterium J06648_1 | reverse complement strand
GTTGTCCTCTCAGAAGTAGTTTATTTGCTGACTTATGAGGCTTGAGCAGCTAAATAGTTAGTCTTATTTCATTTATTACGCCTGATGTGAATTAAAAATTAGAGTAATTTGTTTTAAGCCATAAGCCTTAAGCTGTGAAAAATATAAGGCTTGGAGATATAATCACGACCAAGCAAGATTGAGAATATACAAATGAATTTGCTCGATCTCCTCTTTACAAAGCTTAGAGCCACGCAAGCCAAAGGCTTGCCAGTCGTCGGAGACGACGAACATGCGGCGAACCATGCGCCTTCGTGCGCGTATGCGCTGTGCTTAGAGCGACGGACTATCGACTTTTCAACAAAGCGTCTTGGTCAGCATTCCCTTGTGTCTTGCGCCGAACGGTGCATTCGCACCAGCGCCCCGAAGGGGCTTTGAGCCGATAGGCTCTGTGGGTCTGACCGCTAATTCACATCAAACGTGTTTAATTGTCCAGTAAGGGGAAAAAAATTGTCAATCGTTTACTAGATAATTAAAC
>JBCBWB010000462.1:0-517 GCA_039817275.1 Cyanobacteria bacterium J06648_1 | reverse complement strand
TTTCTAATTGCGCTTCGGGACAACATTCAATCAACGCTTCAAAAACCTCAAATAATTTGGCTGCACCATCTCCTAACAGTGGACTTAATCCCCAAACATCTTGTACCCAATCTTGAGGATGAGTTTCTTCAAAAATCATCCGTTCTAAAAGTTTTTTTGCTTCAGTTTTTGAAATAGGCATGATAATTGTTGGTTGTTAGTTGTTAGTTGTTGTTTGTTAGTGAAAAATAAAAATTTGGTCGCTGTTAACTATATGTCCCTCCGGGACACGCTCCGCTAACACTGATGATCCACACCCTCCGTGTGAACAACTGTTCACTGCTCACTGCTCACTGCTCACTGCTCACTGTTAACTGTTAACTGTTAACTGTTAACTGATTCCCAATTTCCCAATAGTATAAGGTTACCTCTTCTTGTTCTTCGTCTTCTTCCACAGTTAGAGTCAATTGCTGCAATGGTTTCCAGTCTCCCATATCAAAGTCGCGAGATATTACCCGAGTACCTGGTTTAAGTTGTT
>JBCBWB010000461.1:0-517 GCA_039817275.1 Cyanobacteria bacterium J06648_1 | reverse complement strand
ACTAGTGACGGTATTCTTACTAATGATGGTGAGTTTCGATCTGATTTACAAAATAACGGTACCGTCATAAACAATAGTGTTTTTTGGGCATTTGGTAGTGAAAACAGCGGCACTTTTACCAACAACGGTACTTTTGAGCTTAGGAGTTTTTTCAGAAACAACGGTACTTTTATCAATAACGGTACTTTTGTCTCCGATAGCTCTCAAACATTCCTTGCTACTGGTAGTTTTACAGGAAATCCTTTGGTCATCGATCGAGGAAATATTATTCCACAAGGACTCTTGTTAGATACAGATTTCGTGCAAAATTCTGGCTCGTTCGCCGTAATAGCTTCTGACCGTGTAGGTGCTATCCCAGGAATATCAATTTTTGAAAACAATCAATCGTTAATTAGCGTGACGGGCGATTTTAGTCTCAATGGTGGGGATATTCGATTTATTGATATATCAAACTTAGATCTTGGTACTTATACTCTTGTAGATTTAACTGATGGAACTCTAACTATAGATGCTGCGG
>JBCBWB010000460.1:0-519 GCA_039817275.1 Cyanobacteria bacterium J06648_1 | reverse complement strand
CTGTTCTGAGCTTGTGGTTATATTATTTAAATGTGATTGAATTATTATTTTGCACAATTGTTTCCTACTATTTCGGATAAATATTTATTTCTCCAAATCTCTCTATACCGTAAATCCTCTAATAAACGCCCGGGGCGTTTATTTTATTTTTCAGATTTGAAGGGGGCGTCTATTAGAGGGAGGCGTTAATAAGAGAGGCGTTTATCAAAAAAAATTTTATTTTATCATTCTTTAATCTAGCAAGGTTAATTTCATAAAGGTCACTGTCATTGGAAAGCGAAATCGCGATCGGGTTAGTAGTTTACGCAAAATTTGACTGCTACACAATTCCAACAAAAAAATTTCAACCGTATTGGACGAGCAGCTAAGCAAACAAAAGGACAAATTTGAGACTCTTGTTTCTTCCTTGTTCCTTTTTCTGCTGAAAATGTAATATTTCTAATAAACGCACCTTCTTAGGAGGAGGCGTTAATAAGAAGGGGGCGTTAATAAGAGGGCGGAGGCGTTAAAAAAGGGGGC
>JBCBWB010000045.1:0-30714 GCA_039817275.1 Cyanobacteria bacterium J06648_1 | reverse complement strand
GGCTCAACCTTTACCATTCGTCTACCCCTCAACGTGAGTTTACAGTCTTTGATGTTGGTTCAGCTCCAATATAGACTGATTGCTATTCCCCATACCAGTATTTTAGAAATTTTGCCTTATCGAGAGCTAAATTTCACTGATGAGCAACAAGAATATATTAGGTGGCAAAATAAGACCCTCCCCTTGGCATCTGTTTCTAGCCTATTTCCCTGTCCGCGAAAACCGCTGCAATTCTCTCAAGGTCAGGTCTGTATAATTTTACAGACTGCGGCTGAACCCTTAGGGATTTTGGTAGATGCGATCGCTGGTGAAGATAAATTAATTATTAAACCTTTTGACGAGACTGTTCCTGTCCCGACCTCTATTGTCGGCTGTACCATTCTTGGTTCGGGAGAAGTAATCCCTGTAGTTCTGCCCCAGGGAATTGCCAAAGATGCTTTATCGACGGTTTCAGTTAAAGACAGCACCGCCACTATGGCTCAAACCACTTCGACAGTTTTAGTTGCTGAAGACTCCGTTGCCACTCGCAGAATGCTAGAGAAGATTTTGGTCGCAGCAGGCTATCAGGTAATTGTCTGTCGTGATGGACAAGAAGCCTTGGATCAGCTTGCCCAGTATCAAGGACGGATCGATTTGATCCTCTCGGATGTGGAAATGCCCAGAGTTAATGGTTTTGAGCTGCTAGAAAAAGCTCGCGCTCAGCCTGCTTTCAAAAATACTCCCATTGTTATGGCAACTTCCCGTACGGGCGATCGTCATCGTCAACAGGCTAAGAGTTTGGGGGCAACGGACTATCTGGGTAAACCAGTACAGCCCCAAAAGTTGATTGATACTGTAGCTAGTTTATTGGCAAGGTAAGGCATAATTTGTCGCTTAATTCTGCCCACACTTACTTTCTCATAATTTGAGCGGCTTGTTCCTAGAAGCAAACTACCTCTATAGTATTAAATCTTTAGTGATTCTGTTTCTAACTTGCCATAGCTGCCAAATCTAACTACATTTAGTTATCGGTGTATTTAGAGAGTCTTGTCATGGGTAACAAAAATTATAAATTACCTGATCGATTAGTTCGAGGCGGTCAGAAACGATCTGTTGATGCAAAAGCACCTTCTGGTGCGGGAAAAGGTGGTCGGATTGGCACAACTAATAATATTCGCTGGACTCCCAGAAAAAAAATCATTGCCTTGACAGTATTGGGAGTCCCTGTTCTGCTGGCTACTTTCGCATCATTTAAAGCTGGAAATGCTCTTGTCGGCTTGATTTTAGTCGGGATGGCGGTTTTTGTCGGTTTGATCTATCTTGCTCTACGCTATATTGAAAACAATGAGTTTTGACTAAATTATTCTCAGAATTTGCCTGATGTTTCGGCATTTGTTTGAGCAGCTTCAAGCCATCGATAGGATTATTCTGCTTTACTGGCGATGATTGTCCGATGCCGAGGACTATTAGTCTCAACTATAGGAGTCTTGAAACCTGCTGAGATCATTACTTGTTCGAGGTCTAGACTTATATATTGGTCTAAATAAGGTTCGGTACTTTTAAGCAGAGTCAAAATATAGGGCGGCATTTTCTGTAGCACTGCCGATTGGGGATTCATATCCATAATGGCCAAATGCCCCCCTGGCCGTAACAAACGGTAAGCTTCTCGAATAATTGCTTGGGCAGCGATCGCTGGAAGCTCGTGAAACACCAAGGACGCAGACACTAGATCGAAACTGTCCTCTGGTAACCCTGTTGCTTCAGCAGCGCCATGAATCCAGTGAATCTTTGGTTCAGCTTGTTCTGTCCGATGTTGAGCGACACAGAGAAAATAGGGAGAAAGATCTAGCCCCGTAATTTCTGCCTGGGGATAAGTCTTTTGTAAAGCCTCCGTACTCATACCAACCCCGCAACCGAGATCAAGAATTATTTGGGGACAAATTTTATGCTGCTGCAATATTTGATGATAACTTTGGCGCAGTCGAGCATCACCATCAATGCCTGACTCTGCCCAAATTTTGGCATGGACAGCTTGAGCCGCTGATTCTACTTCCCAGGCGGCTTCCCAGCTCAGATTGCCCTCTGCATAGGCATGAAAAGATGTGGTGTAGTATTTGGGATATTCTAGATTGCGATTATGAAGTTGCTCCCATTCTTGTGACCAAGGGCGATCGCTCAACCGTTCAACATTCCCCCGCCACGGTACGCCAATCGCTTCTGCTCGCTGGATCATCATCTGGCGGGCACGGGATTTAGCAAAATCAGCTACAGGTTTGATTGATAAGACCCTCTTGACCAGACGAGAAGTCAGATCGACTCTGGATTTAGCACTCACACTCATGGATATGTCGAGGATAAAATAATTGAACGGTTTAAATTGTTCTTATTGTAAAATGCTGGCTTTGGACAGCAGCAAAAACTAGATAAAACTATAGTTTTGCCTGGCTCGATTTGCTTGTTTTTTGCGGATAGATAATTGTCTTATTCAAAAAATAGCCTAAAATAAGCTGTAATCTGGATTTTGATGAAGCTAAGATAAAGTTTAATCCTATTTAAGCAAGATTGGATGAATTAACTAATATTCTCTAAAAGCTGTGGAATAATAAATTTAAGACTAGATATTCATTATTATTTACCAATTCCAAGAGGTGCGTCTTTAGACAACGCCCTTTTTTTTTGGCTATTTTTTAGTAATCTAGTTTACATTTATGCCTTAATTTAATTGACAGCAATAATCTCTGGTGTAGACTGAGGACTACCATAATCTACCCTGAGACTGCTTTGAAGAATCGTAGCTACTGGCAACTTCTGCCCTATATCCGTCCTCAGAGTCTAATTATATTTTGGGCTTTTATTTGCACTCTCATCTTCACTATATTTTGGCCCATCAAGGCTTGGTTAGCAGGAGAAGTTAGTCAATATATTGGCAAGGGGGAACCTAGCAGTATTGCCCGCATTGCAGGATTGGCAGCGATTGTCTTTATTTTGCAGGGTATTGCCCAATATGGACAAGATTCTCTCATGGCGAAGGCATCTCTCAATGCTGCTTTAAATCTACGGAAGTCGGTGTACGCTCATTTACAGAAATTAAGTCTAAATTATTTCGAAGTAGCGAAGACAGGCGATTTGACTTACCGTCTGACGGAGGATATTGATCGCATTGGAGAGGTCATCAATCAGTTTTTTCATGATTTTGTCCCCTGTATTTTGCAGTTAATTGTGGTGTTGGGCTATATGCTTTGGCTCAACTGGCAGCTCACTATGGCCACTTTGATCTTAGCTCCCGTGATGGGCATCATTATCGGTGCATTTGGCGAGAAACTTTTAAAGTATTCGCGGCGTAGTCAAAACCGCATTTCTAACCTGTCTGCTTTGTTGACAGAGGTACTAGGAGGAATTCGTTTAGTCCAGGCTTTTGCTGCCGAAGACTATGAATTAGGGCGTTTTAGTCAGGAAGCGGAGGCAAATCGCCAAGCTAAGTATCAGGCAGAAAAAGTTAAGGCATTTCAATTTGTCGTGGTTGGTTTCTTGCTAGTAATGACAGTCCTATTTATTTTCTTTTTGGGCGGCTGGCAAATATCTTTGGGCAACCTAACCGGTAAAGATTTTGTGAGCTACATCACAGGAGTAGCGCTGTTGATCGATCCGATTACCCACACTACTAGTAACTACAACAGCTTTAAAGAAGGACAGGCATCCGTCGATAAGATCTTTGAATTATTGGCAATCCAACCCGCAGTAGTTGAACAAGAACAGGCGATCGCTTTAAAGTCGGTAACGGGTAAGGTGGAATATAGCGGAGTCAGTTTTGGCTATCAGGCGAATACAGCAGTAATTAATAATTTGAGCTTATTAGCGCATCCAGGAGAAACGATCGCCCTAGTCGGCTCATCAGGAGCAGGTAAATCTACTTTAGTTAATTTGTTGCCCCGCTTTTATAATGTTGATCGCGGCGAGATACTTATTGATGGTGTTGATATTCGAGATGTTACTCTCAAAAGCCTGAGGCAGCAGATTGGAATTGTGCCACAAGAAACGACCTTGTTTTCAGGGACGGTTGCTCAAAATATTGCCTTTGGTAAAACTGATTTAGATCTCAAAGATATTGAGGCTGCTGCTAAAATTGCCAATGCTCATCAGTTTATTAGTGAACTGTCTCAAGGCTACTTTACCTACGTCGGGGAGAGGGGGGTAAACCTTTCTGGGGGACAGAGACAAAGAATTGCGATCGCCCGGGCGATTTTACTCGATCCGCGAATTTTGATTCTCGACGAGGCGACATCTGCCTTAGACTCAGAATCGGAAGCTCTCGTGCAGGAAGCACTAGAAAGGATTATGCAGGAGCGGACAGTGTTTGTGATCGCTCACCGCTTGGCTACTGTCAGACGCGCCGATCGCATTTTAGTTTTGGATCAAGGGCAGATTGTGGAATCGGGTACTCATCAAGAGTTGCTAAAGCAAGATGGTGCTTATGCTAAATTTCATGCTCGACAGTTTCAGGAGGTTTCTTAAGTTGTTAGTTATTAGTTATTAGCTCTAAGCAACTTCTCTTAATAACCAAAAAGCCGTGGTTGTCATGCCTGAATCGTCGGGTTGGATGAGGAGAAAATGTAGTCCTTTGCTAGCCTGTTTGTTTTGTTCGTATTTCCGCGCTATGGCTTCCGCTGCCTCGGATTCAAAGGTATTAAACACCCAGCGATCGCATAATCCTGTTTCTAAAATAAAGCCGCCCGATTTGCCAACTTCTGTCGGTATGTAGTTAATGAAGGCAGGGGTTTGTTGTTCGATCCAGCGGGCAAGCTGCATTGATTGTCTGCCGCCATATACGACTATGCCAGGGATAAAGAGATCGGAAGCCAGATTGAGATTAAGGGGATAAAAATCTGGGGGAATGCTATTAATAGGAATTGGGCGATCGCAGAATAGATCGATAATTTGCCCTGCCTTGATATTGGCAATCTGCCATTCGTCACCCCAGAGACTTTCTGGCAACGCTTGAGGCGGCGGTTTTTCTAAAGCAACGGGATTGTAATTGGGATTCTGTTTGAATTTGTCTCGCAGCACCTGTTTGACTATAGGGGTGTTTCTAGTGGCTTCGACTTGAATTCCCAACTTGGCAGCAGCAACGGAAATTAAACTCAATGATTGAGGACGAAATACCTGGATTTTAGTGGGTAGCTTGTCTTTTGCCGCCCGCAAGATCTGTTGCTCTAACCAGGCAGCATTAGCCTTATCTGAGTCACAGGTAGCAGTATAAATTGGCTCGACGAGGTGGGTACCTGAATTTGCTGAAGAATTGCAAATTACTAAATCCCACTGCTTCTTAGCTGATGGTGATGAATGATAGTAGAAATCAGCCTGCCAAATACTCATAAAAGATTGTTGTCTATTTGTTGTAAGGCGATCGCCTGTAGCTCTTGATAATTGACTTTGCCCCGATTGTTGCGGGGAATGGTATCAACTTTAAGCCAGTTTTTGGGCTGCTTGTATTTTGCTAATTGCGATCGCACCTGCTCCTTAATTAAGTCTAAATTATTTGTGGCGGCAGGAACATAAATGGCGGTAACTGCCTGTCCCCATTTGGGATCGGGGATGCCGATAACACATACATCTCGAACCAACTGAGTAGAGTAAATTACCTCTTCTAATTCAGCAGGAAAAACATTTTCGCCGCCAGTAATAATTTTTTGGCTATCTCTGCCCACCAGAGACAGATAGCCTGCCGCATCAAAGTAACCAAGATCGTCTGTCAGTAATGATGATCCAGAATTTAGTACGGCAGGATAATAGCCTAAGTAAAGAGATGTACTTTTAATTTCAATTAAACCTGCCCGATTTTTGGTAGTTAAGTCATTCTTAATCGACACTTGGGCATGGGGCATAACTTGACCATTGCTATAATTTCCCGACAGAAAGTCTTGGGGTTTTAGTGCCACCACTCCCGAAGCAGTTTCCGTCATGCCATAGATTGGGGCAATAGCTAGATTGTATTTCCTCGCAGTATCCAAAAGCGATCGCGATGCGGCGGCACCGCCGACCAATATTGCTTTAAATTCCTGTAGCCATTCGGGTGAGTTGGCGATGAGAAGCTGTAGCTGAGTAGGGACTAAAGAGATAAAGAAATCTGCTCTGGCGATCGCTTTAGGTTGGGCTGCCGCTAACTTGTAGGGACAAATAATTAACCTACCTTGAGTCAGAAATGACCTCATCAACTGCATCAAGCCGCTAACGTGATAAAGCGGCAGAGTACAAAAGGAATTGATTTGCTGACAAGCAAAAAAGGTTTTAAATCCTGTCACCGAGGCTGCTAGAGTCTGCCAACTATGGACGGCAAATTTGATTTTTCCCGAAGTACCCCCTGTGGGAATCATAATCAAAGGGCGATCAAAGAATTTTAGCTGAGAAGCTGGATCTGACGATGCTAATTTTAAGTGGGATATGGAGTCTCTAGCCGCATTGTCTCCTAATATCAAGTCGGGCTTGACTAAACTCAACACCTGTAACCACTCTTGTCGTTGCCAACTAGGATCGCAGAGAAATAAATTTACCTCCGCAATTACACTGGCTAAGAAACTGGCGATAAAGTGGATCGGATTTTGTTCGACTATAAAAATAGCTTTTAAAGGCTGGCTTTGAGCCTCGACAGCGGATATTTGAGCTAATTTAGCCTGAGTTAGCTGGGTTAGCTGCTTACTAAGCTCTTTTGAAGAATTTAGATCGTAATTTCTTGCCCAATCATCGCCATAGTATTGCAACCAATTTTTTTCAGCCAACAATTTTAAGTAGTTTAATAACTTCATTATTCATTACTGAAACTTCATAATTTTATTTAAAATAACAGGTTTATCAAAATAGATAGTCTAAGCAAAACTAAATTCTATTACGAGAAAACAACTATGCTAATCCATAAAAACACTGAAGCTTTGTTGGTTTTATGTAAAGAAAGTTATGTAGAAAAACCAATGGCAAATGAATAAAATTAGCCGAAAATTGAACCAAATGAGACAAGAAAATAACTTGGTTTTTTAAATATGTTTGAACGCGCTACTGCTTTTTCCGCTATTTTTATTTTTATTGTGTTCGGGATGATTGGCTCAAAATATCTCGACTTTATGGAGGTGAAAAATCAAGATACTTTAACTCCCGTAACTATCACTCAATAATTACTTAAGCAGAGGGCAGAAAACCAAAATACACCGAGATTAAAAAGTAACCACGCTACGAATAGATTCTCCTTTATGCATTAGCTCGAAAGCCTCGTTAATCTGTTCTAGGAGCATAGTATGAGTCACCAAATCGTCAATATTAATTTTTCCTTCCATATACCAATCAACAATTTTGGGAACATCAGTGCGTCCTCTCGCACCACCAAAGGCGCTACCTTGCCAGACTCTACCTGTAACTAATTGAAAGGGACGAGTGCTAATTTCTTCTCCTGCACCAGCAACTCCAATCACTGTCGATATACCCCAGCCTTTATGACAGCATTCTAATGCTTGACGCATTACCTCAACGTTGCCAATACATTCAAAACTGTAGTCTGCACCACCACCAGTTAATTCCACTAAATACTCGACAATATCACCATCGATCTCTTTCGGATTGACAAAGTCTGTCATGCCGTAGTCTTGAGCCATCTTCTGTTTATCAGGATTGATGTCAACACCGATAATCTGACTAGCGCCAACCATTTTTGCGCCTTGGATCACGTTTAAACCAATGCCACCCAAGCCAAACACCACTACATTTGCGCCTGGCTCAACTTTAGCCGTATTGATCACCGCACCCAAACCAGTTGTTACCCCGCAACCAATTAGACAAACCTTATCTAAGGGTGCATCATCGCGGATCTTAGCTACGGCAATTTCTGGTAGAACGGTATAGTTAGCAAAGGTAGACGTACCCATGTAGTGATAGAGCTTTTCGCCGTTGAGAGAAAAACGACTCGTACCATTTGGCATTACTCCCTTGCCTTGAGTACTGCGAATTGCTTGGCAGAGGTTGGTTTTTTGACTGAGGCAGTAGGCACACTGACGGCATTCTGGTGTATATAGGGGAATTACTTTGTCCCCTGGTTTGAGACTTGTTACCCCGTCTCCGACTTCAGCAACAATTCCTGCACCTTCATGTCCGAGAATTGTAGGGAATAAACCTTCTGGATCTGCCCCCGAAAGGGTATAGGCATCGGTATGACATACTCCTGTGGCTTTAATTTCAATTAATACTTCCCCTCGCTGCGGCGCTTCTAGCTGCACGGTTTCGATCCTGAGAGGTTTACCTGAAGCAAAGGCTACGGCAGCTTTGACATCCATGCTGACTTATTTCCCAAATTATGATTGATAGTCATCAAGATCTTAGCTCGATCGCAGACCCGGCAATTATTTCAAGTTTTTACTAAAGTTTGCAACATGTAAATAAGTTAACAGCTTCTCAATAATAGCCAGCAGTAATGAATTGAAATTGGCTATTAATATCACGGGGCAAAATTGATTGATATTTTCTTTACCCAGATTTTTCTAAGCTGTCTTGACTATGCTCCTAGTAGCTATAGATTAAACAAATTGCCAATCAGAACCATGGGTTATGTTCGATTCTACCCGCGTCCTTCCATAGATATCAACTAGATTTTATGCTATTCCCTTCTTCGACATCAAGATTAGAAATTGATTATTTATTGGATCCTCAGGCAAGCGAAAAAGATGATATTCAGGATGTAATTAATGGTTTGAAACAAACGCCAAAAAACCTGCCCGCTCGTTATTTTTATGACCAAAAAGGGTCGCAATTATTTGAGCAAATATGTGAGCTACCCGAATACTATCCAACTCGTACCGAAGCCAGCATTTTGCACCAGTATGCCTCAGAAATAGTCGATCGCACTCAGGCAGTAGAATTAGTGGAATTGGGCAGCGGTAGCTCTAGCAAAACCCGTTATTTATTTGATGTTTACCGCAAGCGAGATTCTCCCTTATATTATGTACCAGTCGATGTCAGCGACAGCATCTTAAAAACCAGCGCCAACGAGCTACTAGCCGATTATTCGCAGCTTAAGATCCAGGGTAAAGTAGCTACCTATAGCCAAGCTTTAGAGCAACTGTCTCAGAGTAACCTCGGCAAAAGAATGATTATCTTCCTCGGCAGCAGTATTGGCAATTTCAATCCTACAGAATGCGATCGCTTGATCAAACAGGTAATCTCTGCTCTAGATTCGGGAGACTATTTTTTACTCGGAATTGACTTACAAAAGCCTCAAGAAATATTAGAGGCTGCCTATAATGACGCTCAAGGTATTACCGCTGCCTTCAACCTCAATATGTTGCAACATCTCAACAATCGCTTTGGCGGAAATTTTAAGCTTCAGCAGTTTGAACATCAGGCTATTTATAATCAAGCCGACCATCAAATAGAAATGTACTTGATTAGTCAGGCAGAGCAAACTGTTACTTTGACAAATCTAAATATAACTATTGAGTTGGCAAAAGGAGAAAAGATTCTCACGGAAATATCTCGTAAGTTCAATCCAGAGCAAGTAGCAGAATATTTAAGTAGTGCGGAATATGGCTTGAAACTAGTCAAAAATTATACCGATGCTCAACAAAAATTTAGCCTGTTGCTCTGTCAGCTTTTATAAAAAGGCTTCAGTATATGGCTTGTGGCATAAAGCTTACAGCTTATATTTTCGATCGCTCATGCTATTATTTGCTATGGTTTGTAGCAACAAGCGATCTCTCTATCTGGCAGTAATTAATGAGCAACATCCTAATTAGTAACGATGACGGTATTTTTGCCTTGGGAGTACGCACTTTAGCTAACACTCTTGCTCAAGCTGGTCATCAGGTAACAGTAGTCTGTCCAGACCGCGAACGTTCTGCTACAGGTCATGGGTTGACCTTACACCAGCCAATTAGAGCCAAAGAAGTTGATTCTGTCTTCGATTCGTCGGTCGTTGCTTGGTCATGTTCGGGGACTCCCGCCGACTGTGTTAAATTCGCTCTGAGTGCCGTGTTAGAAACTCGTCCTGACCTGGTTTATTCGGGAATTAATCATGGTCCCAATTTGGGTACAGATGTTCTTTATTCGGGCACAGTATCCGCGGCGATGGAGGGAGTCCTAGAAGGGATACCTAGCGTCGCCTTTAGTTTGGCTAGCTTTTCGGGTTTGGAGTTCCAGCCTGCTGCTGATTTTGCCGTCAAGCTGCTGCCACAGTTGATTGATTATCCTAAGCCACCCTTACTGAGCGTTAATGTGCCACCTGTACCTACCTCAGAGATAGCAGGAGTGATCGTTACTCGCCAGGGTTTACGACGCTATATTGAAAAATTTGAGCAGAGATTAGATCCACGGGGAAAAAGTTATTACTGGCTAGAGGGAGAAATCGTCGAGGACATCGAACAGCCAGAAGATATCAATCTGCCACCCCATATTCTAACGGACGTACAGGCAATTCGCGATCGCTATATTACGGTCACGCCGCTACAGTATAATCTGACAGATGCGACTATTGTGAAGCATCTTTATCAGCAAAAGTTTTTTAATGCCCAGAAGCAATAAATAGCCATAAATGTAGTTAAAGATTGCTTTTTATCCTGCTAATCTCTCTCGCCAGTAATGATAGATCCCAATTAGTTTTCCCCAACCTTGCTGGGGTTTAAGGATTAGAAGTCTGACTGTATTTAACGACATCCGTAAATTGGTAATTATAAAAGTAGCTAGGTTGCCATGCTTTTCAATATGAATCAGGTAGCTTTTGGTGATGTGCTGATATTTACGCCATAAATTGCGATCAGTAATTGAAGAGGTATCGTGACCAACTTTGAGCAGGGGAGTGACGGCGATTTTATGTTCTTGCTGACCATAGCGGAGACAAAAATCAAGGTCTTCGTAATATAAAAAGTAGCGAGGATCGAAAGAGGGACACTGACTAAAGTTAGCTAAATTGATTAGTAGGCTACAGCCACTTACCCAATCTGTAAGCCAAAAATCTACCTGTTCGTCTTGGGGTAGGGTAGCTATTATTTCTAAGGCAGCTGTGCCAGGAGTAAACTTGCCTCCTGCTGCGGTAATTTTGCCTGCGGAATCGTAAACCGTTGTGCCTAAAATCGAGATCTGAGAGTGGCGGTTGAAGAAAGCGATCGCAGTTTTTATTGGAGATAGTTGTTTACTATTGCTGACAGAATCAAAATAGGTGTCGGGATTAATCAGCCAAACAATTGCCTGCTGATGCTGGCGATAAATCCAATCTAAGCCAAGGTTACAGGCTTTGCCAAATCCCAAATTATCATCAGCTTCAATTATTGTTACTGAGTCGTTGCTTAAGCTTTGAATCTGGCGATCGCTAGGGGAATTATTGATAATAATTACCTGATAATTATCGATTGTTTCTACAGGCAAAGAATCAAGTAAGCGGCGAATTAGCTCACTAGAATTATAGTTGACGATGAGAAAATAAATTCGACGAGGCTGCATGTTGTTCTAGCCAACTAAATAAGACAAAAAGTAGTTGAGCATTGATATATTCATTACGTTAATTGCGAGAAAGCAAACTGAGCAAGGCACATTCCCATACAAGACGAGGCTGCACGTAACTAAGCAAATATTGTCGCGTTTTTTCCCAACTGTCCATTAGTTTTACCTGCCCCTCTTGCTGCCAGTAATAATATTGGAGATAATCCACTAGCCATAGTTGAGTTGGACTTTCTAACTGCTCAACAATTGCTTTAGCTAAATTAAGCGCTTCTAAAGGGGTTTTTGGTGCTTGCTTGAGCTGGGATAATAAATCTACAGGAATCAACTGAAGCTGATTCCAAGCGGCGATTGCCTGTCCAGGACTTCCTTGAGCGATCGCTATTAGTTCGGGATGAGCCAAAATCTCACCATAGTTGTTTTCTTGCAGTACGGTAGTTAGATCAGCCGCGCAGAGACGATAAAACTGGATTCGCTGGCAGCGGGAAACCAAAGTAGAGAGCAAAGCATCGGCATCAGGAGCAATCAAAATTAGAGTCGCCTTACCTGGCTCTTCCAAAGTTTTGAGCAAAGCATTGGCAGGTGCTTCTGCCATAGTTTGAGCATCTTCGATAACTACTACTTGCCTAGCGGCTTCTAAGGCAGGACGATTGAGAAACTGAGTTAAATTGCGGATTTGCTCGATCCGAATTTTGGGTGGAGTTTTGTATTGTATACCCTGTTCTGCTGCTTGCGCCGCCGTATATAGTTCGCCGCCTTTGAGAAAGCTAGGCTCAACCCAGAGCAAATTTGGATGATTGCCCGATCGCAGTTTTCTGATTGCTAGCTCTTGTTTGGGAGGTGATAAACCATCAGTTAGAAGTAGCTGGGCAAAACTTCGGGCAGCGATTGTACGTCCAATCCCCGATAAACCAGCAAAGAGATAGGCAGGAGCAATTCGCTTTAGCTCGATCGCCCTGAGGAGTAATTCAACTGCTTTTGGTTGACCCCGCAAATTTTGGAAGGCTTCCACGAGCAAATATAAGAATAGATAGAAATTAAATTGGGAAAAAAAGACTTAAACAAAGCGATCGCTACATCGCCTCATCATCAATCATGGCAGGATCAATCAGGGTAATATCAAAAGGATCGTCTGGAGGAATGGTGGGAAAAACATCATATTCCCGATATTCGTAGACAGCTTCTACTTGAGGACCAAAGATCACCTTGTCCCCATTTCTCAGATCGTGAAAGCGGACTTTCTTGCCATTAATGAGTAAACCGTTAACGCTGGTTTTACCTTCAGAATCACCATCAATAATTCGATAATAGTTGCTGTCCTCTTGCTGCCGCTTGACTAGGGTGGCATGATGGCGAGATACAAACTGCGACTGTAGCAAAATACTACAGTGCTTACTCCGCCCCAAAGAATAACTTTCATCCTGGAGACGAATTTCACGATGACCTTTGCCATCGGTAACAATCAAAACGTGTTCTTCCCGGTGTTTTACAGGTTTGGCAGTCATGAGTAGCGTTTTGGAATCCCCAATCCATTGTAGCTAGCTTCACCCGCGCAAAATGGGTAGAAGCAATAAAAATTGTAATTAGCAGGCAAATTCAAACGATTACTACTTCTCGACTAACAGTTCCTATAGTCACCGACAGCTTGGCAATACCGACAGCTTAAACCAGCTAATCTAGTTAATCAAAATAGAATAAGGTGACAATCTTTCTCTGCTCTTCTGCTTCTTGGCAAGTTTTTAGCAGGGTATCACTATCGTGAAAGGCAAAACAAATTAGCTGCTGGCAGCGAGAGATAATTTCGCTGTTACACATAGCGCTCGCCTCGCCCAAAGACATATGATCGTTATTGGAGTTTTCAATTAGGTGAACTACTTTTTCTAGTTGTTTTTTCGATTCTCTGGGCTGACGGGAAAGACTCTGAGGCAAAATTACCGTCAACAAATTTGAGTCGGCGCGCATTGCACCCTTAATGGCAGCGGAGTTGGTGCCAATCGCTCCCGAAGTAACCAAACGATTTCCTCCCAGAACTAAGGCGTAGCTCATCATTTCAATTAGCTGCTGATGCATTAGAGGTACATGGCGGGAACCCAGGAGGGCAATTCGCTTAGAACCAGTTTGCTGAATGGCGGCTAATTCTTGAGTTAAAGTATCGAGGCTTATGTCACTTGCTGTTACTGTATCTAATGGTTGCTGGCTCAATGAACAAATATGGCGATCCTAAGATTAACGCCAGCAATTGTAACAAAAGATTGTCGTTAAAAGCGATACCCCGTGGCAAATCTTTATTTCTCTCAGCAATACTGAGGTTTCCGAGACGGCAAAGGTGAGAAATTAGGTTTAAATTTGGGGCTAAATTTGGGGCTAAATTCAATTTGACCTGTTAAGCAATACTGCCGCGTTTACGAGCCTCTTTATAGGAAGTACCCACATTACGCAATCCAGCTTTAATTAGCTGCTGTTCTAATAGTCCAAAAAAACGAGCGCGATCGCCACCACGAACTACTGCCTGATTGTGAGCCTCGGCTAAGGCAACGGGATAACCATAGCCTTTTTGCACCTGACCCATGACAATACTCAAAGACTGCTCAAATAAAGCCCGATCTTCTACTACCCATTCGGGAACTTCGATCCGCGCAACTTCTGTCCCCACGTTGACATAGCAGAAATAAACTCTTTGAGCGGCTTCATAGAGATCCAAAATCCGCAGATTACTCCGATAGAGAGGACTACGCTGCCCTGGCTGCAAGCGGTTTGCCCAGAAGCTCGAATCTCTCAGAGAGTCTATTTTTTGGCAGGGATATTTTTCATATAGATCGCCACAGTGAACTACACAGTTGGGATGTTCATGTACGCAGGTATGTAAACGCAGAAAGTTTAAGCCCTCGGTACTACGAGAGGCACTGACATAACCCATCATCGGGATTTTTGTTTCCCGCAGTTTTTCCGCAGCAGCTAAAATCGGTGGCAAAATTTTATCCCTGGCTTCTATTGGCAAACCGTCCAAAAACCAATAAATTAGTGAACCATCTACCAATGCCAGGTTTGGTACATCATGATGTCCTCCTGGTGGTAGCACCCAGTTACAGGCCATTTCTGTCAACATTTCTGCTTCGGAGACCGTGCGCCGATAGCCCATCCATTCCTCTAGGCGAATACCCCACTGACGCGAAATATACAAATCTTCTGTCTTGTAAAAAACCTCAGGTATGCTATCGAGCAAGGGATGCAAACTCTGTCCGTAGTGGATCATAATCTGACCAATGTTGATCAGATAACAGTAGGCAATCTCGTGGTGGGAAGGAGAAATTTGTGAGCCATCAGTGGCAAAAACGCTGTGGCTATAGGGGGCTGGCTGAATCTCAAAACAGCGATCAAGGGGTTCGATGGGCGTGGCTGCCGCAAAAATCAGGCGATCGCGAAAATCTGACTGAAGCTGAATTAGTTCCGCCTGTCGATTGGCTGCCTGGATCTGCAAATCATGAGCATACTCTAGTCTTTTACCCGAAGCGATCGCTTCTTTTTGCATATGCTGGCTGATTCCTGGAATCTGACCCGCAATTTTGGCTAGATCTAACATAATTAAGCAAAATTATTGGAGATTGTGAGGCAGCTTTGAGACAACCTAGAACCCTCAGGATTTTAACCCACTATTTCTCTGAGCAGATTACCCTAGTTGGTTTGCTCTGCTTCAGCAGGATAATGATCGTTATACTTTTCCTGATCGTAATAGTAGAGAGTCCGAATCGGATAAGGAATGCTGATATCTGCCCCATCTAATGCTTTTTTGATCGCGATTACGGCTTTGGTTTGCACATGACGTAGCTGCTTCTGTCGGGAATTACTCCAGTAACGCACCACAAAATCGATTGAACTATCACCAAAATTAACCAGATCGATTTCAGGACTTGGCTGCTTCATTACGCCGTCAACACTCTTGATTGTGTCCAACAGCAGTTCTTTTGCCTGGGGCAAAGGAGTATTATAATCGACTCCTACCCCCAGATCTGTACGTCGGTGGCTGTAAGCCGTATTTACTTTAACGGCATCAGTAAAAACAGTTGAATTGGGCAGGAGAACTCGCTCACCTTTATAAGTCAGAATTTTGGTAGTACGGATACTAATGTTCTCCACCTTACCTTGGTAGTCACCAATTTCCACCTCATCACCAATCCGAAATGGTTCTTCGACTAATAAAATAATCCCTGCTAAAAAGTTCTTAAAAATATCTTGGAAAGCAAAACCCACTGCTACTGAACCTACACCCAAGGTGGCAATAATATCCCCTAGCTCAAACCCAGGAAATGCCAAGACACAGGCAATTAAAATGCCTACCGTCCAAACACCGATACGACAAATCTTCATCAGTAATAGCTGAAGAGAAGTGCTTTTAATTGTACGTTTTCCTGTTTCATCGGCAATTTTTAAAATCACCTTAACTGCATACCGAGTCAGAAATAGCACCACTAAAGCGGATAACAAACTCGGTAGAGCTTTGATACTTTGACCCAGGAGATCCAACAAGACTTGAACGATTGTATTAATTATTTCTGTCATAGTTTCCCTAGCAATGATCGGGTTCAAATACATGTTCTAACATCTTAGAGCTTAATTTCCGCTGATTTTTGGGGAATCGATTGCGATCTCTGCTGCCCTCGGATAATTTTTTGTTCAGCTCTGGTGCTTAAAACAAACTTTGTCGCTTGTTGTGTTTCCGTAAGTAAAATCACTTAACTATGAATCTCCCCAATCTGACCTCGCAAACCTGTAAAATAGACAAGAGGTGATCAAGAAGTCAAAAAAAATATCCCTCTATCTACTGCTGAATAACGGTTGTGGCTCTATTCTAGGCAAATTTACACATTGTTTACATTAGCCATCCAATAATTACCCAAACTTTACAGCTTGCTTCAGTATTCGCGGATATACTTAGTTTAAGTAACGAAAGCAAACACAGTTATTCTGTTGTATTAGTAAACATATCAGTAAATTCATGGAAGATATTAATAACTACATCGCCTCTATCCAGCAAGAGATTGTCGCGGAAGAGAAAACAGTTAAGGTTGCTCGATTGATTATTTTGCTAATCAAGATTGAGAAAGAATTAGCTACTGTGAAAGAAACTTTAGCGAAGTTGCAAAAACATCAGCAGAAATACAATAAGGACTCTCAGCTATCAACGCAAATAGAGCAAAAAATTGCTACTGTAAACCGTCTCTCTGCCAAAATTAGTAAAGCTAGACTCAACTTGAATTTCTATTTTATCTAGAGTATTTTTCTGACTTCATACTCTATTGTTTGCTAGCGTAAATGGTAATTGAATTTAATGCGTTCGCGTTGCCTATCTTTCTCAAGACACTACTTTAGAGTAGAGTTGGTCTTATATCTATTTATTGGTCTTATATCTATTTAAAAGTAAATTAAATTTCTAACATCTTTGCTACAGCTTTTGATCTTCAATCAGCAGTAGTCTGACTTTAAATAATTAGATAATATTCAATTAATTATAATTTTCAGCAGATAACTTAACGTGTTGTTTTGGGTTGGCACTATTGCCAGCCTTTAATTTTGCCAATGAAAATCACTCAATTTGGCACAGCTCATATGAAATATTTAAATGTTTGCTACGGATGATATTTTTTTGAACTATTAGCTGTCAGTATAAAGGTTAGAGCGAGGAAAAATGTTGCCCAAACTAGTTTAGACGACAACCTAGCTGTCTCATGGAACTCATGATTGTGGGAGATTCTGCACCTGCTTTTCTTGCTTGACGATAGGTGGCACAGGCTGCATTATAGTCAGCATTCTGGGTCTGAATCAGCCCTTTTAAGCTCCATAGCTCGGAATTTTGTGAGTAATACTTCAGTCCTCGCTCAATCGTGGCGACTGCTTGATCATCCTGTCCTAGCACCGATTGTGCTTGAGCTAGTTCTTGCCAAGTTTGAACACTATAGACGCTCAGTTCGCTGGCTGTAGTTAAAGACTCGATCGCCTGAGTGTATTTTCCCTGTCTAGCTAAAGCAATTCCTTGATCTCGCCAAAGAGATGCATCGTCAGCATTGATTTCTATGGCTCGGCTGTAGCTATTGATCGCCTGTTCGTAATCGCGGCGTTCTTGATAAATCTGCCCCTGTACCTGTCGAACTCTAGAAGATTGGGGGCGAATTTGCAGCGCTCGGTCTAAAGCTTCTAGGGCAGTTTCTGAATCCCCAGCTTTGGCTAAGGCTTTACCCTTTCCCAGCCAAGCTTGATAATTGTCTACCTCAAAGGTAATTGCCTGACTGTAGGAATAGTTCGCTTCAGCGTACATTTGAGCTGAGAGTAGGAAATCTCCTTGATTGATCCAGATTGATATTGCTTGAGGCTGTTGCCCGATGGCTTGAAGATAGCTGTTATTGACTCGCCGTATCACCCCTGCTGCTTCTTGAGGTCGATTTAAAGCTTCTAAAACCAGGAACTTATCTTGCCAAAGCTTAAAGTTGCTTGGCTCTATTGCCTGAACTCGATTGAATATTCCCAGAGCCTCGTTATACTGTCCCAATTTAAATAAATTATGAGCGCGATCGCTTAAAAACTGGGGATTGTTGCGCTCTCTCGACCAAGCGGCATCCTGCATGACCAGAGCCGCTTCATATTGCTGTAGCTCGAATAAAGCCTGCCCCTTACGGTTATAAATCGCTGCCTCTTCTGGCTTTAATTCCAAAGCTTGATTATAGGCGGAGATCGCCTGACTGAAGTTTTCTAGGCGCAATAAAATATCTCCTTGCTTTTTCCAGCTTTCCCCGTTGCGAGGATTTAATACGGCTGCTTCTTCATAAGCTTCTAATGCGGGAGGATAACGTTCCATTGCCGTTAGAGCATCTCCTCTTCCCAACCATCCTCGCCAGCTTTCTGGCTTGAGGTCGATGGCTTTAGTAAAAAAATTTAAAGCCGTTTGAGGCTGGGCTGGCAATAATTGTTCTCCCCGATATGAATAGTAAAAAGGTCGCAGACGAGGAAAAGCAAATTCAATACTACCCAGTAAAAAAGTAATCCCCAGTAAGCCAATCACCAGAGGAAGCTTCGATTTACGCCCCTGACGAGCAGCATCCTGAATCGGCAGTTTAGCAGAAGATGAATTAGCAGTTTTGTAACTGTTTACTCTTCTCAAATCCCTCAAAACTTTTTCTGCCGATTGATATCTTTGTCCCAAATCTAGCTGCACTAATTTATCAATCAGCCGAATCAAACGACGGTCTAGATTAAGATTTGTACTCCAAAGTAGCTTGCCCGTTTCTGCCCTGGTAAAGGTGCCTGGCTTATTCCCAGTTAAAGCTTCAATTGCCGTCATCCCTACAGCATAAAGATCGCTGCTGATAGTTGGTCTACCTGCTTTTTGTTCGGGAGACCAATAATTCTCGCGGTCAAAGTTCTGACCTGCTGGTGCTGGACTCGATGCAGCTTTGATTTCCTGCAAGATACCAAAGTCTGTAATAATTACCTGCTGATCTAATTCCCTGATTAGAAGATTTGATGGTTTAATGTTGCGGTGAATTAGACGATTTTGATGGACAAACTGAAGTACAGACAGTGTACTGTCCAAAATCTGTACAATCTGAGCGGGAGAAAGATTCTGTTGCGCTATTTTTTGAGCCAAGTTTTCGCCCTGAATATACTCTTGAACCAGGTCAAATTCGTCATTTTCGGCAAAATGATCCCATAGCTGGGGAATCTGCTCATGATATCCCAATCTTTCTAAAATCGCTAATTCTTCAGCGAAACGGGACTCTAACTTGATTTTGCTAGTATTATCGCTTTGGGGTAGCTTAAGCTGCTTGATCACGCAGGGAGATTGATAATGGCGGTGTAAATTTTCAGCAAGATATGTCTCAACTCCTGCCTTGCCTCCCAAATAACTAATAATAGAATAGCGTCCCCCCACTATTTGCTTAATCTTGAGCAGTGGTCTCAGGTCTTGCAACACTTCCAAAGCAGAGCTGTAGCGCAAACTCACTGTGGGCAACATCATTTTGCGCAAAATTGCCTCTAGTTTCGGACTAATCTGACATTGCGATCGCCAATCAACCTCAATTTTGGCTAACTCTTGGGGAGATTTTCCCGTCAGAGCATAAACTGCGCACTTGGCTAGGGAATAAATATCGCTGTTGAAGTTAGACTCCCCTGCCTTCTGTTCGGGAGCGCTATAAACCCAGTTGCCTACAGGATGCTTTCGGACAAGCTCTCCTTGCAGATTAATTTCTGTTGCCTCAATCTCGCGCATCGCGCCAAAATTTATTAAAACATATGTACTATCTTGTTGGCGGTGAACCAAATGAATTGGCTGAACATCACGATGAATTACATTAGTCTTGTGAATAAAATCGAGAATCCTTAGTCCGTCCTGAATTAAAGATATTGCTTTAGCTTCGTCAAATTTCTTTTGTTCTACTTCCTGTTCTAGGTTATCTCCATTAATATATTCACGAACGAGATAAAGCCGCTGCTCTAGAACAAAATGATTATAAAGTTGCGGAATTTGAGGGTGATCCCCTAGTCTTTGAAGTATGGCGATTTCATTAAGTAAGTATTGTCGAATAATCTGCCAATTTATCTCATTCTCACTATCAAAGTTCAACTGTTTGACAATACATTTACCGTCATTCGTAGCCTGTAAATCTTTTGCTAGATAGGTTCTTTCCCTTTCTGAGCGACCTAACTGTTGAATAATCTGATATCGATCATCAATAATAGAGCCTGGAAGATGCATTACATTCTTATGATTAGTGGCTAAGGAGGCAGAATTCTAAGTGCCTCTCAGGAATGGACATAATTGATTTTGAGTAATCAAGAAAGGCTTTTAATCAGATCTTAGAGTAACTAGTTTTATTATGAAGCCAAACCTGCTGTGACTAGCAGGATTCTCCAAGGTACTTGAATCATGGTAAATATTTCATCCCCTTAATCTAGATCGGATGCCCTATTGTAGGGTCATTCTCTATTGACTGGGAGGATTAGGTTGGCGATGTGGATGCTTAAGAGTAATAACTCTGGTAGTGTTACTCTCTCTGGCTACTCTGACCAGCAAACCAGCCAACAGTAGCGAAGCGATGATCGAATTGATTCCGTAGCTAAAGAAGGGTAGCGGTAGACCAGTTGTCGGCAAAGAGCCTGTGGCAACGCCAATATTGATCAGTGACTGCCCAATAATAAATACCATGGACCCCACCGCCACCAATCGTGGTAAATCGCGATCGCACTTGATGGCGACTCTTAAAGCCAAAGTTCCGTAGCCGATAATCAAAAGCAACAGAGCGACACAGCCAACAAAGCCAAATTCCTCGGCATAGACAGCAAAAATGAAATCTGTTGAGCGAATTGGGAGAAATGATAATTTTTGTTGTGATAAACCATAGCCAGCACCATTGAATCCTCCTGAAGCGATCGCTAATAGACTTTGAATTAGCTGATATCCTTTATGATGATAATCTTGCCAGGGGTTGAGAAACGAAGTGATGCGGTCTAGCTGGTAAGGATTGAGGGCAACACTCAGACCTGCTACGCTTAAACCGCCTCCTGCTACACCCAATAACTGACCCAAAGGCAATTCGGCAGCCAGGGCAATCAGCCAGAGACTCATTCCACACAGTCCTGTCGTGCTTAAGTTGGGCTGTTTTAAAATTCCTGCCAGCACTAGTGCAAAAGTGATTAACCAAACCACTCGTATTTTAGTGGTTAGCCTATTCCAGCGAGAAAATAGATACGCTGCCTGGAGTACCAAAAAAGGTTTGATTAACTCTGATGGCTGAAGCGAAAACGGACCAATGGCAATCCAACGGCTGGCACCCATGGTAGTCTTACCCAAACCAGGAATTAAAGTGGCAAAAATCAAGGTCAGTAAAATTATCACCATCAATGGTGCAATCTTGATTGTTTTGCTCAGAGGTAGACGAGAAGATAAATTAAAACCGACAATGCCCACTGTTACCCCGATCATTTGACGCTTTAAAATATAAAGTCCATCGTTGTTGTTGACCATTCCTTCTGGATATGAGGCAGACATCAGAGTTACTAAACCAATGATGAGCCAAACACAGGTTAGCCAGTTCAACAAGCGAGCTTCCCATGTCCAAGATCTAACTTGAGGAGCAACAAAGGGAATAAAATAGCTAAGATATTGCCGAACAAGATTAGCTTTCACTAAGGTTAATTTTTTTGCTGATATTTTTGCTTTTTAAAGGTAGCAGATGATTGACCTTAATTAGGCATAATTCAACAAATTATTTCTGGTCTGTGGTTCACAGAGCCTCATGCTTGTCTACAGCTAGATCCAAATAGCAAAAAAGAGGTCAACCAGACCCCTTTTTTTATAACTCAAATTTTTATAACTCAAATAGAATTGAGAGCAAACTCAGGACAATCCTGTATTCATACCCTGCTTACCTGTCGCCAATTCAACTTTAATGATTTTACCGCCCATTTTCATAATTCTTTGCTGCTCGCGAAACCAATTATCGTAAGGTACGAGCTTTGTAAAAAATGTGTTTTGTAATTCTCTTTGAGTGCGGATTCGAGTTTGACTGGGAACACAAGCCGTCACTTTAAACATGCGCATGAAATAATTTCTCCCTATTAAATAAAAAAGTTAAATTTTCCTGTAGTAAATTTAGCTACTCTGAAATGCCTCGCCGATGGCTTTTTCTCGAACTTGATTCGACTAGGAACAAAACCGTCCCTAGATACCAAAATTCGGGAGTCAGAAGTCAATACTAGATCTCGCCTAAACTTATTTTTCTTTCGCGCTCGAAAAACTAAGCTTTGTTGGAACTAGCACTCACTCTAGACTTCCCGAATCTATGTGTTCGTCTCTAATCGAGCCTGCGGCTCGCTGCTATGGTAAACGACTTACTTTTCGATTCCGAACTAGCTCAAGCCAGAACAAATATAGTCAAAGTAAACGCCCATTTCTTTACCTGCATCAGCGCCAACCAAACTAGCAGTTACTTCTTTCATAGCTTGGATTGCCTGAACAGTAGAAGCAACAGGAACTCCTAAAGAGTTGTAAGTTTCTTTCAAGCCGTTTAATACGCGCTCATCTAGGATGGAAGGATCTCCAGCTAGCATGGCGTAAGTGGAATAACGAAGATAGTAGTCTAAGTCACGAATACAAGCCGCATAACGACGAGTAGTATACATGTTGCCACCAGGACGAGTAACATCAGAATAGAGCAAAGATTTTGCTACTGCTTCTTTAACGATGCTAGCTGCATTAGCACTAATTACGCTGGCAGCACGTACTCTTAATTGACCAGTTTGAAAATAGCTTTTTAGCTTGTCCATTGCAGCACCGTCGAGGTATCTGCCTTGAACGTCAGCCGAATTAATTACAGAGGTAATTGCGTCTTGCATAGTTTTATTTCCTTATCTTACCGAGTCTTAAACTGTTTAACACTGATAAGTTAGTGTATTTTTGAAAAAATTTGTTACTAGTTATATTAGCAGCCAGGCATTGCCTACTACTGCATAGCTCCGATTACATAATCGAAGTAAGAAGCAGCTTCTGATGTGTCATCACCAGACATCATTGAAGTTGCTACGTTTTTCATTTCGCGAATACTCTGCGCCATAGCACCTACGTCAGTACCCAGAGACTTGTACATCTCTTTTGCACCGACCAGACCAATCTCTTCGATTGGCGTTGTATCACCAGCGACTACACCATAAGTAATCAGGCGTAGATAGTAATCCATGTCACGCAAACAGGTTGCAGTCATTTCTTCTCCGTAAGCGTTGCCGCCAGGAGAGACAACGTCGGGGCGCTTTTGAAACAATTGGTCGCCAGCTTGCTTAACGATACGCTCGCGAGACTCGGTTAGAGTTTGTGCAATACGTAGACGGCTTTCACCACTAGTGACAAAAGATTTGATTCGGTCTAGTTCACCAGGACTCAAGTAGCGAGCCTCAGCATCTGCATTCACGATGGATTTCGTGACTATACTCATCGATGGATTCCTCCCAAAGAAGATGAAATTAAATGAATAAAATACCTTTTTATCGGTAGTTTGGATTTTTCAAGGCTTGCCAGCAGTAGCTAATCTTTTCGTCTATAAAGAGCAAAAAACATAGCTATTTTACGACAGTGCTCCAGTTGAGTTTTTTACTGCTCAAATTTCGCGGTTATTGAAAAAACCCCTAGGTTATAGATTACTCTGTTTTGCAACCTAGTTTTTAGCTTTTTGCTACAGATTAGTATGGCAACTCGCCCTTACTAATCTGCTAATCATTGCCGACTTATCAATAAACCTTTACACAGAGTAATTTTTCACAACGTTACGGTCGCTATAACTATTCTAGGTAAATTAAGACCAAAATGCTTCATTAGCCTACAGAACTATTGATTGTGGCTTACTAGCGATCGCTGTAGCAATTGCCCAACTTAACTATAATCTGACATTTTGTTGCACATGATTGCTCTTCCTTAACAGAATTTAATGTTGAGCTAAGTAGTATGGTCAACTTGACCTTAAATTACCGACAAGACTAAGGTGACTTCATCTCAGCGGATAAAGCCACCTCCTAATCTATGCAGATCTTATCTTAAGCTGAGCATTCTAACTATTCTGAGAATAAAGCTTCCCGACAAAGATGTGCGGCATCGAGTCTTATTTAAGTTTATCTAGAAGTAGCTTTTGTCGTATCAAAACTGGGGATGACAATCTCGTCATTCTGTTTCGTTAAACGATTGTAAAGCTTCTCTGTGTTGGGGAAGTTTGCCGCAGGTAGGGTGGGGAAACGGCGGTAGGGAACAACGTCCTCGCCAAACACCTGAACATACTCCATGCTGTTAACCATTGCGCCAATAAAAGCTTTTAAACCTTGAGATGCCAGAATTTTGTTATATTTCTGAATCTCTTTTTGATTTACTGGTGCGCGTCCCAAGAAATGTTTGGTTCCCAGCTCGATCGCCTTCGTGTTGGGATAAGGAGTGTAGAACTCCTTGAGATATAGTTCAGAACAGCCTAAGCCTTCAATGAACTCTTTCAGGTTAATTTCATTATTACCTAAGCGGCTTTCTAAGACAGCAAATTGAGTATCTACCACGTAAGGATCGATATCTCGCTCAAATATCTGACGGTAAGCTGCTTTGATGACGTTCTTGACGGCAATCTTATCTGTCGTTGTCGTCAGCTTGAACACCTTGCTTTGGGTGCGTTGGGCGCTAACCCCTTGAGTAATTTTCTGCTTAACTTCAGGCTCAGTGCGGAAACTGCTAATTTGACCTAATTCGACAAAGCGAGGAGTTTCATCAGGTTCAACTTTCGCCCCAATACCTTCCTCAATCGCTCCAGGACGAGTCTTACGCAGTTGCAGACCACCAGCGGTTAGATAACGCTCATAGGGAACAGTATCTTCGCCAAATGCTTCGATATACTCATCTGAGTCGATTAAAGCATCAACCAGAGCATAGAAACCCTTCTGAGAACAAATATCAAAGTATTTATTAATTTCTTGGCGACCATAGGTTGGGCGACCCAATAGCCGACGATGAATGTACTCTACTGCCTTGGTGACATACAAAGATGTCCAGTACAAATTGCGGAAGGTATCCGACTTAGCTAAAGCACGGATAAACTCACGCAGAGTAATATCACCATTCTCCAGCTTGATTTCGGCAACTTTAACTTCTTGACCTTGATAGATATCCCGTCCAAATACTTGACGGTAGGCAGCCCTAATTACCGCTTGAGTAGATTTTTCGCCAAAGTTAACGCTATCGGTATTGCTTGCCCCTGGTAACTGATTGTTGAGTCGGAATACTTTTGCTCCCAATGAACCAGGCAGCTTGGCTCTGGCACGAGGATTGCTATTCTGATTATCTATTCCCGCACCGCGATGGATCAAGAGTCGCTTCGTATCCTTGTTGAATGGCGCTGGACTTGTACTGGGGTTGCGAGTCGCTTTGGGGAAAATTGCTCCAAACTGAATTTCTAGAGGATCGTTCCCCGAACCATAAACGTGCTGATCTGGTAAGGGACGATTATAGCGGGCAAAAGTAGTAACAAACTGAGGTACTTTGCGGAAAGGTGCGCTGTAGTTCAGGAGGTCTTGCTGCATGCCCCAGTTGCGACATTCCTGGGCTTCTTGACCCAGTCCCCGCAGATAGGGGACGGTTTCTTCACCAAAGTAATCGGCATACTCTTTAGAATCAACTAAAGCATCAACCAAGCCAGCTAAACCTTTTTCCGAAACAACGGAAAAATAGTCTTGAACTTCTTCCCGAGAAGAGGGACCTCGACCAAGAATATGGCGGAAGGCTAATTCTAGAGCGCGACTGTTGATGAACGGCTCAAAAAATTGCTTACGATATAGCTCGGACTTGCAGATACGGCGGACAAACTCTTTCATGGTAATATCGCCATTCTTAACCTGAGACTCTAGGTAAGAAATAGATTGACCATAGGCACGGGTAATATCGCGCTCAAATATCTGTCTATAGGCGGCTTTGATTACTGACTGCTTCTCTAGAGTAGACAAGCCAGTCTTCATCACAAACTTTTGACGGTTTTCGGCAGCGTTAAAGTAGCTCTGAGGGAGCTGTAAACCTTGTTTGTCGCTAGATTTGCTTTGACGCAGTTTAGCTGAAGGAGTCGGCGCTTCAAATTCAGAGATGGCGACATCAAAATATTGAATGATAATATCAGTCGCATCTTGGTCTTTACGGAAATAATCCTTAGTTGCCGCCCGCATTTCTTGTAGGGCAACAATTGTTGCTGCACTAGAACAAGCCCGCTCGATAATTTCCCGCAAGCCTCTGATGTTGACAACTAAAATATTGGGGTCGCCAGCTACAATCGCATAGCTAATATAGCGTAAGAACCACGCCATATCTCGCAGCGACTTCTGCATGTTGCTAGGACCATACTGAGATATATTAATTGGTCGAAAATTTGCGGGAACTGCACCTGAACTACCAGAGAACAAAGACCGGAAAGCCTGTAGCAAATTATTGCTACTGCCGTTGCTACCTGATTTTTCAGATTTTTGCTCGACGATTAATTCTCCTGGGACATTTGTATTCCCACTGGGAGTAACCATCGCCATCTCTTCTACTTCTGGCGGTTTCTCCAGATAGGACATAGGAGAACCACCCGTAAAGATACGGTTTGCTGCTCTTGAGACAATAATGTCCGCGTTTTTAGTTATGGTTTGAGCTATATCAAGACGTTGAAAACCAGATTTATAATATGCTGTTAATTCTTTGAGTTCGCCCTTTTCTAAATAGCGGTCTTGTTGCTCTGCCTGCAAGATTGCCGACACCGCCACCGTTTTATAGAGTTGAGGACGGGCTAATGAACTGCCACCACTTGCCGTTACACTCATGTTTACTTTTTATTAGGTGTTTACTTATACTTCAGCTTTTAGATTAAAACGTTTCGGGCTTTCTGAGTGGGTTTATTAAGAACTATGTAGCAATTATGGTGACCTTAATCGAGCGATCGCACAAATAATACAGACAGACATCAGCCAATGACAAAGGTTCTGTTGCTCTTATTTCTACACCTATTAATTGAGTGTATTAGGCATGTGATAAGCGTCTAAATGTAAATTTTATTTAAGATTTTTGAGATGGCTATTACTTTAAGAGCAAGATTTTTAGTTTTTGATATTGGCAATAAAAAAAGACAGGTATAAAACCTGTCTTAATGTCTATTAGATTAAGTCGCAGTCAAAAGGAAATCAATTAAAAATCCATTTCTGCTGCTTGAACTCTTTCTACCTGTTTCTTTTTCAAGACCAGCAAGATTTGGCAAATCATAATACCGCCAGCAAAAGCCATTAAGCCACCAATACGAGCAGGGCTTTGTAATACGACTTCGGTATCCATCTGACCAAAGCCGCCCACATTAGGATTATTTGTCAAAGCATCGCCAGCAGCAATTTGTTGACCTTCGGCAGCAATTAATTCGGGTCCAGCGGGGATAGTATCTGTCACTGTACCGTCAGCCGTATCGATGTCTACTGTATAGCCACCAGCTTCTTGAGGAGCGATCGCCACAATTGTACCAGTAGCAGAAGCCTTGATCATGTTGTTGTTGCTAGCTTCGCCAGTAGGATAAACCTGTCCGCGTCCACGGTTAGCACCCAAGTGAACAGCATACTTCCCAAAGTTGATGTTTTTATCAGTTTTGGGGTTGGGAGAAAGTACGGGGAAAGTAATTTCTTGGTACTGTTCGCCAGGAAGAGGACCTACCAACACGACGTTATCGTCGCCTTCTTTATATTCTTGGAAATATACGCCGCCAGTTTTTTCCTTCATTTCTTCAGGAATACGGTCTTCAGGAGCAATTTTAAAGCCGTCAGGCAGCATTAATACTGCACCCACGTTTAAACCGCCTTTAGAACCGTCCCCTAATACTTGTTGGCTAGCTAGATCATAAGGAATTTTTACTACAGCCTCAAATACGGTATCTGGTAAGACCGACTGAGGAATCTCAACTTCAGCCTCTTTTTCAGCTAGGTGACAGTTAGCACAGACAATTCTGCCAGTAGCTTCTCTGGGAGTCTCAGGTGCAGTTTGTTGCGCCCAAAAAGGGTAGGCAGAGGCAGACTGGGATACAGCAAGATCGCTGGCAAAGAAAATAGCGACCGTAGCGATCGCGACTACGGCAGATTTAGTAATTATGTCCTTGGCAAACTTCAACAGTGCCAATGGTTTCAATGTTCTCATTTGTTAGATTGACAATCTCAAAAAGATTAATACGGATGAATAATATTTACTGTCGATAAGAAGATTTGAATTTTTGGGCGGGAAATAGATGTCTTTCCTCATCCAGAGAGCATTCGCCTGGCGCGTCAGGAAAATCACTCCTACCTGCTTTTACAGGCCGTTTCCTCATCTCTTATCCTTCAAACTATGCCCAATAAGGCTTTTCACCAGTACGGAAGTCGGTTTCCGTCCACTGACTGAAGACCAGCTTGTCATCTTGAACATCGGCTTTCGCTAATGCGAGAGACAATGGCGCGGGACCTCTGACTACCTTACCTGTTTGGTCGTACTGAGAACCGTGGCAAGGACACATAAATTTGTCTTCACTAGCATTCCAGGGAACAACACAGCCCAGGTGAGTACAGACAGCATTAATGCCATAGTTGCGCAGAGTGGAGTCTCCTTCGACTACAACGTAGGTAGGATCGCCTTTTAAACCTTGAGCTAAGGTGCGATCGCCTGGTTGATGCGTCGCCAAAAATTCGCTCACGACAATGTCATTACCCAAAGCATCTTTGGCTGTTACCCCAGCGCCAGCACCACCGCCAGTGTTGGGAATGAAGTATTTGACTACTGGATATAAAGCACCTAAGGCTACTCCTGTGATTGAGCCATAGGTGAGTAAATTCATAAATTGTCTGCGTCCTAAATCTGGGACGTTATCGTCACCCTTACTAGAGATACCAGAACCAGAAGATTGAACCATAACTATAGATAAATTGTATTTTTTGTAAACGTAAACTAAGAATGATGACTGGGAGATGTGTAAAGATCTTCTATGCAAAAGAATTTATCGTAATTCTCCGCTTAAAAAAGTTAACAGTTGCGAGTCTAGCTTTATAGTCTACTAGAGTTTCAGTGTTAGATATCACCGAGCGAAATTTAGAGAAGACTAGACTGAACAACCCTGTATGAACCAATGTATTAAATTATTACAGAGATTGAGAATCGATTCCACTCAAAGTCAGCAGCTTTTTTGAGAAAAATATCATGACAGGCGATCAATTACACCAACTTTTATTAGAAAAGTGGGGCTGTTCCTATGACATGCAGCTCCGCAAAATCAAGGGAAAAATCTATGTTCAGGTAATGTGGAAATACTTGGAACAAGCCTCTTTTCCCCTCTCAGAACAGCAGTACCGAGAAAATCTTCAGGCGATCGCCAATTATATCAATGGCTGGAACGGCGTGGAGCAGATACAGTCATACATTGAGAAGACCAAAGAACGTCCTCGATTAGGCAAAGCAGTTAGCATTCAGCTTGATTTGGGAGAACGCAGTTCCGAATGGATTTTAGACGATATTTAAAGACAAAATAAGCGATGTTAATAAATATTACGCTCGAGTTAACATTTGTAAAACAGCAGTTTTTTGAGTCAGGAATCAGCACTTTTGTCCTGGCGGTGCCGTCTATAAGATCTTGACTAAATAGTAAACTTGTTAATGGTCAAATAGACAGGCTGGGGAAAGATGAGAAGCAAGCAGGTTGGAGTAATTGGCGGTGGACAGTTAGCTTGGATGATGGCAGCCGAAGCCTCTAAGTTAGATATTAAGCTAGTAGTGCAGACACCTAACCAAGACGATCCAGCAGTATCTAGAGCAGACGAAGCTATCTTTGCCGAGATCGATGATTTTGAGGGAACAGTTAAACTAGCTCAGTACTCTGATGTGGTTACTTTTGAAAATGAGTTCGTCGATTTAAAAGCACTGCACGAGGTAGAGAAATATGGAGGATCTGCTCATTTTTGTCCCAGTTTGGTTACTCTGAAGCCTCTGTTAGACAAATACCACCAGCGTAGTTACCTCAAAGATATCGGCGTACCCGTCCCAAAATTTAGCCTCTATCCCACAAAAGAGCAGATTGAATCTAATTATGGCTTTCCTGTAGTTTTAAAAGCGCGTCGTCATGGTTATGACGGACAGGGAACTTTTATTGTTAGAGATGCCGAGGATTTAGCCTGGCTAGAAAAAACTGTTCCAGTACAAGAATTACTTGTAGAAGAGTTTATTCCTTTCGATCTCGAATTGGGTATTATCGCCGCACGTAACGCATTGGGAGATATTGCGCTCTATCCCGTTACCGAAACCTATCAGAAGAATCAGGTCTGTCATTGGACAATTACGCCTGCGCACGTAGCTGATCAAGTAGCAGCAGAAGTTGAAGCGATCGCCCGTAAGATTTTAGATAAGCTAGAAGTAGTGGGCGTATTTGGTATTGAGTTTTTCCTCACCAAAGATAACCGCGTGCTGGTGAACGAAATTGCGCCCCGTACTCATAATTCAGGACACTATACTCTTGATGGTTGTGAGACTTCTCAGTTTGCCATGCAGCTACAGGCAGTTAC
Organism: Cyanobacteria bacterium J06648_1; assembly: GCA_039817275.1. Lineage (GTDB taxonomy): Bacteria > Cyanobacteriota > Cyanobacteriia > Cyanobacteriales > Xenococcaceae > Waterburya. Next base: position 183 of record JBCBWB010000045.1, on the reverse strand, counting down.
AGGAATGGCTTTAGGTTCAACAGCTTTAAAATCTGCTGGGGCAGTAATGGTTAATCTCTTGGGTTTTGAAGAATCTGATTCAGAGTATTTAGAAAAACGCGATCGCATTTTGCAAATTTCCCATTCCTTTAACTGCCTGTAGCTGCATGGCAAACTGAGAAGTCTCACAACCATCAAGAGTAT
>JBCBWB010000459.1:0-523 GCA_039817275.1 Cyanobacteria bacterium J06648_1 | reverse complement strand
AGAAGGCTTCTCTTGGAAAGACTTAATTCTGCCGTTCTCATCCGTTACTACTACTCCATAACTAGGAACATCTTCTTGCGGAACTTTTTTGGTAATTACCGTAGCGATCGCGCCATTAGCTCGATGTTGTTTAACGGCGGCGGTCAAATCTAGATCGATGAGAGCATCGCCACAGAGGACGACAAACGTATCATCAAAAAAAGTGTTGAAATCTTGAATTTTGCGTAAGCCGCCAGCAGAACCTACTGCCTCTCCGACTAGCTCGCCATCAACAATGCTGCCTTCAAAAGAATAGCCGATATCTACGCCAAAACGTTGACCGTCGCGGAAATATCCTTCAATTTCATGAGCCAAATGGCTAACGTTGACCATAATTTGATCAAAACCGTGCTGCCGCAGTAGCTCTAGCAAAAATTCCATCACTGGCTTCTGCAAAATTGGAATCAGGGGCTTTGGTATTGTGTACGTAATGGGACGAACGCGAGTGCCTTTACCAGCCGCCAAAATCATGGCTTTCATGAAA
>JBCBWB010000458.1:0-527 GCA_039817275.1 Cyanobacteria bacterium J06648_1 | reverse complement strand
AACGGATAATTGTATTGCGAGGTGGGGTGGTGATTTTGTGTGTTAAAGCGCGAAAAATATTTGTTTTCATGAATAGCTGTGATAATGCTCTAACGCACCATTTAACTGGCGTTTTTAAACTAATTAATTAGAATAATCTGACTAAGTTGAAACGCATTTAAATTGAATATTGTTAAATTTCCTAATTCTTGTGGGATGGAGAGCAGCGCGGTCTTGGGGGTTTCCCCCATGAGCAACTGCGGGGCATCCCTGCCCGTCCTAATATACAAATTAGATGCACAACAGCTTAATAACTCTTGTCGTACACCCGCTCGGGGTTGCAAACCCCAAGCTAATAGCACAAGTCCTATGAATAGGACTAAAAATATCGAAATATATAGTTTATTTAATTTTCTATTTATAAACCTCACAGGCGGGTTTTGCTTGTGTAGCAGTGGTTTCAACCGCCAAAGATATAAAATTAGATTTCTCGAACCTGCTCCCTTACTCAAGTCCGAAAAGCACGAGTTGTAACCATTTCACCGTTA
>JBCBWB010000457.1:0-528 GCA_039817275.1 Cyanobacteria bacterium J06648_1 | reverse complement strand
CTTATCGACCAGCCTCGGGAAGCTCTCTGTCTCAAGCTGATGGCTTGAGACGTTTATATTCATCGTTAACGCGGCTGGTCGATAAGACATTGAGAAAAACACACCTCAATGCCAGAAATATTAAGCTAGAGGTCACTGAAACCTCACTGATTAAGAACACCCAGGTTAGCTGGGAAAATCTAAGAAAACTAAAAGAGAAGCATATCAGAATTAGCCTAGATGATTTTGGTACAGGCTATTCTTCTTTGAGCTATCTGATCAAGTTTCCTGTGGATACGCTCAAAATTGACCGCTCTTTTGTCAGCACAATGAAGAGCAACCACAGCAGCCTAGAAGTGGTTCGCGCGGTCATCACCCTGGCGCGAACCTTGGGCATGGTAGTAGTAGCCGAAGGCGTAGAAAATGTTGGTCAGGCGCTAGCCATCAGAGGCCTAGGTTGTGATTTGGTCCAAGGCTACCTGTTTTCAAAACCGCTTAGCGTAGAGCAGGCGGCTGAGTATATCCAACAGTCAAGGTCTTCTATTTTAT
>JBCBWB010000456.1:0-538 GCA_039817275.1 Cyanobacteria bacterium J06648_1 | reverse complement strand
GCGATGCCGCTGCAGGCACTCGCTATTGGCCTGGCAGATGCTGTACGGGCTAGCCTGGGCGATCCTGACATTGTCGCTATCGTGGTGATGCCGTTGATTGGTCTGATTGCTCATTATCCCAAGAGGCTGCTGCTGTCTCTATCTCATCAGCTAGATGCAGAGGACTGGCATATCCTGAGCGCCCATCTAATTGGTGCCCTTTCAGATATCAAAAACCAACGGCTGTCGTCGCATACAGACTATGGCGGTAAAGAAATTGCTGGTGGGCGCAACGTGCAGGCGAGCGAGCCCGCACATGTTGCTTAGCCAACCAGCGTTTTAGAAAACGGGACTGGTGCGATTCGAACGCACGACCTAGCGCTTAGGAGGCGCTTGCTCTATCCATCTGAGCCACAGCCCCAAAAGGTTAATTCTTTAGATATATCAGAGCTTGGGATATAACTCCTCTGAGGTCTGCTATTCATCAAGACTAACCACTAAAAATGTTACAGCAAGTCGTTCCATTTTGGGCTGATTGTGGACGCTACCTGTTTGGGAC
>JBCBWB010000455.1:0-540 GCA_039817275.1 Cyanobacteria bacterium J06648_1 | reverse complement strand
CAGCGTTTTCTCGAGAAAACGCTGGGTCTAAATTAGCGAAAGCTGAGAAATTGGGAATTGCTCAATTAAGCGAACAGCAATTGTTGGAAATGGTGGAACAGTGAACAGTTAACAGTTATCAGTTATCAGTCAACATAAATTTTGTAGAAAAACATGAAACTCGTGTAGAGACGTAACAGTGTTACGTCTCCTGCAATGTGAAATCATAATTTCACATTACGATTCAGCAACACCCTCTGGATAAAAACTGGTAATTGATAACTGATAACTGATAACTGTAATGGCACGAATTAGCTATGGTTTACAAGTTCAGAAGCGAGCGAAGCATTTGCTAAAGTCAATTTTGATTTACGCAAATGACGAGTTTGATATGTCTAATGAAGCTGTAATTGATGCTATTTCAGTTATCAGTTATCAGTTATCAGTTATCAGTTATCAATTATCAGTTGTTCATCGGTTGGATGTGAATCTTCAATTATTAAATACTAACTCCTATCATCTCTTTTTACATTTCTAACTCCTAACTCCTAACTGAATTTA
>JBCBWB010000454.1:0-543 GCA_039817275.1 Cyanobacteria bacterium J06648_1 | reverse complement strand
ATTTGTACCACCATCAATTATGTCGTTACCAGCACCACCTGTTAGGAGATCGTCGCCAGCACCACCGTCAAGATTATCGTTACCTTCATTTCCTTCAAGGCGATCGTCTGCACCTGCACCTTCGATGGTGTCATTTCCTGCTAAACCAAGAATGCGTTCTTTGCGATAAGTACCAACTATGCGATCGTTACCACTGTTAGGAGGAGAACCTGGAGGGGGAAGAGGATCGCTACCATATATAAGATTTTCTGGAAGTAAGTTTGGGTCTCCGTTCCCCTCTATTTTATCTATGATTAGCTTGTAGGCTTCTATATCGATTAGCGTGCCAACGTTTCTACCTACTTTGGGTCCCCTACTATGGACTCCTAAAACACGAGGTTCATCTCCTTCTAAGGTGTGCCAAACAGGACTTCCACTTTGCCCACCTACAGTATCAATGTTGTTACTGTATTCTATTCTTCTTCCTGATGGCGTTGCAAAAACTGTACCTGTTGTCTCATTTCCATCTTCATCAAGAATGCATGGCGCAAGAACCAAATCCCT
>JBCBWB010000453.1:0-543 GCA_039817275.1 Cyanobacteria bacterium J06648_1 | reverse complement strand
ATGCCCAAGATTCCCGCACTCAGCAAGTAATAACTCAAAGGTAATAGTACGCGACGAATTAGCAGTCCTTCTTGCCCAGCCAAACCAACTGTCGCTGAGGCAGCTACTACATTAGAAACGCAGATCATATTGCCCGCAGCAGCCCCCATCGATTGTAAAGCTGTCACCACCGCACCCGACACATCAATTTGGGTCGCCACCCCAAACTGAAACAGAGAGAACATCATATTGCTGACGGTAGCACTACCAGAAATAAACGACCCCATGGCGCCAATTGTCGGTGCAAATAAAGGCCAACTGCCACCTGCTAAATTGGAAACTCCCGCTGCTAAAGTTAGGGGCATACTGATCAAATCCGACTGATTGAAGCCAGAGTTAATAAATACCCTCGCCATCGGTACCGCGGCAGCCAGGACAATTGTTGTCCCTGCTAAAGTTTTAGCCGCATCAACAGTAGCCTGTTTCAAGGCTTGAGTCTTCATACTGTGGAGAAAGTAGGTAAGCAGCACGACGACGATAAAAATTGTTCCTGGCAAATAAAAT
>JBCBWB010000452.1:0-543 GCA_039817275.1 Cyanobacteria bacterium J06648_1 | reverse complement strand
TTTAAATATTGGTGCGATCTAATGCAGTACAATGTACCATATAAGATACAGTTAACCAGGAGCGAAGATTGAAAAGACTACCAGCTAGATTTTTTCGCTCTGCCAATGGTGGCGATGCTCACGCATCTGACCTTGCGAAGCAAGGCACTGGTCGCGAATGCGACTGCGCCAGTTAAGGACTGGCTGAAGACTTTAGCTCGCGAGGACTGCCGTATTATTGGCAGCGATATCAAGGATGTCCTAAAGGATACCGCTTCGCATATTGAGTTCAGCTTTCCGATTGATTTGCCCCTGTGTAGATCGCTTTCAGGTTATAAAGACCTCTGGGAAGTGCGGAGTAAAATAACTGGGGGCAAGATAGCGCGGGTCATCTTCTATATCAGCAATGGTGAAATGATTTTGATACATGGGTTTGTCAAAAAATCCCAGAAGACACCGAGGAAAGAAATGGATTTAGCCGTAAAACGTCAAAAGGAGCATCAAAAATATGACCGATAATCCCTATGCTGGCTCTAGCTTCGATTATTTTCTTCAAGAGGAGGA
>JBCBWB010000451.1:0-543 GCA_039817275.1 Cyanobacteria bacterium J06648_1 | reverse complement strand
GAGATCGGTATCTAAGTTAGGGGTATGCTTGGCGGTCGTCCAAATTAGGACAAGGCGGTCGCCAAATAAACAAATACTAAAGCGTCAAAATACCTACTTCTATTTACGGCGTTGGCGAGGAGACTGTTATCTAATCCGAAGATTTTTATTCAATTGCGATCGAGATGTGACCAACGGTCAGAGCATATGCGGAGCGGTATCCTTTAGGACAAAGGCACGGAGGTTTTGCGTCCCAGTCGTCTTGACGACGATCTGCCCTCCGGGGCTGAGCCGCATGTGTCCGTCGTTTGCGGGGCTAGCGCCCCACTGTCTTGCGCGGGCGCGTTGCGCCCCAGCCGCCTTGCGGCGAACTGAGCGAAAGCTCTGCCAAGACTCTGAGCGCGAGGCGAATGCCTCTAGTCGTCTTGACGACTAGAGGCATCCAATGGATGCTGCGGCTCTGCGCGGAGTAATCTCTGACTCAGATCTGCTGATTTGGGCTAAGAAATAAAGAAATCATTAAGTATTTAGTATCTTTGCAATTGGTCTTACGATTAAAACAAT
>JBCBWB010000450.1:0-545 GCA_039817275.1 Cyanobacteria bacterium J06648_1 | reverse complement strand
AATTGCAGGACATCATTGCGATTCTAGGTCTAGATGAGCTTTCTGAAGAAGACCGTCAGATTGTGGCTCGGGCGCGCAAGATTGAGAAGTTCCTTTCTCAGCCTTTCTTTGTAGCTGAAGTATTCACTGGCATGTCCGGTAAGTACGTCACGCTAGAAGAAACTATCAAAGGTTTCAATATGATTCTGGCAGGCGAGCTAGATGACATTCCTGAGCAGGCATTCTACCTAAAAGGTGGCATCGAGGAAGTGATTGAAGCAGCTGAGAAGATGAAAGCTGACGCTGCTAAGTAACCTCTGATTCATTCGGGAGCACTTCTCGATCATTCAGAAGTGCTCCTAACCCTTTAACAACATTATTTCAAGAGAGCTATGTCTTTAGTCGTGCGCGTTGTTGCGCCTGATAGAACGGTTTGGGATGACGAGGCGGAAGAGGTGATTTTGCCTAGTACGACTGGTCAGCTAGGTATTTTGGGTGGTCACGCGCCGCTGCTGACTGCGCTGGATACGGGCGTACTGCGGGTGCGTTCTACGGAAGGGAGTAAG
>JBCBWB010000044.1:0-30980 GCA_039817275.1 Cyanobacteria bacterium J06648_1 | reverse complement strand
CAATTGCCACCCCCGCATTAACCATGACGGAGAATTGTCGAGAAAATATCGCCTTATCTTTAACTGTAACTTTAGCTAAAGCCATTTCTAAAGCAGAAAGGTCTATTTCTAAACTAGACTTGCTAACTTTGCCAACGGCAACATATCTATTTTTAAGCGCTAAACGAGCTTGTTCGGCTGAAGCAGCCTCAATTTTTTCTTGAAAGACTTTCCCTGTATTGTCCTTTACTTTTGCTGTATAGGTAGACATAAAAACAACGAATAATTGGATTAATATTCAAAAATAATTAGTTTAGATGGTTTTTAACGACGCTTGGCTTTAGCTTTGGTATTTCCATTGACTGCCATGCCCATTCCTCCCGCAGCACCAGCCAGACGCTGAAGCTCATCTGGTCGCGAACTTTTCGCCATTCCCTCTTCCATGCTGATAATGCCTTTCTTGACCAAATTTGCCAGAGCCTGTTCCATGGTTTGCATATCCATTTTTGCTCCTGTCTGAATTGCGGAATATACCTGTGCGGCTTTACCTTCGCGAATCAGATTGGCGATCGCTGGCGTGACGATCATGATCTCCTGCGCCATGACCCGACCAAACTCTCCTGGCTTCGGATTTTTTTTCTTGACCAGAGTTTGACTAAATACCGCAATCAGAGAGTTTGACAGCATGGCTCTAATTTGCGCCTGCTGCCCGGCAGGAAAAACATCAATAATCCGATCTACTGTTCCTGAAGCAGAGTTGGTGTGCAGCGTTCCAAAAACTAAGTGACCTGTTTCGGCAGCAGAGATAGCCAGAGAAATTGTTTCGAGATCTCGCATTTCCCCGACTAGAATGATATCTGGATCTTCTCGCAGTGCTGCTTTTAAGGCGTTAGCAAAACTTTTTGTATCTTCTCCCTTTTGGCGCTGGTGAAATAGGCTCTTTTCGTTATCGAAAACATACTCAATCGGATCTTCTACCGTCAAAATGTGTTCTCCACGACTGCGATTGATTAAATCCAACATCGCTGCCAGAGTCGTAGTCTTACCTGAACCAGTAGGACCAGTCACGAGAACTAATCCTCTTGGTCTTTCAGTGGTTCTTCTGACTACGTCGGGTAAACCTAACTGATCAAAATTGGGAATCTTAGAAGATAATGCCCGTAAACAGGCAGCATAACAGCCACGCTCTTTGTAGACATTGACCCGAAACCGTGCTAAACCTTTTACCCCGTATGAACAATCAAGCTCCCAATGCTGCTCAAGCTCTTTTCTTTGATTATTGTTGAGCATACTAAAGATGAATCTTTGACACTCTTGGGGACTAAGATCGTCGCCAATAGGGGTTAACTTCCCGCTAATCCGAAAGTAGATCGGCGCACCAGCCTGGATGTGCATATCTGAGCCACCCATCTCGACTAACTGCTCCATCATGTCTTCAATCATCAAATCCATAGTTTGTTCCTCATTAAAATCTTGGGTTAGAAAGTCTCAATCTGTTTTGATATTTTTGTTCGCTGACTCAGCGGGCATGTTTAAAAGCGAGGAGTCATACAGTATGGACAATCTAACCACTCAGGCTGTAATTCAGCGCTACAGGTGTTACAGGTTAAACCACTCTTGCGCTTGGCTTTTAGTTCGGCTTCTAGACCTGAGTCGGTAAACGTCACTCGTTCAACTTCTTCTAAGGTCGTATGACCTTCCTTAACCAAATTGAGACTATATGCCAGAATCGTAATCATCCCCTCTTCTACCGCGGTTTCTTTAATACGATCGGTATTCGCTCCTTCGTTGATCAAGGTCTGCAATTTTTCTGAGTTACGCATCACTTCGTAGACGCCAACCCTGCCTTTGTAACCCACGCCGCTACACTTGGGACATAAAGTTCCATTTGCTTTAGCCTGAGAAATTTGTTCGGCATCGAGTTTATTGGCTTTAAAAAAGATTATTTCCTCTTCAGCAGAAGCAGACAGACCAAATCTCGACAGCTCTTCTCGCGTTGGGTTGTAAGCAATGCGGCATTCGCTACAGACTCGACGCATCAATCTTTGGGCGAGAACTCCGACTAATGCCCCAGAAATCATAAATGGTTCGACTCCCATCTCATCGAGACGAGCGATCGCTCCTGCGGCATCGTTGGTGTGTAAAGTAGTTAGTACCAGGTGTCCAGTCAGAGCTGCTTCAATCGCAGTTTTAGCTGTTTCTGAGTCTCTGGTCTCACCAACCAGAATTACGTCAGGATCTTGTCTTAAGAAAGCTCTGAGAATCGAAGCAAAGTCCATCCCTTTTTCGCGAATTACCTGTACTTGAGTAATACCGTCCAAAGAATATTCAATCGGATCTTCAGCGGTACTAATGTTGATATCAGGACTATTTCTCTCGGCTAATACAGAATATAGACTAGTAGATTTACCCGAACCAGTAGGTCCCGTTACCAGAATAATTCCAAAGGGTCGTTTTGCCATGTCCCGAACTATTTCTAAGGTCGGTTCATGGGAGATAAGTTTATCTAAACCAAGTTGAGTAGCTGAGTTATCCAGAATTCGCAGTACGACTTTTTCTCCGTAACGACTAGGTAGGGTATTGACCCGAAAATCAACTTTGCGACCCTGGAACATGCGGCGAATCTTACCATCTTGGGGTAAACGCTTCTCGGCAATATCTAGCTCTGCCATGATTTTAAAACGAGCCACCACCGCAGGGATAATTTTCTTTGGCATCTTGTCAAAGGGCTGCTGCAAAACACCATCTTTGCGATAGCGTATTTTCAGACCTTCTTCTTGGGGTTCAACGTGAATATCAGAAACCCCGTCCTGCAATGCTTTTGCCAGAATCTTATTAACTAGGGTGATGATCGGTGCGGCTTGAGCCTCATTCGCTGCCCCCAGATCATCGGCTACATCGTCATCCGCCTCTTCTAAGTTAAAATCAAAGTTATCTAATTCTAAAGAAACATCGACATTAACTTCTTTTTTCTTCGCAGTCTCCCTTTGAACCTGATCGTCGAGAAATCGATCAATTAATTGCTGATAATCTCCTTGAGTAATTACCTGACGTTCAATACCAATGCCTTTTGGTCGCAGAATTCGGTTGAGATCGTCTTGAGCCTCCAGATTCTCTGGATCGACCATTGCCACTACTAAAATCGGTTTCTCCCCTTCTTTCTTCTGGAGAGGAATGAGGCGGTAACGACGGCAAATATCGAGAGGGATCAAAGAATTGATCAATTCCCCCATCTGATTATTGCTAAATTTTTCGGTTTCGATTTCAGGATCGGCAGATTCCACCCCAAAAAGGACTTTTAGCTCAAACAAATGGTGTTTCTTATACTGACGCAATAAATCTGGCGGTAACTGCTTACCCGTAGCAGATTCAAGCACGTCAATCAGCGAGTTACCAGTTTTACGGCTCTCAGCTAGAGCCTTTTGCATTTTTTCACCGTCGATGAAACCTTTTTGAACCAATTGATTACCAAAAGGTGACAAGTTGTTACGTACGGCGATCGCCCGATTTTTTTTAGAAGAGGAATAAGCCATAAAATAGAAAAAATATCTCCTGATGACCACTAGTGTTCCCCAAAATCTATCTAAAGTTGCAATAAATTAGAGCTAACTATTCAAATCACGATTAGGTCAGGTGAGGATAATCTGCAAATTAACTTCAAGACCTCTGCTAACGGGCAAAGAAGCGGCTCATCGAGCAAAAAATATCTTATGATGACTTTACTATAGGGTTTATTAGACGATTATTTAGCGATCGCCTAGGCAGTTTTGGTCAGGGTTCCCGCCGTAAAACGACGGGGCTTGCCTGACCGTTGGTCAGCTAAGAACAAATTAAGACTGTTAATTCCTTGACCGAATGCAATATCCTATATCTTGTACGCAGTGAAAGATAATCATTCCTATGACTGAAGAGCAGAAACAATCAGAAAAACTTGTTGAAGATCTAGAGGCAGCGGTTGAAAATTCCCTAGAAAATCAAGATTCAATCGATGAGTCTGTGGTTGAGTCAGACGAAACTACGGAGGTTAATTCGACCGAAAATAGCCCAGCGGCCGAAAATGAAGAAATCTTTGCGGCATTTCAGCAAGAAAATGCCAATCTAAAGAAGCTTTTAGATGACAAGAGTCAACAAGCAGATTTGGCTAAAGCTCAGTACGCTCGTCTAGCCGCTGATTTTGAAAACTTTCGCCGTCGAACTACTAAAGAAAAAGAAAATTTAGAAATTCAGTCGAAAAAAAATATCATTACCGAACTGTTACCAGTAATTGATAACTTCGAGCGAGCTAGAACCCAGTTAAAACCAGAAAGCGATGGGGAGAAAGCAATTCACTCGAGCTATCAGGGAGTTTATAAAACTCTGGTTGAATGCCTCAAAAAAATGGGTGTTTCTGCTATGCGTCCCGAAGGACAAGAATTCGATCCCAACTATCATGAAGCTATGTTGCGCGAAGCTACCGACGAATACCCAGAAGGAACCGTGATCGAACAACTAATGCGGGGCTATGTTTTGGGAGAAACAATTTTGCGACATGCCATGGTTAAAGTTGCTGTTCCTCAAGAACCTGTGATAACTTCGGAACAGAAAACGACAGAAAATGGTAGTTAAGTAACCTCCCGATCCAAAACTAACCAAAGTATTTAGGTCTTATGGAGTTTGCAAATTCGACATTTTCATAGAATGTGGATTGATGCCAAACACTTATCTGTCAACTTCTTTGTAATCCATAAATAAATGAAAGTTACTGCCTAAGCACTATGGCAAAAGTTATCGGTATTGATCTGGGAACTACCAACAGTTGCGTTGCTGTGCTTGAGGGGGGCAAGCCCATAATTATCGCTAATTCTGAAGGTGCGCGTACTACCCCAAGTATGGTAGCGTTTGCCAAGGGTGAAACTCGTTTAGTCGGTCAACTGGCAAAAAGACAGTCAGTGACCAACGCCCAGAATACGATTCACAGCATTAAGCGTTTTATTGGTCGTCGTTGGGAAGATACGGAAGAAGAGCGCTCTCGTACTCCCTATAAATGTATTCCTGGACGGGATAATACTGTCGACGTACGCATAAAAAACAGGAACTATACTCCTCAAGAAATTTCAGCAATGATTCTGCAAAAATTAAAGGCGGATGCAGAAAGTTTTTTGGGAGAGCCTGTAACCGAAGTAGTTATTACCGTTCCAGCATATTTTACTGATGCTCAAAGACAAGCTACCAAAGATGCTGGCACAATTGCTGGATTAGAAGTATTGCGGATTGTCAATGAGCCTACTGCCGCAGCCTTAGCCTATGGCTTAGATAAGCAAAATCGAGAAGAGAATATTTTAGTTTTCGATCTTGGTGGGGGAACTTTCGACGTTTCAATTCTGCAACTGGGCAATGGGGTGTTTGAAGTCAAAGCGACAGCAGGCAACAATCATTTGGGCGGGGATGACTTTGATAACGCAATCGTCCGCTGGATGATCAAGACTTTTTATGCTCAAGAAGAGATTGATCTCAGAACGGACAAAATGGCATTACAGAGGATGCGAGAAGCTTCAGAAAAAGCGAAGATAGAGCTTTCCGCCGCGCCGACAACTTCAATCAATCTTCCCTTTATTACCGCTGACGAAACTGGACCAAAACATATCGAGCTGGAGTTAAGCCGGGCTAAGTTTGAAGAACTATCTAAAGACTTAATTCAAAAGACTTTGGAGCCGGTTAAGCTAGCTTTAAAAGATTCAGATTTAGAACCAAGCGAAATTGATCGCATTATTTTAGTCGGGGGTTCAACTCGCATTCCTGCAGTACAAACGGCGATTAAAACTATTTTTGATAGCATGCAGATAGACCGCTCAGTCAACCCAGACGAAGCCGTTGCCGCAGGAGCAGCAATTCAGGCGGGAGTTTTGGGGGGCGAAGTCGAAGATGTTTTACTGCTAGATATTACTCCGTTGTCTTTGGGAATCGAAACCCTCGGAGAAGTTTTTACTAAGATAATTGAGAAAAATACTACCGTCCCAACCAGTAAATCACAGATTTTTTCTACTGCCGCAGATGGTCAAACAAGCGTCGAAATCCATGCCCTTCAGGGAGAAAGAGCCATGGCAAAAGACAACAAAAGTCTGGGTAAATTTCTGCTGACTGGCATCCCTGTTGCTCCTAGGGGCATGCCACAGATTGAAGTTAGTTTTGAAATGGACGTCAACGGCATCTTACAGGTTTCAGCTCAGGATAAAGGTACTGGTAAGCAACAGAGCATTACTATCAGTAACACGGGAGGATTAAGTTCCAGCGAAGTGGACAGGATGCGTCAAGAAGCAAATGACTATGCTGATCGAGATCGCCGTCAGATCGAATTAGTCAAGCTGAAAAATCAGGCTGAGAATCTGATCTATAACTACGACTCTACTGTCAGTGAACAGGGAGAATTGATTCGTGATGAGTACAAAGCTAGAATCGCACGAATTAAAGAAGAGTTTAATATTGCCTGCAATAATCCTCATACTAGTATGAAGGAAATTACCGCTATTCTCGACAGTCTGCGTCAAACTCTTCTGGAGATTGGCACAGATGTATATCAGCAAAAAAATTCTGACACTAACGATTCTTTTGTTTTTGATGACTTTGATGACCGCGATTTAGCAGAAGCGAGAACGGAGGTTGATCTTGATGGAGACAATAGTATTAAGGCAGTCGTCAATATCTCCCATAGCTCTAACATTGAAGGCGGGGTAGACCTTGGTTTAGATGATCCTGACGAAGATTATGAATCAGTAGATTAAAGATAAAAAAATCACAATTGGCGAGTTCAAAGTAAGGTAAGCCAAAATAATTTGTTCTTAGTAGTAACCGTACTATGTTTACTGGTTCTGATTTTGCTAAAGTACAATCAATAAACCATAGGAAAAAATTAAGATTTTATGGCAGAGGACTACTATCAAATCCTGGGCGTATCCCGCGATGTAGATAAAGATGAATTAAAACGCGCTTATCGCCGACTAGCGCGTCAATATCATCCCGATGTCAACAAAGATGCAGGAGCAGAGGAAAAGTTCAAAGAGATCAGCCGCGCTTACGAGGTACTTTCAGAGCCAGAAACCCGCAGCCGATACGATCGCTTTGGTGAGGCAGGAGTTGGTGGTGCTGGGGGCGGTGCGTCAGGCTTCGACTATAGCGATATGGGCGGTTTTGCCGATATCTTTGAAACTATTTTTAGTGGTTTTGGCGGCGGTGTGGGTACGAGTCAGGGACAGACTCGCCGTCGCAATGGTCCCGTCAGAGGAGATGACCTACGATTAGACCTTAAGCTTGATTTTCGAGAGGCAGTCTTTGGTGGCGAAAAGCAAATTAAAATTCCTCATTTGGAATCTTGCCAAACCTGTAACGGTACGGGGGCAAAACCAGGAACGGGAGTTAAAACCTGTAGCGTCTGTAACGGGGCGGGTCAGGTGCGTCGAGCGACTCGTACTCCTTTTGGTAGCTTTGCCCAAGTTTCAGCCTGTACTAACTGTAACGGCACAGGACAGGTAATTGAAGAGAAATGCGGTACTTGCCATGGTGCTGGTCGCCAGCAAGAAACTAAAAATCTTAAAATCACTATTCCTCCTGGTGTCGATAACGGCACTCGTCTAAGAGTCTCTGGGGAGGGTGATGCTGGCATTCGCAACGGTACGCCTGGTGATTTGTATGTTTATTTGTTTGTCGAATCAGACAAAGAATTTACCAGAGAAGGGATCAATATTCGCTCGGAGATTAAAATTAGTTATTTACAGGCTATTTTAGGCTGCAACTTGGAAGTCAATACGGTAGATGGGGGGGAAGAACTAACTATTCCCGCTGGTACTCAACCCAATACGGTCTTGACCCTGGAAAACAAGGGAGTACCCAAGCTGGGTAATCCAGTCAGCCGAGGAAATCATTTGATTACTGTGAAGATTGATATCCCAACTAAGGTTAACTCTGAGGAAAGAGAACTTCTGAGCAAGTTAGCTGCCGTAAGAGGCGAAGCAATTGGTAAAGGAAGTAAAGAAGGTTTCTTGGGAGGATTATTCCAGAAATGAATCCTGTAGATCCGCAAAGTACGGATAATGCTACCTCAGCTCCCGCAGATGCCCACTTGGATTTACGGGGTACTCCCTGCCCGATCAATTTTGTTAGAACGAAATTGCGCCTCGAACAAATGCCGCCAGGATCTTTATTGGAAGTTTGGCTTGATTCTGGTGAACCAGTAGAGCAAGTGCCTGATAGCTTGAAGATGGAAGGTTATCAAGTAAAGGCTTTGAATGAGCAAGACGGCTTTTTTGCTTTACTTGTATGTCGTCCTATGGCAGCATGACTGACGAAAGTTTTTTGCCAGAAGCACCACAACCTACAGCTACCGAAAAATCTCACGATTTACTCTGGGGAACCGTGGTTGCGGTTCAAGCCAATTTTTATCGGGTTAAGTTAACTGATAGTCAAAATGCTAAATTTTTGCTCTGTACTAGACGTACCCGTCTGAAAAAAATTGGTCAGAAAGTGATGGTGGGCGATCGCGTTTTAATCGAAGAACCTGACTGGCTTGATGCTAGAGGAGCAATTGCAGAAGTTAAGCCGCGCTCAACCGAGCTACAGCGACCTCCCGTTGCCAATGCTGAGCTGATTTTGCTAGTTTTTGCTTTAGAAGAACCCAGTTTAGATCCTTGGCAGCTCAGTCGCTTTTTGGTCAAGGCAGAATCGACTGCTCTGGAGATTTGTCTGTGTTTGAATAAAGCTGATCTGATTACCACCGAACAGCAGCAGCAGTGGCAAGATCGCCTAACGACCTGGGGCTACAGTCCGACTTTTTTGAGCGTGGCGCAGGGAAAAGGTATAGCTAGTCTACTAGCTCGTATTGCTGGCAAAATCACCGTGGTTGCTGGCCCTAGCGGTGTCGGGAAATCTAGCCTAATTGATGCTTTCATTCCCTCAATAAACCTGAGAGTCGGTAAGGTGTCGGGAAAACTCCAGCGGGGTCGCCATACAACCCGTCATGTTGAGTTATTCGAGCTACCAGAGGGCGGATTGCTCGCAGATAGCCCAGGATTCAATCAGCCTGATTTAGACTGTCTGCCAAGAGATTTAGCCCAGTATTTCCCAGAAGCCCGAGCCAGGTTGCAGCAGGCAAACTGCCAGTTTAGTGATTGTACCCACCGTGATGAACCAAATTGTGTAGTTAGGGGAGATTGGGAACGGTATGAATATTATCTGGATTTTTTAGAAAAAGCGATCGCTCGCCAGGATTCATTACAGCAGCAGCCCGATCCAGAATCTAACCTCAAGTTAAAGGTCAAGCGCTCGGGAAAAAGCCAGTATGAGCCAAAGTTAAAAACGAAGAAGTATCGTCGCACTTCTCGCAATGTCAAGAACCAGAATCTACAGGATATATATAGTCAGCAGTTGGAAGAGGAGATAGAAGACAGAATCTAGCTCTGTCTATAGTTTTTCTCTACCGTGGGGTTTTTGTAAATCGGTAATGTCTGGTCCTAGGGGGACGATACCTCCTGGATTCAGCGGAAACAGGTTGCCGTAGTAGTCTCGCTTAACGCTTTCAAGGTCACAAGTTGCCGCAACTCCTGATAGCTGATAAAGATCTTGCAGATAACCACTGAGATTTTTATAATCAGCAATACGGCGTAGATTGCACTTAAAAAGCCCATAGTAAACAATATCAAAGCGAAAGATAGTGGTGAATAATCTGACGTCAGCTAATGTCAAGCGATCGCCACAGAGATAACGTTTACTGGCTAACGCTAGATCTATCTCATCTAGGGTCGAAAATAGCTCTTGGCTAGCGGTGTCGTAAGCCTGCTGAGATTGAGCAAAGCCGCAGCGATAAACTCCATTATTAACTCTACGGTATATTTTGTCGTTCCACTCGTCTATTATTGCTTTAAGTTCGGCTGGATAGAGATCGAAGTCAGAATGCCGAGCAAATTGATTAAACTCTGAGTTAAGAATTTCGATAATTTCGGCGCTCTCATTATTGACAATTGTTTTTGTCTCTTGATCCCATAAAATTGGCACAGTGCAGCGCCCCTGATATCCTGATTCAGCAAGCTGATATAGTTCGGGAACAGTATTACAGCCCAATTCTGGCTGCTCTAAGACCCAAATTCCCGCATCAGGAGAGGGATAGACAATCGAAACGGAGATCGCTTCTTCCAACCCCTTCAAAGCTCTGGTGACAAGGGTACGATGCGCCCAGGGACAGCCCATGCCCACGTATAAACGGTAGCGATTGGCAGCGGGCTGATAAGGATTTTCGGCTTCACTACTGACCGAATTCTTAAACTGGCTTGCAGGACGAATATATTCTCCTGTCTGACTACGGGGTGCCAGCTGGGACATCATGATTTGCCACATTGTTGTCCAGACAAACTTGCCCGTTTTGACGATTAGCTTACCTGGAAGAGATTTATTTGCCATGGGTTTTAGGTGGCATTATTTTGGATCGCAGCATAGAAACTAAGGGTGGTATTGCCATAGGACTTAGTTCGGTATAGTTCTAGACCAGCAATTTCTTTAGCTTCCCACAGGCGAGGGTTATGCTCTACAGCGATCGCCCCATCCTGCGTAACTAATTTTAAAGTGGAGATTGCCTTCAATACGGGTAAATAGAGATAGCTATCGTAGGGCGGATCGAAATAAATCCAGTCAAACTGCTGCCCTGTAAGCTTCTTTATTTTGACCAAAACATCTCCTTGAATAATTTCAAACGATTGTTCGGGCTGTGCTATCTGCTGCCAATTAGATTCGATGACTTTACAGGCTTTACCATACTGCTCGATCCCAACTACTTTTTCTGCTCCCCGACAAAGAGCCTCTGCTCCCATCGAGCCATTTCCTGCACATAGATCTAACCAGGTAGATCCAGTTAGGCGATCGCGCCAAATATTAAATAGAGCTTCTCTAACTCTCGCGGCAGTCGGACGAGTTCTTTGTCCTGGCACGGTTTTAAGCTGCCTGTTACCATAAATCCTCATATCATTTATCTTAATTATAAAATCTCAGTTCAAAACTACTAGATTCATAATTTTTAGAACGAGAAAGCTAATAAAAGCAATTTTGCACTATCTGACTGATTGCAATATTTCAATTTTGCAATTTTGGTAAAGCAGCAAGTTGGCTAGATCGGCGATCGCTAAAGCCCAGAATCATTCTAAATATCTAGTAACAAGATAAAATAAACAATTACAAGTATTGCAAAACTGGAGTCATCAGCAGTGGTAGCAAAACCAGACTGGTTAAGAGTTAAAGCCCCACAATTTGAGAGAGTTGGCAGCGTCAAAGAAATCTTGCGCGACCTATCCTTAAATACTGTCTGTGAAGAGGCATCATGCCCTAATATTGGCGAATGCTTCAGCGTTGGCACCGCTACCTTTTTAATCATGGGACCAGCCTGTACCCGCGCTTGTCCCTATTGTGATATTGATTTTGAGAAAAAACCCCAGGCTCTCGACCCCAATGAGCCACTTCAGCTAGCGGAGGCGGTACATCGTCTCAAATTAAATCATGTTGTGATTACCTCGGTAAATCGTGATGACCTTCCAGATGAAGGTGCTTCACAGTTTGTGCGCTGTATTGAGGAGGTAAGAAAAATTTCTCCCCAAACTACCATTGAGCTGTTAATTCCCGACCTCTGCGGCAACTGGGAAGCTCTCCAGATTATATTGGCTGCTCAGCCTGACGTCTTGAATCACAATACAGAAACCATTCCTCGCCTTTACAAACGAGTTCGTCCTCAAGGAGACTATGAGCGATCGCTAGAACTTTTAGATCGAGCCAGAAGCATTGCCCCCTGGGTCTATACAAAGTCGGGCATCATGGTTGGATTGGGTGAAACAGACGAAGAGGTGAGAGCAGTAATTCAAGGCTTGCGCGATGTAGACTGCGATATTTTAACCATCGGACAATATCTCCAGCCTTCCCAAAAACATTTGGGTGTCAAAGATTTTGTCACTCCCCAACAGTTTCAAGGTTGGCAAGAGTTTGGAGAATCGATCGGCTTTTTGCAAGTTGTCTCTAGCCCTCTGACTCGCAGTTCCTATCATGCCGAACAGGTGCGAGCCTTAATGCAGCTCTATCCTCGCTCTAAGCCTAAAATCACGCCAGTGTAATTACTTACATCAAAACTGAATTTTGACTTTTTCGAGCCATCAATTTATTGATGGTTTCTTTTTTGTCCATTTTCTGGGAACAAAAATAGGCAACGCCTCTATTCTTTTAGCTGCAAGAGATAGAGCCAAAGTAAGAGCTAATATTGGCGACTGACTTGCAAACTTATTATGTAAAGAAATATAACAAAAACCCAAACTAGGGAACTTTTGATAGGGGAAATACTTCCACCCACCATAAAGCAATATTTGATAGCTTCCTCATCATCTGAGTGATGTATATGACAATCAGCCAGTCGTATTATTACTGAGAAGAGAGCCAAAAAACTGAAAATCAGCCAAATACACTTCAGTTTGTGTTCATTTTAAAAATGAATTGGGCAATCTAAAAGAGGAGGAAGTAACCCCACAACCTTCACTTGAGTCGTCATTACTATGATCCCTATGCTTGCTAATTCTTCACATACCGAAACCGAAGGAAATAATTCTGCTTCTAATAACGAGCTGAGTTTGGATACGGATGCCAACATCGATAAAGAGAATGTTGACAAGTTATCTGAAGAGTTAGTTGAATTAGATTTAGAAGCTGCCGATCCTGATGCTCTTGCCAGAAGAGGTAGTCGCACTACTACTGATTTAGTTAGGCTATATTTACAGGAAATTGGCAGAGTTCCTTTACTAGAAAGAGATGAAGAAGTTTCCGAAGCGCAAAAAGTACAGCGCCACATCAGCATTTTAGAAGAGCGAGCCAAGGCAGCCGAAGCAGGAAACGTATTACTGCAAGAGTTTACTAAGTTAGTAGATGTGCACGATCGCCTGGTAACTCAACTCAGTCACCGTCCTTCAATGAAGCGATGGTCAATGGCAGTAGGGATGGAAATTCCATTGCTTAAGGAAAAATTAGCAGTTGGCAAGCAAGCCTGGGCAGAAGTGATTAGCTGCGATGTCAAGGAATTAGACAGGGTACAAAAGAATGGTATTCGTGCCAAGGAACACATGATCAAGGCTAATCTACGCCTTGTGGTTTCTGTGGCTAAAAAATATCAAAATCGTGGTTTAGAACTACTAGATTTAATTCAGGAAGGAACTTTGGGCTTGGAAAGAGCTGTTGAAAAGTTCGATCCCACCAAAGGCTACCGTTTTAGCACTTATGCTTACTGGTGGATTCGCCAGGGTATCACTAGAGCGATCGCCACTCAAAGTAGAACTATTCGCCTTCCAGTCCATATCACTGAAAAGCTCAACAAAATTAAAAAAGCTCAGCGTAAAATCTCGCAAGAGAAAGGACGCACTCCCAAGATTGAAGATATTGCTAAAGAGTTAGACATGACCGCGGCGCAAATCCGCGAAGTCTTGTTACGTGTACCTCGTTCTGTTTCTTTGGAAATCAAGGTAGGTAAAGAGAAAGATACGGAGTTAGGCGACCTGCTCGAAACAGAAAGTGCTTCCCCTGAAGAAACTTTGATGCGGGAGTCTTTACAAAAGGATTTGCATTATCTTCTTTCTGAATTAACTAGTAGAGAGAGAGAAGTGATTCAAATGCGCTTTGGTTTCGGTGGTGAAAAACCATTTTCTCTGGCAGAAATTGGTCGTTGTTTAGAACTATCTCGCGAACGGGTCAGACAAATTGAAGCTAAAGCCTTGCAGAAACTACGTCAGCCTCGTCGTCGTAATTTGATTAGAGATTATCTTGAGTCTCTGAGTTAAAGCAATAAGATAATTTAATTTACTCTTGGGGTTGGGCAAAATGTCCGACCTTTTTTTTGTCTTGCAGCAATCTATTCTATAAATTTGCCGAGTCTTTTTAAAGCCAAGCGACGGTTTTGTTCAGCTTCTTGTTTACTAGGTTCAATAGCGATTGCTTAGTCGTAAAAATTGATAGCTTTTTAGAGCTAGATTTTGAGCTTCTTTAAATTGAATGACATTTCTTAACTGGTATCTGGGAACTATAGGCATACAGTTATCAACTAGTTTCTATGCCCAGAAAAGCAGACGAATACGCCGTTCATCTTTTGATTGCTGGTGGTCATCGAGAAGAAGTTCGATTTAGCACCGTTCAAGAATTTCAAAAATGGTATAGCACCGATCTAATGACCAAGTCGGATTCCGCCGATTTTGTCAATGTGCCAATCAAAAATATTCAGGGAGAGTATATGGTATTGCGCCCTAATAGCGTTTTAGCTATTCGAGTCGAGCCTATATTCTTGGGTAGTGTCGAAAGGTTTTAGCTTGCTTGGCTTGTTTAAGCCGTCATTACTTTGGCTTTAATACGGTACTAATTGACAGCGGCTAGTCAATCTGACGATTAGCTGCTTTTCTCTATTCCAGTTGAAACGTTTCATCTGCATAACGCTGAATCTCTAGATCTACTCATTATGGCAGATCAGTAGAAGCGATTTCTGACCCTAGGTCAGAGCTTACTTAGATAACTCAACAAGTCCGCCATTTCTTGTTCACTAGGCTGAAATTTCGGCATGGGAGGTGTTCTGCCGCTGGTGACTTGAGTAATTATTTCTCGTGCCGACTTACGTTTGGAAATATTTTCTAATCTTGGACCGACGTTCATTTCTGCCTGTAGATTATGACATCCAGCACAGTTGATTTGGAAAATTGCCGAACCATTCTGCGCATTACCATCAAGAGCTAAAACCTCATGGGCATAGGGGCTAGAGTCATGTTGCCAATAGACACCCAGAATGCCAAAGCCAATTACAAGCAATGTAGCCATGATGATGATGGTTAGGCGACTTAGCCAACTATAAGATTGGGCTAACTGGTTATCCACTGTTAATTTTTTTAAATACGAATGTTTACTTTTATTTACTACGATTAATAAAATAACTTACAATCCTGGTTTAAAGCTAGCCAACAAATTAGTATTTAATGCTGTAAACGATATTTCACCTGGGATGTAACTCAAATTAATATTAGTTTTGCAACATCAAGTTCTAAGACTGCGATCTAGATGACAGGGCTGCCATAATTAGCGTAGGATATATCCAAATTAGATAATTTTTTAAGGAGACATTTTGTGATAGAACCTCTTTTATTGGGAATTGTACTGGGCTTGATTTTCATCACCCTGTCAGGTCTATTCTTTGCTGCCTATATGCAATACAAGCGCGGTAATGAGCTGGGTATTGACTAACAGACAGAAGCTCGCCTTCAGACAGGCAAATTAATTGGGCTAATTTCTGCATCCTAGTAGTTAGCTAGCTGAGAATGAGGAAACAAGTATAAGTTTCTTCATTTTTTTTTGCACAACTTTGCATAACTACATGATCCACCATTATTGAGTCGAAGAGCAAAAACTTTGGATAAACTTTAGATCTGTGGTTTTGCCAGAAGGTTGAAGTGAGATTTTTCTACCCATACCACTATCGGTTAACTCGATCTTGATGTAGTTTTTCGGTTCTATAGATAGACGTTGCGACCATTCGATCGCCGTAATGCCAGGCTCGACTTCTTGACCTAGCCAATAAATTTCAGGATAGATACTATTTACCTGGCTAGGTTCTAAGCGATAGAGATCGAGATGATACAGAGGTATACGACCATCTAAGTATTCATTAATGAGAGTAAAAGTGGGACTCACTACCCGCTCGGCAATTTCTAAACCGCGAGCAATTCCTTGAACTAAAGTAGTTTTTCCTGCACCCAAATTGCCTTCCAATAGCAATGTTGAACCAGGAGGTAGGTGTTTTCCCAGTAAACAACCAAAGTTGAGAGTGTCTTCAAGAGTCGGCAAAAGTATCTGGGTCACAAATCAAAAGCAATGATTAAGGACAGGAAAGTTCTAAACTATAGCTGGTTTTTGTTATTGAACTAAGATTGTTCTACTTTTAGAAAAGTTCATTGAAAGTTTATATTATTTAGCGCTCAACAACACACTTTCTTCATATTGAATTGGTACATTATAAATAAGCCAAGTAACTTTAAGTTGGGATAACAAAGCAAAGCGGACTAATTAGGCTGTTTTACTTTGTTACTTCCCTTTTATTTTTTTTACCACTAAAAATATTCTCTAATATTTTCTAATTATTTTGCAGTCCCCGCTTCAATCAGATGATGCAAATAATTAACTAAATCCAAAATGAGAGCCTGAATAATCAGATTTTTGGTTGCCATTTACCGCTGTACCAGCGCAACAATACTCTAGCTAACTGACTAGAACTGTGGCGTACATGACCCCGCACCGAATCTTCCTCCATTACGTTTGCCATTACAATACGGCGGTTTAGTTTAGCAATTTCTTCACGATCTAAATCTACGGGATGAGAATTTTCTAGAGCGTAGCGCTTTAGAGAGACAGCACTGGGCGGTTTGCGATGCACCAAAACCGCATCAAACAGCTTACCCTTGCTAATGCGATCAATCTCTTTAATATGGTCGGCGACGCTATATCCCTCCGTTTCTCCTGGCTGAGTCATAATGTTGCAGACATAAATACGCGGGACATCAGCATTGGCGATCGCATCTCTAATTTCAGGCACAAGAAGATTAGGCACGATACTGGTATAAAGGCTGCCTGGACCAATGATGATATATTCGGCTTCGGCGATTGCCTTAACTGCCGAGGGAAGGGCGGGGGGATCGGCAGGAATACAGCCAATATTTTTAATTCTGCCTTTGGCTTCGGGAATATTCGACTCTCCCTCAATCAGCCTGCCGTCCTCCATTTCTGCCCACAAACTAACGTCACTGAGGGTAGCAGGTAAAACTTTACCACTGATAGCCAGCACCTTTGAACTAGCAGTAGCCGCCTGTTCCAAATCTCCCGTAATTTCGCTCATTACCGTAAGAAAGAGATTCCCAAAACTATGACCAATTAGCCCATCACCAGCTTCAAAACGGTATTGAAACAGTTCTGTCAATAATTCCTCTTCGTCTGCCAGCGCTGCCAAACAGTTGCGGATATCTCCTGGAGGCAGTACCCCAATTTCTCTTCTGAGCCTTCCTGAAGATCCTCCATCATCAGCGACGGTAACGATCGCCGTAATATTGCTGCTATATTCTTTAAGACCCCGCAGCAGGGTAGAAAGACCCGTACCGCCACCAACAACGACAATCTTTGGTCCACGGTTGAGACGACGACGATCCAGCAGCATATCTACCAGTCCTTTGTCCTTATCGACACCCAGAACGTCGGTAATCGATCCCATCGTTCTTGACTGTCCCCAAAAAATCAGAAAAATCCCTGTAAGCAGCACGATTGGACCCGAAATATAGCTAGGAACAACCGTAGTCAGAAATTCCAGAAATTGCGAAGTAAACGAAAGTAAGCGATAGATGGGGGTAAGCTTACTCCAAATTGCCGAACCAATGACGGCAAGAACAAAGCCACTGGCACTGAGCAGCAACCAGCGTTTGATAAATAATCCAGGAGACAGCCATTTGAACAGCCGATTACGGTGACGAGGCTTTTTGTTGCGCGAGAATGAATTTTTCATCCCAGGTAAAGACTGTTTTCCAGATAGACACCAGAGTCGTTATGATAAAGATATCCTATCGCGCTGTAATTAGGTTGGTAGTTGTCGCTTAAGATCCCACCACATTAACTACTGATTATTTTTATTATTTGAGGTGATTTTAGATCGGGATTATGGTTTTAAATTTGCTCGGCTTTAATCTCAATTTTTGCCTCAATGGAACTTAAGATTCTGGGGTTAGACCCAGGCATAGCTATTCTGGGCTTTGGCAGTATTATTTGCCAGACAGCAGAAAAATCCCTGACCTCAGCCAGTTTAGTCCAACTTCAAGACTTTGGCACGATTGAAACAGCCTCTAAGTCTCCATTTAGCGATCGCCTTTGTACAATTTATGAAGATCTCCATGCAGTATTGGCGGAAGTAAAACCTGACTTAGTAGCAGTTGAAAAGCTGTTTTTTTACCGCATGAGCCACACAATTACTGTTGCTCAAGCTAGAGGGGTGTTGATGTTAGTTTTGGGACAGATGGATTTGCCCTACGTAGAATTTACCCCGCCAGAAGTAAAAAAGGCTTTGACTGGCTATGGGAATGCTCAGAAAGTTGAGGTGCAAGAAGCCGTCGCCAGAGAGCTAGCTTTAGACTTTATCCCTCGTCCTGATGATGCGGCTGATGCTTTGGCGATCGCCTTAACAGCCTGGTTTCATCAAAGTTCTTGAAGATAGTTTTGGAGATTTATTGTAGTCTATTTGTTGCTAGATTAGCTAATGCCACAGCCTGATCTAGCCATTCTTCTCAAGCGAGAATTAGAAGTTAGTCGTGATACTTGTTCAAAAGCCGCTGCGGCTGTCGTCGCCTGGGGAGTTTCGCACAGACTAATACCTTGGTAGAGCCAGCTAATTGCCTGCTGTTCGGCAGTTAAATCGTCTCGGCGTAAAATACCCTCGAAAAGTTTAATTGCCTGACGAAAACGACCCAATCGATACAAAGCGATTCCTTGACCCTGTTGGGCAACTAGGTATTCGGGTTGGTAACTCAAAGATTGCTCGAAGGCGACCAATGCCGACTGATTCTGCTGGAGTTCTATCAAGCTATGCCCTTGCTGTCCATAAAGATGAGCCAGGTTAACCTCAGTTTGAGCAGTTTGAGGCTGAGATTGAAATAGGGCGATCGCTTTCTTACTAGCTACTACTGCTGCTTTGTGATTGGCTAAATCCGCCAAAATATTGCTGTAGTTGAGCCAAAAAACCTCATTTTCCGACTGAATGGCGATCGCTTTTTTAAAGCTGGTCAAAGCCTCTTGCGTTTGCTGGAGATAGTACAAAGCTTCTCCCTGACAGTTCCAGGCTAAGGCAGCCCCAGAGTTGAGAGCAGTTGCCTGAGAGCAAGAATCTAATGCTCCTTGATAATTATTGAGTCCCAGCAGAGCATAGCCATGATTAGTCCATAAACGGTAGGGTCGAGCATTACTAGTTTGTAAAAGTTCTTCATAAGCGGCAGCAGCTTGAGCATATTTTTTTTGCGTCAATAGGTCATTAGCTGTTTGAGTCCGATTTATCTGCTCTATTTGTCGGTGTCGATCAATCAAATTAAATGCAATACTGCCCAAACTGAGCAGAGCCAAAAAGCACATAATGACAGTCAATAATCGAGAAAATTTGGCGCTCACATGGATACTGAATAATACTTGCAATCTGGACATTGCCTAGTTTTACTTTACCAGACCAGCCAAACCTAAGCCTCAAGGCTTAATTGTTATTGAATAGCGAAATTTTAAACTCTGCCTGAGACGATACAATTGCGATAGCATTTACTTTTATCTTAAATCGTAATTTTATGACTGCTACTCCCATTAAACGAGGCAACCCTACTGCTTCTGTTCCCGATCAGTTAGGTCGTTTTGGACCTTATGGTGGTAAATACGTTCCCGAAACTTTAATGCCCGCTTTGACTGAATTGGAAGCGGCTTATAACCAATATAAAAACGATCCTGACTTTACCCAGGAATTACAGGGACTACTAAAAGACTATGTGGGTCGGGCAAATCCGCTTTATTTTGCCGAACGCTTGAGTCAGCACTATACTCGTCCCGATTTCCAACCTGAGATTTATTTAAAGCGCGAAGATCTTAACCACACAGGAGCGCACAAAATTAATAACGCTCTAGCCCAAGCTCTGCTAGCGGTGCGGATGGGCAAAAAGCGGATCATTGCCGAAACTGGTGCGGGACAACACGGGGTGGCAACTGCCACCGTTTGCGCTCGCTTTGGTTTGGAATGCATTATCTACATGGGTGTCGAAGATATGGAAAGGCAGAAGCTCAATGTCTTTCGGATGCGTTTATTGGGAGCCAAGGTCGAGCCTGTTTCCGCTGGTACAGGAACATTAAAAGACGCTACCAGTGAAGCCATTCGTGACTGGGTAACAAACGTTGAAAGCACCCACTACATATTAGGTTCGGTGGCTGGACCTCATCCTTATCCCATGATGGTCAGAGACTTTCATGCCATAATCGGTCGCGAAACTCGCCAGCAGTGCGCAGAAAAGTGGGGTGGACTGCCTGATATCATGATTGCCTGTGTGGGTGGTGGCTCTAACGCCATGGGTCTATTTTATGAGTTTGTGCCAGAATCGACAGTGCGATTGATTGGAGTCGAGGCAGCAGGAGAAAGCGTAGCTTCAGGCAAACATGCCGCAACTCTGACCGAAGGTCGTCCAGGAGTCCTACATGGAGCAATGAGCTATCTATTACAGGATAATCAGGGGCAAATTGTGGAAGCGCATTCGATTAGTGCGGGACTAGACTATCCAGGAGTAGGCCCCGAACATAGCTACCTCAAAGATACTCAGCGAGCCGAATACTATGCCGTAACCGATGCCGAAGCGATCGCCGCTTTACGCTTATTGTCCGAACTTGAAGGCATTATCCCCGCCCTCGAAACGGCTCATGCTTTTGCTTATTTAGAAAAACTTTGTCCTCAGCTAACTGGGACTCAACGCATTGTCTTTAACTGTTCTGGTAGAGGAGATAAGGACGTACAAACTGTAGCTAAACATCTTGGCGATCTACTCTAGGTCAAATAGTTTGAGCTTAATAGCTATTGTTAGGAACGATAATTCGCTCCCAGGGAAAATAAAAGTAATCAAGAACTAGCGTATCGTTCTGATCTTCTATTTTGGTCGTGTCATTTTACTCAGATCTTAAGTAGGCAACTGCGTTTCTCGCGTACTACAATTGAGACATAATACATTACCGAAATGGCGACTATGGCAAAAAACAGTATTTTAGCTAAGCTTCCTGGGGGTAAATTACTGCTTTTTGCAGGATTTTTCAGCCTCATTGCTGGAGCGTCTTTGGCAGTTCCTCTGTCTAGGATTGAAGTCATTGAGCAGCAGCAAGCAAAAGCTATGCAGTCAGATCAAGAGTTTAAATATTTGGTCGAGCAGGTACATCGTGGTATTAATGAATATCGTGCCAGCCTGAATCTTCCACCGCTAAAGTTAAATAGTCTAATTAATCAGCAGGCGGCAATTCATAGTCAAAAGATGGCAGAGCAGGAAGTAAAGTTTGGTCATTATGGTTTTAAAGCCAGGGTTGAAGTCTTAAGAAGCGGCATTGCTTATCGTCGAGCGGCGGAAAATGTCGCGTTTAATCAGGGTTATCAAGATCCTGCTCAAACAGCGATCGCTGGCTGGATCGATAGTGAAGGTCATCACGAAAATATGATCGGTGATTTTAACTTAACCGGGATCGGAGTTGCGAGGAACAACCAAGGAGAATATTATTTCACCCAGATATTTATCAAAGGAAAATAAATTGACAGTATGGTTTTAGAAAACGTTCAGGTTTTTGACGAAGATTTAGATAGCGCTAGTTTAGCTCGCTATATGGCAGCCGAAGCCGTGGCGATCGATACGGAGACTATGGGACTAGTTTTAGGGCGCGATCGCCTGTGTTTGGTGCAGATCTGTGATTCTCAGGGGTTTATTTCGGCAGTAAGGATTGCCAAAGGGCAAACGGCAGCACCAAATCTGCAAAAATTACTTACTTCTTGGGATATTACCAAGGTCTTCCACTATGCCCGTTTTGATGTGGCACAGTTTAACGTGACGTTTGGCATTGAAACCGCACCAATTTTTTGCACTAAGATTGCCAGCAAGCTAGTTCGCACCTACACCTCTAGCCATGGTTTGAAAAGCCTAGTGGCAGAATTGACGGGAGTAGAACTAGATAAAACTTATACCAGTTCAGATTGGGGAAATGCGGAAAATCTTTCTCGCGAACAATATGACTACGCCGCCAATGATGTCCGCTATTTATTAGAGGCGAAGGATAAGCTAACGACAATGCTCAAGAGAGAGGGCAGAGAACAGTTAGCGCAACAGTGTTTTCAGGTAGTTCCTGTCTTTGTCGCTTTGGATATACTGCAATATCAAAATATTTTTGACCACCGCTAAATATCTTGCCAAATTGCCACCAGGTTCTATTCAAGAGCCACAGCCGCCAGAATTTAGATGATCATTGAGAGTACTGAGATATTGTTGATCGCTTCGTACATTTTCGGGTAGACGTTTATTGGCGATCGCACTTTCCACCAGGTCATTGGCGGTAATTTTGCCACCCCGAACACCACTGCGAAAATTATCATGACTGGGTATTCCTTGAGCTTTGAAGCTGCCTTGGCGAGCTAGGGAGATTAGCTGTCGAGGGCTTAACACATAGAGTTCTGAGTTCTCAGTAGACTGTATTTCTTGGGCGTTGACTGGAGCAATAGCGGAAAAAGCGATCGTGAGCAAACTTGCAAAGTGCGAAATCTTAGACATTGAATTAATTAGTAAAGTTGTTAATTTCATTTTGCTCTATGACCCTGAGCTAGCCTTAAGTTCAATCTGAGAATTTGCTGAACTAAGAACTAAAAACTAATTACTTTGTTGATTGTTCTGAATCTGAATGTATCTTGGTATGAATCTGAGGTAAGTTGACGGCACTTACGCCATCAACAACAGTACGTCGCAACATCAAATTGTCTTGATCGGTAAAGCCAGCATCGCTATCGGGATGAAATACTACTAAAACTAAGTCGGTGTTGTCGGTGCAAAATTTATGTAAACAGTCGGCTTGAATCGCAAAAACAGTTCCAGGAACTAAATCCTCGCGTAGGTGGTTAGTTTCAACTGTTCCCGAACCCTTGACAACAATCCCCAGGCGATCGCTAGGATGGGTATGCCAGGTCTGATCGACATCAGGAGGTAAATACATCGCATTTAAACAAGGATCGCCCAAACTGATTGGCGGAATCAACAGGCTGTTAGTCCCACCATCAATATAGGCAAACCTACCTTGAGATTCGATCGCTCCACCAATGTTAAACATCCCCCGATATCCAGAACAGGTAATAATAATACCCGAACTATTTAAACCATCTAGTCTGCCTGCTTCGGGTAAACAGAAGTACATCCCTGGGTGTAGCCGATAACTTTCTGCACCTGAGTTACGGTAGATAGTGGGATGTCCTTGATAAACATAGCCAAAGTGGGTTGCGGCTGAAAGTGATTGAGTATTATTGCACCAGGCTTTGAGAGTCCAAGCATTGCCAGGCTCGAACTGATGCACCAGATCTGGCTGTAGCGAATAGACTTTCAGAGTCATAAACTTAGCTAAAGATAGCTATCGAAGATGGAATGAAAACAAATGAGCGGTTATTTCTGGTCGCAATTCAGGAGACAACATACAGCCATCACAATTGAGACAATCAACTAATAGCTTAACCACATAATAGTACTCTCGCCAAAGTTTTTGTCCAACAAAATCTAAAGTTATTTTGTGTCCGAGGCGATGATTGGCCTTGGCATCATCTCTGGCTTGATCGGCAATTTCTTGTGTTACCCGTTCATCGTTTTCTGACCGTTCTTTAGTGCTTAAGAGCAAGAGCTTTTGTCTTTCGCGCTCGGTTAGTTTTTCCGAACTCAGGGCAATTTTAATGGCGATCGCCATCACCGCATTAGCTGATTTGGCGGCGATAATTTTGGCTTCTGGTTCGGCGACATTGGCATCATACTGTTGTGAAATCCTGATTCCTTCGGCGAGGGAAATACCTTCTAGCTTACGAGTTAAAAAGCTGGCGCAGACGAGATAGTTTGCCTGACGATCTAGCTGTAGTGCCACGGAACGATTTTCATCAATTTCAAAATCGACATCATAGTAAAAAGCTCTAATCGCTGCTGGTTTAATACCCGAAAATTTTAGTTTTTCACTGCGCTGGGCGACATCATCCAGAAATTTTTGCAACTGCTCAGAATTTGCCACGAGTTGTTCAGCGTATGCTTTAATCGGTAGCAGCAGCAATGAGGCATCCCGCAGCATTTCGCTGGTGAGCAGAAATATTTCGCGCCAACGACGATCTGCTACATTATGCAGCAGTTTTTTGAGCGAGTCATCGAGGGATCTACTGTTAAAAACGATTTCTCTGGCGGTAAAGTACTCTTGAAATGTTAGGTGAGAAAAAGAATAAATGCCTTTTGCTCTTTCTACCAACAATCCATGCTGGGCTTCAATTGATTTTAAAATTGCCTCGCTGTCTAGCAGCAGTTCTTCAGGTTCATTATTATTGCGGGGCAAGTTACGGATATAGTCGGCAATAAACTGCTCAACATAAAATTGTTTGAAGAAGTAATTTTTTTGCTCGAAGGTATCAATTGCCAACCGACTCAGCAAGTCTTCTTTGCGCTGATGGGACATTTGCTGATAGATTCGATCTCGCTGAATTCCGCGAGAGGCATCCCACTTTTTGAGCAGAGCATCTACCCCCTCTTTATATAGTTCAGAACGACTATCGGGACAACAGCCCGACTCTTCAAACGCCAGACATACTAGAGTTAGCAGCATAGGACTTACCGCAAGCTGTTGTAAACGGGGATTTTGACCCAAGCGCTGTAGAAAAGTAGCGTGGGAAATTTGCTTGTGCTGAAACCACTTCTCAGCAAATGCCTCGATTTGCTCTAACTCAAAATCGGCTATCTCTACCTCGGTATACTTGACAAAATTATATTTCCAAGCGGCAATCCGACAGGTAATGGCAAAATGATTATGACGAAACTGGAGGGAAAATTCCCGAATTTCGCGTATTAGGCGATCGCTATCTTCGGCGCGAACTTCATCTAAACCGTCTAGCAAAATCAATCCTCGCCCTTCATGCAAAACCGCAGCAAAATCCTGCACATACTGTTCTACCGTCGAGCGGCTCGCTCTGGGAAAAGTAAAATTAGCAAGCTGCTGAGAAATGTATTCTAAGAGATTGGGCTGATTAACAGACTCGGCAAAACGCTTGAGGTTAACAAAAATAGGAACTCTCGACCCGTCAAAATGTCCTCGATCGCATTGAATCGCTAGATGCCGCAGAAACGTAGTTTTACCCGCTCCAGGCTTGCCTAAAATGATCAGCTTTTGATATTTACTGATCGCTTCTGAACCAGAAATAGGCGCCTGAGTAATCTTGCCTAAACTAAAACGCTCAAATTCTTCGGAGTCACATTCTTCCATAAGCTGCTCGATGTTCTTATGAATTCTGCCTGTAATCTTCTCCAGAATATTGACATTGGTATAAATATCGTTAATTTCTACAGGATGAGACATATCCAAAATTCGCATCGTCCCGCACTGTTCCTCGATCCAGGGTGATACTAGCGATCGCAGCTTAACTACTAAACTCGGAATATCAGGTGATTCTTCTTGTAACTCTAACTTCTGCTTTGCCTCAGCCTTATTCTCTATGAATTGAGGAGTAGTTACCTGAGTCAAGCCTGCTATTTCCTGCCATTCCAGATTGAGGCGATCGCAGAATTTGATAAACAGATTTTGGTCGATCGCTTTACCTTGAAAAAAATTAGTCACAGGTTGCGAACTACACTCTACCTGCCGAGCCAACTCCTTTTGGGTCATGCCTGTAATTTTAAGCGTCTGCTTTGCCGTCTGCACTCCAGCCTCGGAAGCTTTCAAGGAAGGCTTTGCCATAGAAAAATTGTGATTGGAAGGTCGTGCCATATTTTATCAAATATCTCTCAAAACCAAACACACAAAGGCTTTTCTTAGTGCTTAGTAATGATTTGATTATTCGTAACTTTACTTTTTATCAATTTTAACTTAGGATTTACTCAATATTTACATGGGTTTTAACTAAGCATAGTTAGCCTATCTAAGACAACTATTATTTTCAGTACTTAAAGTCATGAACAAAATTACGCCAAAGAAAGTTACCTATTGGCTGTTGGGAGAGACTGCGGGCAGAACTTCTGTTGCGGTATGGAAGCGTCTGTGGGGGATGCCCGTCGAAGCAGGAGGGAAAGTGGCGGCAAAAGTTGCCGAAGAATCGATCGCCTCAATGCAGGAATCGATCATTTATTTATCAGACGCGGTGGCGAAAGTAGTCTCAACCTATAATCTGGCGCAAAAGCAATACAACAATAAGCTGCAAGATTATCAGGAGGCAGAAACCCAGGCACAGCTCGCCTATCGCCAGGGAAACGAAGATGCTGCCAGGTTAGCAATTACTAGAGCGATCGCTATTGAGAAAGTGTTGCCTCAGCTCAGTGAGCGGGTAGAGACAGCTCAAATCACGATGAATAAAGCTAGAGCCAAGCTCAAGCGAGAAACCGAACGGCTTGAAGCATACAAGCTGGAGCTGGAAAACTTAGAATCATTAGCTTTGGTCAATCAGGCAATGGCAGAAATGGGCGGCATTTCCAGCGAGTTTGACTTAGATGGAGCGCGATCGCAGTTTGCCGCCGCTAAAAACGGGATTGAGAAACGGGCCTTGTTGGAAGAAGCGAAATCTGAACTGGCGATAAATCCGAATGAAGCCCTCGCAGACGAGATTGATAGCTTGTCGCTAGAAGCAGAAATTGAGCAGAGATTTAAACGTTTTCATAATCAGGAGAAATCATGAGTAAGAAAGTTAGAAAAGCCCCCCCGCCAATTGTCTTTATCTTGCTGGGGGCGTTAGGAATATGGGGCTGGTTAAAAATTCAGCCTTTTAGCTCTCCAGCCGACAATCCTCTGTCAGATACAAGCTTGTTTCAAAAGGTTCTGCAAAAACAGCCAGTTGGAGTTAAATCCGAGTCCAGCATGAGTCGGCGATTTAGTGGGGGAGAGAAGATGTTAATTGCTGCGAATGCTACCGCCGCCAAAAAGAATGGTATTGCTGCCTATGGAGATCGCAATTATGAACAAGCAATAGCCTACTGGCACAAGTCTAGAAAGGAGCAGCCCAAAGATCCAGAAACGCTGATTTATTTAAATAATGCTTTGCTCGCCCCACAACAGGCGTTGATCAAAAAGATTGCTGTAGTTGTCCCCATTGGCTCAAATCTGGACGTAGCACAAGAAATGCTGCGGGGTGTCGCCCAAGCCCAAGCAGAGTTTAACCAGCAGGGAGGAAAATTACAGGTACTGATTGTTAATGATGAAAACGATACCAACCTGGCTCGACAGATAGCTCAAGAGATAGTCAAAGACAAATCCATTCTGGCGGTAGTTGGCTCCAATGCTTCCAATGCTTCCCTAGCAGGGGCAGAGATATACCAGAAAGCGGGAGTAGTGATGATTACCCCCACCAGCACTTCAGAAAAACTCTCCAACTTTGGTGACTATATTTTTCGGGCTGCACCAACCAATCGGGAAATGGCGGATACTTTGGCAGAATATGCGGTTAAGATTGCCAAACGGAAGAATGTCGCAATTTGTTTTGATTCCCAAGCCCCAGATAACGTCACGTTCAAAGATGCTTTTATACCAGCATTGCAAGCAAAAGGGGGAAATCATATTAATACTCAGTGCGATCTGGCGGCACCCGACTTTAATGCCGAAAACTCCGTTAACAATCTGATTTCTAGCGGTGCTGAGGCAGTGTTGCTAGCCCCGCACATCGATAAACTGAATCGGGCGATCGACTTAGCAAGAGCAAATAACTGGAAAATGGCGCTTTTGGGTACTTTTTCCCTCAATACATCTAAAATTACGCAATCGGGACAGGGAGATCTTAACGGTGTGGTTTTACCCGTACCCTTCCATTATCAACAGGATTCAGCTCAAGATTTTACTGCTCAAGCTCTTGCTAGCTGGGGAACAGAAGCCACTCTAACCTGGCGTACTGCTATGTCTTATGATGCGACCAAAGCGATCGCCCAAGGACTAACGAGCGAAAATACACGATCGGCTCTAAAAGATACCCTACGCCAGCAAAATCAAAGTATCGCGGGGGCAAATAGTCAGGTACAGTTTTTACCATCGGGCGATCGCACAATTGAAACCGCGTTAGTCAAGGTAAAAGCCAATCCCGAGCGGGGATACTACTTTGAATTGTTGCCTGATTCACCGTAATTTAGCCCTGAATTTAGCCTCAAGTTCAATTACAGAATTAATCATCATGAATATTTGGAGTTTCGGCAGACTTTTTAAAGTAGCTGGGAGTATCTACCGCGATCGCTTTGTTGAATATTATCGTTTGGCTCTTATTGCTTGTGGCTGGATTCTCGTCCCTGTCTATGGCTGGGCAAAGTATGCTGCAACTATGGGGCTTTTATCCCGTCTAACCTATGGTGAATTGACGGGGAATTCTGAAACGATTCGAGAGGCGCGGCGACTAATCAAGCCGAAGACTTGGCTTTTCTTCGGTGCTGGTATTAGGGAGAGTATAATTTTATACGCCAAAGGAGTTCTGCTCGTGCTGATATCATTACCATTAATAAGAAACTCTCCTTTCCCATTTTTGAGCCAAAGCTATTGGATTTGGTGGTATGCGATCGCCCTTGCCTCATCCTATATCTGGTACAGGATGCGATCGCGCCTTTTTCTGTATGAAATCTCCTTAGCAGTAGAGGATGATGTTTCCGTTTCCGAGTCGGTGAATACTGGCTGGCACTTGGTTACGGGTGCAATTCTACCAATTCAAATAACGCTCTGGTTACTTTCTTTTGTTTCTACCCTACCACTCACACTCGGCTCAATATTTGATCTGTCTCATGTTGACTCTTCTGGTTTACTCACTTTCGGTGGTGTGGTTTTTATTCCCTTCTTACCGTTTCTAATTTTGATTACTGGGGGTGTGGCTATCAGTGCTGTGTTGGGAACAACAGATAATACTATTACGACTGCGTTATCAATAATGATTCTGCTTCTCATCAATCTTGTTTATGGCGCACTGTTAATTCCCTTGTGCCAATCAATTAAAGCTGTTATTTATCAAAATTTACGGACAAGAGAATAAATTTGCGGCGTTGCTGAATCGAGGTCTGATTTTAAAAAGTTGATAATTAAGCAGATCGATTAAAAAGCTAATAGCTAAAAGCTACGAACAAGTTATTTTTCAGTTTTACGTTGTCCCTTTGGAGGATACTTTAAATCAACAACGCCAATTCGCCTAGTTATATTCTGGGGACTGATCTCCTCTTGGGAAGAACTAAAAGATGCTAGGTCGCCTATGTTCAATTGCCGGGCAAATTATGATAAGTAAGTAGAAGTTTTTAGTATTTCATGAGCAAGACATCTTTCTCTAGTAGCCAGGGTTTAGTTTAAGCTACTTGAGCTTACCAAAACGGCGATCTCTCTGCTGAAAAGAGGAGATCGCTTGCTTAAACTGTTCAGTGCCAAAATCAGGCCAGAGAGTATCAGTCACATAAATTTCGGTATATGCCAGTTGCCAGAGCATAAAGTTACTCAGGCGCATTTCCCCACTGGTGCGTATCAGCAAGTCAGGATCGGGGCTAGCGGCAGTATATAGATGCTGAGAAATAGTTTGGTCATTGATCGCCTCAGCAGATAATTCTCCCTGCTGAACCTTTTGAGCGATCGCTTTACAGGCATTAATCATTTCGTGGCGGCTACCATAGTTAATTGCCACGTTGAAAAATACCCCTTGATTATTGCGAGTCCGCTCCATTGAGCGACGGATTTCTTGCTGTAAGGACTGAGGTAGAGGAGTCAAATCGCCGATAAAGTTGATACAGACTTCTTCTTTTTCCATTTCTTTCAATTCTTGCTGCAATAGCCTTTCAAATAAGCCCATCAGAAAGTTTACTTCGGTGATGGGACGACCCCAATTTTCGGTCGAAAAAGCATAGGCTGTTAGAGTGCTAATACCCAAATCTTTGCAGTAGCGCAGCATTTCTTTGAGGGCAGTTGCCCCACGACGATGCCCTTCGATGCGGGGTAAACCCCTTTGTTTTGCCCAGCGACCATTCCCATCCATAATTACAGCAACATGCTTGGGTAATCTGGCTTGATCGATTGCGGTTGAAAAATTAGTTAGTAGTCGAGCTGTCATAGAAATTATTTTAAGTTGAGGACGATATAAACTAAACGGATTAGTTACTGCTAATGGCAGTTTCTCGAATGGTCACTTCAGACTGGGAGTCTTTGGTATCGACACTGTGGTTTTCATAACTCTGGTTCTCAAAAAACTCTGGGGTGGCACAGCACGAGTGTAAATACTCTGGAGTCAATTGACCACTCCAGCGCCACATCCGATTCAAAATCCAGATAAAGGTATAAATCAACTCGCCTCGATGCAGCATGGACCAAGACTGCCAGTTTAAAACCGACATCATGCCTTGAAATGTAGATTTGATATTTGCTTGAGGTTCTAGGTTTGACTCACAAGATACAGGTAGGATGGTATGAATTTGGCTAAGAAGATAGCGTATAAGCTGCGCTGCACCATCAGGATAGAGCCACATACCCATGCCCCAAAACTTGGTTAGATGATTGACTTCATCCTGTAGCAACTCTCCTAAAACCTGCTGAGTTGTTCCTGTTGTGTGGGACATTAGCCATAGGTAGAGACAGGCTGCGCCATATTCTGTAGCAACTCGATGTAGCCCATGTTTGTATAAATCTTCGTAGGGATTTGTCTGGGGTTGATAGCTTCTAGCCGTTTTTGCTGACGATCTGACAGACCTGTTTGCCAAGCATTGATAGAGCTTTTTTAAAGCTGGGGTATGCTGTCGCTCTTCCTTCTCCCAC
This sequence comes from Cyanobacteria bacterium J06648_1, assembly GCA_039817275.1. Classification (GTDB taxonomy): domain Bacteria; phylum Cyanobacteriota; class Cyanobacteriia; order Cyanobacteriales; family Xenococcaceae; genus Waterburya. The sequence goes on along the minus strand of JBCBWB010000044.1, from coordinate 449 downwards.
AAGCCGATTTCGCTAATTGTGCCGTCATCTGCCACTATTCCCCCTACAAATCGAGCCATAGAAGGATGAATCGGTTCGAGGTACTGTCTGCTAGTTTGGGTATAGTCTCTAATTGGTGCTTCCGTATCGAGTGCGCCCTTAATAATAGACAAAAAAATATCCAGTTCAAGACCGATTACTTGTTCTGGATTAATATCTTGCCAATTTATGTTTGACCATGGACGGGGTTGGGGGTCAATAAACCGATCTGGTAAATCTTCCAGGCGATCGCTTAACTCCTCATAACTGAGATATTCATCAATTAAATAGTCAATTCTGCCCTTCGTTTGAAAAAAGTTGGGGCGGAAACAAACCTCTCCTGCTAAATCTTTAGTTGCCCAATTCATATTACTCGCTCCTGTAAAACTGTATTTTGTTTGTATTTCATACAGCTTAAGTAATTCCCCTTA
>JBCBWB010000449.1:0-545 GCA_039817275.1 Cyanobacteria bacterium J06648_1 | reverse complement strand
GCGATCGCTCTTTTGAGGGTAGCAGCATCTAACCTCATACCGTCGTAGTGCAAATCGGAAAGCTGGGCAATTTTTTTCCCCGATAAATGCTGGGGTAGATCATTAATGGCGATCGCAATTTTTTCGACCTTGATGGCTTCCGTAATAAGCATGCTGTATTTACCTGAGGTTGCTAAACTTTATTCTAGAGAAAATTTAGCTGAGATTAGACTCAAGAACGGGAAAAAAATTACGGATATCTAATCTAGCAAAGTAGAATGACAACATAAATTTATTTGCCAATTAAAGTTACGGTTAGAATTTTCATCTTAATTAAGAGGGATTTATGAGTCGGCTAAAAATATTATTACTGGCATTAATTATCGCTGCTCTAGGAATTATCTTCGTGCAAAATAGAGATCCTATCGCTCTTAAGCTACTGTGCGCCGATAGTTCTCAGGCATGTCTCTATCAAACACCAACTTTGCCTCTCTCTGTCTGGATTGCTCTGGCTACTGTTACAGGAGCGATCACTAACTTATTTGTTCAAAGCCTTACTCTCTATG
>JBCBWB010000448.1:0-546 GCA_039817275.1 Cyanobacteria bacterium J06648_1 | reverse complement strand
TTGTCAGTAATCAGAATTAAAGGCTCTTCTAATGCTGATTACTGACAAAAAAATCAACCTAGTGCAGGATCTTGTCCCCGTACTCGAACAGGTTGCCCGTCAGGGTAAGCCTTTGCTAATTATCGCTGAAGATATCGAAAAAGAAGCCCTCGCAACTTTAGTCGTCAACCGTCTGCGTGGTGTACTTAACGTAGCGGCAATCAAAGCGCCTGGATTTGGCGATCGCCGTAAGCAGATGTTAGAAGATATCGCTGTTCTGACTGGCGGACAGGTAATCTCTGAAGATGCTGGTCTAAAACTAGAAACAGCAAGCGTCGAAATGCTGGGTACTGCTCGCCGTATTAACATTACTAAAGACAGCACTACTATTGTTGCCGAAGGTAACGAAAAAGGTGTTAAGAGCCGCTGCGAACAGATTCGCCGCCAAATCGAAGCCAGCGAATCCTCCTACGACCAAGAAAAACTACAGGAGCGTTTAGCCAAGCTTTCTGGTGGTGTTGCCGTGATCAAAGTTGGTGCAGCTACTGAAACCGAAATGAAAGACCG
>JBCBWB010000447.1:0-547 GCA_039817275.1 Cyanobacteria bacterium J06648_1 | reverse complement strand
CCTACCGATTTAATTACTCAAGGTCCCGGAGAATATATAGTTGTCACCTTACTTGCAGCAACATTAGGTAAAACCGAAATCAAAGACATCAATAGTTCGGAAGACTTACGTCAAGCACTAAGTCAATTCGGTGGTATTCCCAGCGATAAACTGCTAGCCTTCGAGATATTGTGGACACCCCAAGCCAATGGTGACACCTTAACTAGTGATGACATGCTAGCCGAGTATGCTGACTTGAAGTTGGTTTAATTGGGAATTGGGAATTGGGAATTGGGAATTGGGAATTGGGCATTGGGCATTGGGCATTGGGCATTAGGAATAAGTAAGATGTAAGAAGCTATATTCCCCCTCCCCTTGTCCCCTTGTCCCCTTGTCTCCCCATCTCCCCATCTCCCCATCTCCCCCTCTCCCCATCTCCTAACTTTGAATAACTGGAATTTCAATTATAAATTCCGTACCTTCACCAGGAGTGGAAAAACAGTTTAATTCTCCGTGGTGTCTATCGACGATAATTTGATAGCTAACTGCTAATCCTATAGGATTAGCA
>JBCBWB010000446.1:0-547 GCA_039817275.1 Cyanobacteria bacterium J06648_1 | reverse complement strand
GGCGATCGCTCAGGCGATCAACATAGCGACGGAGAATCGGCGTAAGATAGGCATCCACTACCGTCGTATCTCCCCGACTGACTAGCTTCATTAGCGGACTTACCTGGTGGGAAATCGAGATCTGAGTAAAGCCAATCTCTTGGGCAATTTCAGCTACCTGAAGTTCATGCTGGGGATAGCGATAACCATGCATCAGAACAATCGCACAACCTCTAATTCCCGTTTGATATACCGTCTCTAAATCTTGTTTTACCTGCCGAACATCGACAGGCTTCAATTCATTACCCTGGGCATCATGCCTAGCATCGATTTCCACCACAGTTTCATAAAGCATACTGGGCAGAATAATCTCACGGGCAAAGATATCGGGGCGATTTTGGTAGCCGATCCGCAAAGCATCTTTGAAGCCTTTAGTAATCAATAGCGCCAGGCGATCGCCTTTTCTTTCTAAGAGAGCATTTGTTGCCACCGTTGTTCCCATTTTTACCACTTCAATTTGAGCGGTAGGAATAGGTTCATCGGCAGTAAGCCCCATTAAATCTCTAAT
>JBCBWB010000445.1:0-548 GCA_039817275.1 Cyanobacteria bacterium J06648_1 | reverse complement strand
AACCAGGGTATGGGACAATTTTTTGCCGCATAGTTAACATACTGCAAACCAGCTGCTGGTTTACCTTCTTTTGTAGGTGTTTCGTAGACTGGACCAACACCAACATAATCTGCACCCTCGGTAATTGCCCTTTGCATTTCGTCACTATTTGTGGTAGAACGACCTATCAGCCTATGAGGACCGAGCAAATCGCGAGCGATGGATATGGGCATATCTTGTTGTCCTAAATGCACTCCATCCGCATCTACCGCTAAAGCTAAGTCAATCCGGTCGTTGACCAAAAATAATGCGTCATATTCGTGGCATAGTTGACAAAGTTTTCTCGCTTGTTCCAAACGAACAGTATCATCCGCTGTTTTTTCGCGATACTGTACCAGCGTTAGTCCTCCTTTTAAGGCTGCTTCTACAGTTTCCAATAAATTTTCACTGGGTAAAGTATTCAAGCAAATCCGCTATCGAGTTTATACCCTTGAAAGTAATTTGATGGGATTTGCTCGATATCAACAACTTTTGCGATCGCACTTGTATTTAGTCACCTCCCCCAGTGA
>JBCBWB010000444.1:0-552 GCA_039817275.1 Cyanobacteria bacterium J06648_1 | reverse complement strand
GTTTACCAAACTGTCCTAAAGTTTGGATACATTCGCCGTTTTTGATATCCCAAAGTTTAATCATTCCGCTGGTATGACCGCTAGCTAAAATTAAACCGGTGGAATTAAATTTGATAGTATAGGAAGCTTTTTCTTGAATTGTTTGAAAACAGTCTCCAGTTTCAACATTCCAAAGTTTAATAATCGAATGACCACCACAGCTAGCAACTGTATTTCCATCGGGGCTAAAGGTAACAGAAAGTACCGGACGACTGTGAGCCAGCGCGTTGGGCGGGTTCCCCGACTTGAAGCGACTGGCGAACCCGTAAGGGTGACCGGATAATGTTTTTAAACACTGTCCGCTGTGAGAATTCCAAATTTTTACCGTTCTATCGCTACTACCGCTAACTATTTTTGTACCATCGGGACTAAAAGCGATTGACCAGATATTATCATTGTGTCCTTTGAGGATTTTAGTTGATATTTGATTGCTTTTATTTTTGTTTTTATTTTTGTTTTTATTTTTATTTAAACAACTATTTAAATCATCTATCTGCCAAACTCGGATAAAAT
>JBCBWB010000443.1:0-553 GCA_039817275.1 Cyanobacteria bacterium J06648_1 | reverse complement strand
GCGATCGCCTGATTCGTGCTGGGGATCTGTTTATTTAAGTAAAGCTATCTAGCCAAAAAATAAGCTGTAATATGTTCTTGAGAAGTAATTGGCTTATTTATGAGAATTTTACTAATCGACGACGATGAACAACTAATGGAGGTGCTGGCGAGTAAGCTAGTCGAGCAGCGTTACGCCGTAGATATTGCCAGCACAGGTGAAATGGGCTGGGAGTTTATTTTGCTGTTTGACTTTGATTTGGTAGTTCTCGACTGGATGCTACCCGATATCGATGGCATAAATCTGTGCCAGAAAATTAGGACAGAGGGCCATACCATGCCCATTATGCTTTTGACGGCTCGCGATCGCCAAAATGATAAAGTCTTGGGACTAGACGCGGGGGCAGATGATTATGTAGTCAAGCCCTTCGATTTTGACGAACTAACTGCCAGAATTAGAGCCTTACTGCGTCGAGAAATTAACGTATCCTCACCAGTTTTAGTCTGGGGAGATTTGCATCTCGATCCCAAAACTCATGAAGTTCACTACCAAAAGCAACTTTTGCCTCTAACCC
>JBCBWB010000442.1:0-554 GCA_039817275.1 Cyanobacteria bacterium J06648_1 | reverse complement strand
CAGGTCTACTAGGGCTATTATCAAAGGTAAAGGCACTAAGCAGCAGGGGTACTCGAAAGCGATCGTCAATGACCAGGTGCGATTTGGTAGTGGTCAGCTTACTTTCTACCGAATCAAACCGCTGAAAAGTAGCTGTCTCGGCTCGTAACTCTAATTCTGGAGGAGAAAAGGGATCGTTGGTGAGCCGCAGATTATCAGCCGTCCAGCTATCGGTTTCAAAATCTAGTCGGTCGGCTTCAAACCTCAGCCGCTTAATGGTTGAGCCACCACCAAAATTATTATCCCCCACCAAATCGATGCCCCGACTACCCAAACTAACTCCTATTCCTTCTGCGGCACTAACTTCTCTTAGAGGCTGACTGTCGAATAGGCGATCGCTTAAGGCTCTGTCTAAAATGCCAGATTCGGCTGCTAGCTTCTGGTTAAAATCGGTATCACGACTCAAGGTCGGCTGAAAAATCTCTCCTCCCGCCTGAAAAATTGTCCCTCGATCCGCCACCAGATTGTATTCAAATCTCTCCCCTCGTAATACCTGCTCCCCCCTAGTCAAGACT
>JBCBWB010000441.1:0-555 GCA_039817275.1 Cyanobacteria bacterium J06648_1 | reverse complement strand
TGCGGCGCAAGGGAATGCGTATCAAGAGAGCGATCGCTTTGGGATTGCCTCTGATTCCAACGTTGGCGAAAGGCTTCAAGCAGGGTAAAAGTCCCCACGACGTTGGTTTGCACAAATGCCCCTGGACCGAGAATCGAGCGGTCTACGTGAGACTCCGCCGCAAAATGGGCCACGGTATCGATATCTTCTACTTCTAACAGCTGATCTACGAGCTGGCGATCGCAAATATCTCCCTGAACAAATTTAAAGTTGGGCTTGTCTTCCAAGCTAGCAAGAGTCTGACGGTTTCCCGCATAGGTCAGGGCATCTAAGACCACAAGGCGATCGTCTGGATAACTCTTTGACCAATGATGGGCAAAGTTAGAGCCAATAAAGCCTGCTCCGCCCGTAATTAGGAGCCTACGGGGTTTTCTCTCGGTTTGCTGCATATATTTTATTTCGTAGAGACTTACTCTAATGAGCTTCTACTTTAAGAGTGATTATGTTAGTTCTATTTTTGAGTCGTCACCAATCATAAACCGTAATGCTTTCGGGCGTTGCGGCGCCACCTTAAGA
>JBCBWB010000440.1:0-557 GCA_039817275.1 Cyanobacteria bacterium J06648_1 | reverse complement strand
CGACAGCGGCGACAGTCATCATCGAGTTGGGAAAAATACTATCCCACTTACTGAAGGGCTGGTTAGCAGTAATTAATAAGCTTTTGCGCTCATAGCGATGAGCAATTAGCTCAAAAAGAACAGAGGTTTCTGCCTCAGACTTCTGGACATAGCCCAAATCATCAAGAATTAGCAGGTCAAAGCGGTCAAGTTTCTTGAGTCTGGAAGGTAGCAGCAATTGTTGTTTATCATGCTGAAGTTGCTGGACTAGGGTTAGGGCATTAAAGAATTTGACGCGTCGTCCAGCCTCTAACATGGCTCTAGCTAGACCCAGAGATAAATGAGTTTTACCGACACCAGAAGGGCCAAAGAGCAAACAATTCATGGCTTTATCTAGCCAACTATCATCATCAGCTAGCTGCATGAAAGGAGCAGGATTGAAGGTAGGACAATGGTCAAATTCAAAGCTGGTTAAACTTTTTACGGCGGGTAGTTGAGCCTCTCTTGTGGCGCGAACCAGACGCATTTGTGCTCTTCGTTCTGCTTCTTGTTCGCATAAGCTCAACAAGAACTGTGCA
>JBCBWB010000043.1:0-31522 GCA_039817275.1 Cyanobacteria bacterium J06648_1 | reverse complement strand
ATCCTGCTCAATGAAGGTCTCAGAGCATGGATGGCGACACAAGACCAACCACATCAAAACTTTGAATTCCCAGAGGAAGTATTGCCTCGTGGTAACGCATTGTAATAGGTATGGTGAACTTCGATTTACCTAATCTGTTGTGAACAATTAGAGTTTAATTGAATCAAAAGCTCCTCGTTTAGGGGGGCTTTTTAGATCAGCACCAGAAATTTAACGCAATAGGAGAGCTAAGTTTCTCTGTTGCGCGCTCAAGGTGCAAAGACTGAGACTATTCTTTTTAGCTACGCCACGATAGGCTAGAAGATAAGATTTTATCATTTTAGTTTTCATGAGTTTTATGAGAAGAGCAAATGTTACGCTCATCATCACCACAATCAAGTAAAGTTAACCTCAATCTAAAATCAGATTGTTGCCAGAGACTAGGCGAAAGTTTGCTGAGAGGATTTTCTCAAAAAACGATAATTTATCTACCTAGTCTTGAAATCTTTTCAATACTTAGACCAGATTAGTACGGGATCTAAATTAGTTGTGTCAAAGCCCAAAGCCGGCATTATTTATAACGATATAAAGCCGATTGCCTGCAAGATTGCCTCAGAAATTACCGAAAAGCTAACGGATTCAGATTGGGATGTCCGTGTGGCAAGTGGAGTGGGAGGAATCCTGGAATATTCAACCCCCGGCAGTCCTGTCTGCCATACTCGTATTGAGCAGTTGACACCTCCAGGCTTTGATTCAGAGATCAAATTTGCGATTGTTTTAGGAGGCGACGGTACGGTTCTGTCTGCATTTCGCCAGCTTGCCCCCTGCAAAATTCCCCTGTTAACAATTAATACAGGACACATGGGGTTTTTAACCGAAACCTACCTCAGTCATCTAGATGAAGCTCTAGAACTATTAATCAAAGGAACATACAGCGTCGAAGAACGTTCTATGTTGGCTGTCAGGGTATTTCGTAACGATGCTCTGTTGTGGGAAGCTTTGAGTCTTAATGAAATGGTGCTGCATCGTGAGCCGTTGACCAGTATGTGCCACTTTGAGGTTCAGATTGGCAAACATGCGCCAGTTGATGTAGCGGCAGACGGCATTATCATTTCGACTCCAACAGGCTCAACGGCTTATGCTCTTAGCGCTGGGGGTCCTGTCTTGACTCCTGACGTGCCTGTGTTGCAGCTAGCGCCGATTTGCCCTCACTCATTAGCTTCACGAGCTTTAGTTTTTAGCGATCGCGAACCCGTAAATGTCTTTCCTGCCACTCCCAATCGGATGGTAATGGTCGTTGATGGTAATGGGGGCTGCTATATCTTGCCTGAAGATCGTATCGAAGTAAAAAAATCGATTTATCCTGCCCGATTTATTCGTTTGCGATCGCCAGAATTTTTCCGTATCTTACGAGAAAAGCTGGGCTGGGGACTGCCTCATATTGCCAAACCCACCTCAGTGGAGCTGCCTTAAGTTAGCATTAACATGATTTTTGCAAGGGGAAGTAATATTGTGATCGACAAACATGGCACTGCTGAATCATCAATTCTGTTACTTACAGACGGTATTTTTGCCCAGCCAGCCAGCCTAGATCTAAAAGCTCTGGGGTACCTGCCTATCACTGAAGCAGCGCAATTGGGATGGTCTAAGCTAAGTACTTATCAGCCAGCGATGGTGATTGTTGACCGAACATTTGCGGGGAAACATGGCTTTGATTTGTGTCGTCAAATACGTCGAGCCAGAGCGCATATTCCAATCCTGATGTTGGTAGAGCAGGAAACAGTTGCCGAAAGAGTTGCCTGCATCGAAGCGGGAGCCGACGATTACCTACTAAAACCATATCAAAAAGAAAAACTGCTGGAGCAAATCAATCTTTATCTTCAGACAGAAACAGCAATCCCCGAACAGCTGCGATTTGGCGGACTAATTCTAGATTTAAGCACTCGTCAAGCCATCAGAGATGATCGAGTGATTGGGTTAACCATGAAAGAATTTGAACTGCTCAAGTATTTGATGTCTCATCCCCAACAGGTAATGACTAGGGAAGAAATAATTGAAAATGTTTGGGGTTACGATTATCGTGGTGAATCCAATGTGATTGAAGTATACATTCGCTATCTACGGTTGAAGATAGAAAGCCCAGAGCAGAAAAGGCTGATTCAAACTGTGAGAGGGATTGGCTATGTTTTGCGAGAATAGTTTTTCTGATCTATCTTTGGTAGCCGTTAATAGCAAAAAAAATTAAATCAACTTGGTCACTTAATTGAGTCAAACCTTAAGGTGACATTAATCTTTTTTAGTGATTGTTCTGGTTCTATCTTAAGGAAGAGCCTAAAGCGGGAGGAAAAGATTATCTTTTTAAATAATATAGTTTAGTTAAGTGTTTTTACGTAACAGAATATTTGTGTCATTATTAAGACTCAAGATTTTTAATCTTAGCTATTTCTATCCGCGATACGACTGTGAGGTTTGACTTAGAAGAGCAACCTGCATTAGTTGAGACTTCAGCAAAGGGTTGAATGTCTCAAAACAAAGTTCAGCTCTTTGGCGATCCAAAACACTGACGAAGCTCGAAAACGGTTTAATAATGGCAAAAACGATTTGGATTTGCCATTCGGATATCTAGCCCAAGCCGCACTATCTCAGCTCCTACATATTACACATAACCTAATTGGAAAACTTACTCCAGCCCCAGCCGCCATGAAACCTGCAATTTATGCCACGTTTATCAAATTTCTTAAAGAGGAGCTTGCTCTTTCTAATGATTCAATCGAGATTGTCAAAAAATCTGTCGAAGATCATCCTGCCCCTATTCCGATGATTCTCTGGCAGTATGGTTTGATTACCCTAGAAGAGTTAGATCGTATTTACGATTGGCTACACGGTAGAGCCAAGCTAGACCTGAGCTAACCACCATTAACTGAGTGCTAATTACCCAAAGTCAACTACAGATGCAGTATATTCAACAGTGGTTTGTCGCTTCAAGCAAACTAGCTGTTGTCGATAAGTCTGCGCCGTAATAGATCGAGGGCAGAGCAAGAGCTTAAGTAGCGAGTCAACTCTCGACCTCTTGTCTTGCCAAAATGATACTCTTGGCTAGAAGTCTCGCCCTTAGGAGTAGCGATGCCGATATAGACTAAGCCAACGGGCTTATCGGTATCATCGCCGCCAGGTCCTGCTATCCCAGTAACGCCAATACCCCAGTCACTTTGTAAACGCTGTTTTACCCCTAAGGCCATTTGAGCGGCAACAACGCTGCTAACTGCACCATACTGAGTCAAATCTTGCTGCCTGACCTGAAGTAAGTTTTGTTTGATCTGATTGGCATAGGCAATTATGCCGCCTAGAAAGTAACTAGAACTTCCTGGGATTTCCGTTAGCATTGCTCCTAAGCCTCCTCCCGTACAGGATTCGGCAACGCTGAGAGTTTGTTGAGTATCAGTCAATAATTTGCCCACCACGGCGGCAAGAGTGTCTTCATTACTACCAAAATAGTCCAGCCCAGCAATTTGCCTGATTTCTGTAGCCACAGGCTCGATTATGGCTTCGGCTTCGATTTGAGAGCTAGCTTTGGCGGCTACACGGAGGCGAACTTCTCCCTTTCCTGCATAAGGGGCAACGGTCGGATTGGCAGAATCGAACAGGTGAATAACTTTTTCGGCTAATGCCGACTCACCAATGCCCCGAAAGCGCATCATTTCGCTATAGATAGTATCTTTGCCCCAACCCTGGCTTTTGAGAAAGGGAACGGCAGTATCCTGCCACATCCGCCGCATTTCTGAGGGGACGCCAGGAAAAGTCATAATCACTAGCCCTGCCTTCGGCTGCCAGATCATACCTGGAGCTGTTCCCGTGGGATTAGGCAAGGTGGCTGCACCTTGAGGAACAAGAGCCTGTTTACGATTGCTAGGGGACATAGTCCGCCCCACAGAACTGAATTTAGTCTGAATATCTTGAATGATGCTAGGGTCTTCCTGTAGCGGGGTGTCGAAGAAACTAGCAATTGTCTCGGTAGTTAAATCATCGGGGGTAGGACCCAAGCCGCCCGTAAAAATCAAAATTGAGGAGCGTTCAATCGCAGTAGTTAGCACTTGATGTATTCGAGCGATATTATCTCCTACCACCGTTTGGTAATAGTGAGGAATGCCCAAATTAGCTAGCTCCTGAGCTAAATATTGACAGTTAGTGTTGAGAATATCCCCTAAAAGTAGCTCTGTCCCGATACATATAACTTCTGCACTCATCGATCTGATTTACCAATATTATTACTAATTCTGCGTCTGGCTCGCCAAACCTGCCAAACCTGCCATAGCTGCCAGATTAATAACATTGTCGCACCGATCGCATATCCCCAACCGCTGGGAATATTGGAAAAGCCGAGAGCCAAGCTGCCAACCCAAAAGGTTAGGGTGTAAATGAACAACACAGTCTGGCGCTGAGAGATGCCTGTTTTTAAGAGCCAGTGGTGTAGATGGCTCTTATCGGCGATAAACGGCGATTTCCCCTTACTGATACGAGAAAAAATCACCGCCGACATATCGAGAATCGGCACTGCTAAAATCAGGTAGGGCAAAAGTACTGCGGTGATCGCCGTGGTTTTGACTAAGCCAATTACTCCTACTGCCGCCAGGGTAAAGCCCATAAAATAGGCACCTCCATCCCCCATAAAGATTTGAGCAGGATTAAAGTTGTAGCGCAAAAAGCCTAATGCGCCTCCCGCCATTGCCGCCGCAATTAAACCTGCCGCTGGCTGATCCATGAATAGAGTTACAACCAACATGACAAAGGCAGCAATACCTGAAACTCCAGCAGCCAAACCATCAACTCCATCAATCCAGTTGATCGCGTTTGCCATTCCCACCAGCCAGACTACGGTAATTGGCAGGCTCAACCAGTAAATTTTGATTAAAGGATAAAAAGGAAAAGAAACAAAATCGATCCGCACCCCCAGATACCAACAGCCAGTTGCCACGGCGATTTGCATCAACAGTCGGGAAATAGGAGTGAGATTAAACAGATCGTCGGCAAAACCAATGCCAAAAAACAAGATACTGCCAATGATTACCGCCCCCACTTCTATGGATTTTTGGGGCGCGAGGGCAGAAAATCCACCCAGAAGCCAAACAATTAGCAGGGCGGTAATTGTACCTGCAAAAATAGAAACCCCGCCCACACGGACAACAGGATTCTTATGAATCTTCCTTGCATTTGGTCGATCCACGATACCCAACTTTAAACCCAAAGTTTTAACATCAGGTATCGTCCATAAGACAAAGGTAACGGAGATGAGAAAAGCAATCAGATGATATAGTTCAACAGGCATCTGAGTTTATCTTCCAGGAGAATATAAGGTGTACTTTTATAAACATCAGGCTTCTGACGTTACTAGATCGTTGCTTCTATCTCCGCATTACCCTATATCTTGGCAGGTACAGGAATTTGTAAATAAGGATAGAGTGGAAAGCGATCGCACAGGGCGGCCACTCGATCTAGACAGTTTTGCTGTACAGCCTCATCTTCAGGGCTGAGTAGTTTGTCCGCGATAATATTAGCAATTTCTTGGAACTCTGTCGCGCCCATGCCTCTAGTCGTCATGGCAGGAGAACCTAAGCGCAACCCGCTAGTGACAAAAGGAGATTCGGGATCAAAGGGTACGGTATTTTTGTTAGCGGTAATATTCACCTGACTAACTAGCGCATCTGCCTTTTTCCCCGTCATGGCAATACTACGCAGATCGACCAAAATAAGATGATTATCGGTACCGTCAGATACTAACTTAAAGTTTCTCGCTTTAAAAGCCTCTGCCATCGATTGAGCATTGGCAATTACCTGACCAGAATATTCCTTGAAGTCTGCCTTGAGTGCTTCGCCGAATGCCACTGCTTTCCCAGCAATTACATGTTCTAGAGGGCCGCCTTGAGTACCTGGGAAAACTGACTTGTTGAGCTTCTTACCCAGATCGGCATCGCGAGTTAGGATCAAGCCGCCTCTAGGACCTCTTAATGTCTTGTGGGTCGTAGTTGTGACCACATCACAGTAGGGAACGGGATTGGGATGGTGTCCTGTTGCTACTAAGCCAGCAATATGAGCAATATCAGCTAATAAATATGCGCCAACTTCGTCGGCAATAGCTCTAAATTTAGCAAAATCAATAATACGAGGATAGGCAGAGTAGCCACAGATAATTAGTTTAGGACGTTCTTTGAGAGCTAATTCTCTGATCTGCTCAAAGTCTAGCTGTTCGGTTTCCTGATTAACGCCATATTGAACGACATTAAACCACTTACCCGAAACATTGACAGGAGAACCGTGGGTTAGGTGTCCACCGTGGGATAAATCCATTCCCATAATGGTATCTCCAGGCTCTAGAAGAGTCAGAAAGACCGCAAAGTTTGCCTGTGCGCCTGAATGCGGCTGGACGTTCGCCATTTCTGCGCCAAACAGTTGTTTAGCCCGATCAATCGCCAGTTGTTCGGCGCGATCAACAAATTCGCAACCGCCGTAGTAGCGTTTTCCTGGTAAACCTTCAGCATACTTATTGGTCAAGACAGAGCCTTGAGTTGCCAGTACCGCAGGGGACGTAAAGTTTTCGCTCGCGATTAATTCCAAATGCGATCGCTGACGACCTAATTCTAGGTCAACAATTTCGGCGATTTCAGGATCGGTCTGGGCAAGGAAATCTAAATTAGTTTGATTCACTATTCGATTCTGTATTTTTTGATAGATATATCCATGCTATCTAATTCAGTGTCCCCTTGAAAACCATCAATTTGGCAAATAACCAGCCTACTTTGTCTCTTGTAGCTCAAGATTTTAGTATAAAAGCTGATTCTGGCACTATGTTTTATCTTCTTAGTGATAGCGATCGCTGACTTTAACGGGTCATCTGCCTCACACTTTAATCAGATTCTTTTTGTCAACTAATTTTAAAACTAATCTAAAATTCAATATTACAGATGTATTTTTTTAGCATGTTTTTGGTATATTCTTAATCTCAACAAGCTAATTATTTCAGATATTGATATCAATATTAACCAGTTATTATAGATGATTTATCTATATTTACTAAGTGTTTTTTACGAACCAATATGTTTATTAATTATTTATTTAGCGAGCCAGTTTTCTACGCTAGAGTGGTTGTGGTTTTGATTCTATCGATTTCTCTACATGAGTTGGGACATGGATTTGCTGCTATGAGTCAGGGTGATGACACTCCCCAAACCAGCGGACATATAACCATGAATCCTGTAGTTCATATGGGAGTTCATTCCATCTTCTTTCTTGCGTTTGCGGGTATTGCCTGGGGACAGATGCCCGTCAATCCTCGCAAGTTTCGCGACCCTAAATGGGGGAATATTTTGGTTTCGGCGGCAGGACCCTTGACTAATGTTTTATTAGCCATGATTGCCATGCTCGTGATTAATGTTGTGCTTTTCTTTAACTTAAGAAATCTAATTAGCCTTGACTTTTTTTACATCATTGCCAGATTCAACTTTGTCTTATTTTTGTTCAACCTGATTCCGATTCCGCCCCTCGATGGTTTTCACATTGCTAGCGAATTCTCGGACGGTATCCGCCAGCTAGGGCGGACAAAAGTTGGTCTGGCTTTATTTATGATCTTATTTATCAGCGGTGCAGGCAGAATTTTATTTGACATCGCCGATAAGATGGTTGGAGCTTTAATTATTTAACTCGACCTAACCACGACCAAGACGAAGAGGGAAGCTAGATTTGGCGATCGCCAGCCAGCCCTGATGTCTAACGGCAGTGATGAGGACAAACAGCAAATCGACACAGACAAACCCACCGACAACCAACTCAGAACCACCATCGGCAAAACCATAGCTGTGTAGCCCTGTTCCTAAAACAAAGTTAACTCCATACCACGCCATCAACACGGCATTGAAGGCAACGACGCTGGTGACAGCCATGCCAAAATCTTTGAGCCAGCCCACCAAACGTCCATGGAGGGGGACAACGTAGCACATCAAAGCAATTAGCGCCCAGGTTTCTTTCGGGTCCCAACCCCAAAATCTACCCCAGGAGAAATGCGCCCAGATCCCGCCGAGAATAATACCTGTGGTCAGTAGCAGTACTCCAGCCTGTAATACTCCGTAGTTCCATTTGCCCAGGCTACGAATTCTTGATTTGGCTTGGGGGGCAAAGAGATAATGGCCCAGAATGATATGACCCAAACCGTAAGCGAGGGCAAAGCCAGCATAGCTGAGGGTAATGGTCGGTACATGAACGCTGAGCCAAAAGTTATCCCGTAATACAGGCACGAGGGGAGAAATAGTCGAGTCGAGTACCGCGGGTAAGCTATCTGCCAGGATCAGGCAAAGAATAGCCAGGGGTGCCGCCGCCAGTAAATAGTATTTAGCTCGATAGATAAACTCAAACAGCAGGGCGATCGCCACAATCCCAAAGCTGACCCAAATTACCGACTCATACATGTTGGTCACAGGGGGTCTTCCAGCAATCTGCATTCGTTCGATAAACCCATAGCCATGGACAATTATTCCCGCGCTAAAAATGCCTACTGCGCCCCAGTAAAAGTCAAAAGACTCAAACGCCAAGACAGCCAGCATGACCATAAAGCCAAGTCCATAAAGCAGCCAGGCTTTACCAAAAAAGTGTAGACGATAAAATTTAACTTCTCTCTGTTGCATAGTGCCGTCGGGATAGACTTGCGGACTGAGAGCGGCTAAATCGGTCTGGAGTCGATTAGCCAGATTATTGAGAGTTGCCGAGGCGAAGGGATTTTGGCGATATGTTTGTTTTAATGCCTGATAATCTTGCTGGACTACTGCCACCGCAGGTTCGGCATAATATTCTCCTGCTTGATTAATGTCGAGCCATTTACCCTGCACGTCTGTAGGATGAGGTACGAGAGGCAGGCGATCGCTACTTACTGTTTCTACTGTTAACGCCAGGCGATCGCCGATAGTTAAAGCTTCTCTTTCGTCCCTGGTTAGGTCAAGATTGGCGGCTTGTTTTTCCCTAGCAGCGAGAATTACCGTTCCCAAGTCGGACTGCATTAGTTCGGCAAAGGTAAAGTATTTTTGCTCTGAATCTAATCCTAGCTGTGTTTTTAATGGGCGGTAGTTAAATAAGATCAGCGGTTCCTGGTTCCAGTCGCGATTATTTGCCCATAAAGATAGATAAGTCTCAATACTGTTGAGCTTTTCGCCGTTTAACGCCTGATAGTTTTCTTTACCATGAATTTGAACTACAGTTTCTCTGGCTACCGTATCTAAGGGTTTTTTTCTCCCGTCTAGCTGGACGGGGATATTTTGGATCGACTCGAAGGAAGAGGGGGAGAATTGACTTAGGGGAATGAGAAAGAGCGCAATTCCCAAACACAGTCCGATAATAAACTTAAGTAGTTTCATAGAATTTAGTCGTATCTAAAATTATGGAAATAAATGAAGTTCGCGAAGAGAGAATCACCATGGAAGTGGTAGTAGATGCCTACGACGAGATGGAAAGAGCCGCGGGCTGGTACTACTATTTAGAGGATCACTTAAGATTTCCTTTTACTGCCAAGTGGATTGCCAATGATTCAGCGCTGGAGGTTGAGGTAGTCAGAATGGCTTTGGAAGATGATTGTCTGGAAGACATGCGGTTGCCGATTTGCAATTAGTTGATGCAGATGAGGCAACTCAAGAAGCGATTGAAGACTGGCATTACTGGTTAGCCAGGGGATACGGATTTTAAACTACCGTAGTTAGTTCGGGTTCTTGACTCTCATGACGATCGCCTTCTGATGTCGATTCTGCTGCTGATTCTGTTGCCACTGCTATTTTTTCTTTGCTCGAACCTAACTTCCGACTGAGGGCAGGGGCATAAAACATCACGGCAATACCGAGAATGACCAAAGCCGAACCAATCCAGGTTAATGCTGTTACCCAAGCAGGTTCGCGTTTTACCTGCAAAGTAGACTGCTGTAGATCTCCAGGATTCCAGGAGGCTTGAGCAATTTTCCAACCTTTATACCAGGTGGGGTGATTCATCCAAACCTTTCGCTGTTCCACATTATTGTTTTGACCGTCTTCAATCCGAATTTTGCTCGTCCACATGGCAACAGATTCTGAACCCTCATTGCGGTCAACAATAAAGTCTTCTAGCTTAACCCCAAAAGGAATTTGCAGCATTTTGGGGCTAAAAGCAGCATAGATTTCGCGATCGCCATCTCGAATGGCGCTAGCTTCTCCCCAGGGTAGCCAGGTTTCTTGTCCAGACTTGGTTTTGACCAGCAGTGCTGGGGCGCCCTGTACTTGATCATCAATCGCGGGCAAAATTTTTCTCTGGATCTGAGTCCGAGGCAGATATTCGGCGAGAGTAATCTGGAAATCTGCCCAGCCAGGGGTAACTGTCTCTCCAGGAGCAATAGTACCCGACTTAAATTGAGTTGAGGACTTAGCAGCGTAGTAAAGGCGATCGCCCTGAGTAATTATCTTGAAGTAGTCTTTGACCTCAACTGGCTGCACCTGATAATTAACCTGTAGATCCGCGATTGATTCCCCTGAAATTAACGTCCGTACAGGGGGAAAGTCAGCTTTCGCGAATACATACCAGCGTTCTCTACCTCGGTCAGTCGCGACTTCTAAAGCGATCGCAGGATTGTTTAATTTCTCGGAGGCAGTAGCAGGCTGCTTATCGCGGTTCAAACGGAAATCAGGATAGAAATCGCTGATTGATACTTTGAACTTACCTACCTGCAACGTTTTGCCCTGATTAGCTTTGACATCAACTAGTTTTTGGCGCGCGCCCGTTGCTATTGCCAGTTCCCCCCAAGGATGCCCTTTTCCTTTTCTCGGCTTCAAGAGACGGTTTAACTCTTCATTGCTCTTTACCTGTACTAGTTCCAGTTCTGCTGGTCCCAATGACATTTGACTATATACTTTGGGAGAAACTGCCAGAGTACGTTCGATTGTTTGCCCCATGCGATCGCTGGCAAGGCTTAAGCGGACTCCAGGATTGTCTACTGTTCCTCCTGGGGCGATCGTAATTTCTCGTACTGCATGATCGGTATAGGCTTCTAATTCTAGCCCGCCTAGATATTTTGGGCTTACTGAACCATCTTGCCGAATAAAAATACTGCCTTGGGTGACTTCTCCTTCACTGTTGACCACCTCTAGCAAATCCCCCTGGACTCTCAGGCGATCTACCGCATTGCGATCGGTTCTGACTAACAGCATCCCTTCCATACCCAAATGAATTACTGCCGCCGAACCCGCAATAATTACAATTAAGCCAAAGTGAGTCAAAGCAAAACCCACTTTCCTTGCCCCACGCCAAGGATAACGAGACATTGCCGAGATACCGAGATTTACCGCCAGCATAAACATCAATGCTCCAAACCAAGGGCTTTTATACACCTCCTGCTGCACCGTAGTCGAACCCACCTGTGCTTCATAAAAGGTTGCCCAGATTAGAATCCCAATGATGGCACTCAATAAAGGTACTGCAAGCTTAATTGAGCCAATAAAACGGACTATGCGATCAAACATAAAAACGAACTTATATATTAATTGAATTAAAGACAAACTATCAGTTGACAGCTGCAATTATTGAAAATCTCTGTTCCTGAAATGTTTAAAATATTATCATCATACTTCTGTCTTTATCGCCAAAGATTGAAGAGTGTCATTAAAATATGGCTGCCTTCAATTCGATTGCACATATGTTGATTTTTAAGATTTAGTTTTTGTCTTTTAATGTTAAGGCGATCATCACAAATTGATACAGTATATATTGCTACAAAATTTAGATAAGCATCTATCTTTATAAATTTATAAGATTCTACCGCCACTTTTTCAAACTAGCCTCAGGCGCGATCGTGTAAGTCTTGAAATGCCTCTCAAACAAACTCTATCTCTATCTAAGCCCCAATTGACAGTAGACATGCAGAAACGACATCAGATTGATTCCATAATTAAGAAACGCAAATTCTATCGTATATCTCGCTACAAAAATGTCTTGAGGACTGCCCTATAAATCTATAAACGGATATATGTTTTTTCGCTCATTAACTGCTGCTAAATTTTCACCTTGGGCATAGCAGGCAATTTATTGCTCCCCCTAGCTAAAGGAATGTAGCAAAGAAAATACAGTTTTTATATCAAACTTAGATTGTTATTTAGATAGTCCAAGTTATTAATAAATAGAGAAGAGAAAAATAAGCAATGTCTTTGAAAGTAGAAGTACTAGAAGAAAGTTTTGAGCTGATAAAGCCTAGTGCTAATGAATTTGTCGCTAGTTTTTACGAGAATTTATTTACTGCTAATCCAGAGGCAAAGCCGCTATTTGAGCATACGGATATGGCAGCCCAGAAAAAGATGTTGTTAAATTCCTTGGTCATGGTGGTAGAGAACCTCCGTAAGCCAGACGTTCTGGATAAAAGCCTGCGTGGATTAGGAGCGCGTCACGTTAAGTATGGCGCTTTGCCCGCCCACTATCCTCTAGTAGGGGGCGCTTTGCTGACGACCTTCGAGCAGTATCTTCAAGCAAAGTGGACACCAGAGGTAAAACAATCCTGGGTTGATGCTTACGGCGCAATTAGTGAAATTATGCTGGACGGAGCAGATTATTCGGAAGCAGAAATTGCCTTGCCCACGCCAGGGACACCCGAAGCCGCTTTAAAGAATACACCTTCGGATGAGGCAGAAGCTGGGTTGCAGGTGGAGCTTTTGGAAAGTAGCTTTGAAGAGATTAAGCCCCAGGCAAATGAGTTTGTTGGTAGTTTTTACGAGAATTTATTTACTGCCAATCCAGAGGCAAAGCCGCTGTTTGAGCATACGGATATGGCAGCTCAGAAAAAGATGCTGCTAAATTCTCTAGTGATGGTGGTAAAAAACCTCCGTAAGCCAGACGTTCTGGATAAAGCCCTACGGGGACTGGGAGCGCGTCATGTTAAGTACGGTGCTTTACCTGCTCACTATCCGCTAGTAGGAAGTGCTTTACTCACAACCTTCGGGCAATATCTGGGGGATAAGTGGACTCCTAATGTCAAAGAAGCTTGGGTTGGTGCCTACGGGGCAATTAGCGAGATCATGCTGGATGGGGCAGATTATGCTCAGTCAGAGGTTGCCTTGAAACCTGAATCTAGCAATACTGAAATTGCGCCGCCTCAAACTCAATCGGTAAACAACCTAGACCTAAATTCTGACAACTCTAGCAGCCCCGCTACTGTAGCCACTAGTTCGGAGTCGATAGGTGAGTTTGCCCATGATTCTGGGAAGGCAACGATCGCTGCCTTCGCAGGGGGAGGAATCTTAGGGGTCATTGCCACTATCTTGGTAATGCTGGTTTAGAGAACAATGGCAAGAAATACACGGCGAGGTTTTCGACCGTTAGCTTTATTTAGTTCTAAGTTTGCCATTATTGCCTCCGTGGTGGTTTTGGTGCTGTGGTTGGGTTCTGCCTTTGCTCTCGATCGCAAAAGCGTCTTCTTACCAGGAGAAACCTCCAATGGTCATGTCTTATTTGAGGCTTCATGTCAGTCTTGTCACGAAGGCTTCAAACCAGTAAGTAACGATACCTGTAACCGTTGTCATGAGGCAGAGATGGCAAAGGACATACATGGGGCAAAGAAGTTTCGCGATCCCCGTTGGGCGGAACTGCGAGAGAACATCGACGTGCTAACCTGTACCGCCTGTCATCGCGAACATGAGCATATGTTTGGTCGCGGGGTGAACTTGCAGCCAGAGCTATGTATGGCTTGTCATCAGGGAGTAATTGAAGGGGATTTAGCAAGTCACAATGGCTTTGAGGCTGATGGCTGTTGGACGGCAGGATGTCACAATTTTCATGACCATCGTTCGATCTCCACTGGCTTTATTCGCCAGAATCTCGATCAGCCCTGGATGCTGCCCAAACCAGCACTGCCTGATCGCGTAGTGACAACTAAGCTAGAAGCTGCTCCTCAACCAGATTTGAGCCAGGAGTTTCTGGGAGGGAAGACATGAAGACCAAGGATCAGAGTGGAGCAAGGCAGAGATTTTGGAACGCAATTTTTTTGTGCCTAGTATTTTGTTTCTCCTATATGTTTTCTGAGCCAGCATTGGCAGATAAAGTTACTCAAGCTCAATTAAGCAAGATTGAGCAGCAGTGGCAAACCAGCGCCCACGCTTTAGCCGAAGTTAACTGCTCTAGCTGTCATCAGAACGAAGAAACGAAAAACTTTGTGGCTCAGCCTACCGAAGAAAGCTGCAAAAGCTGCCATGAAAATAGTGTTGACACTTTTCTTTTGGGTAAGCACGGTATTCGTACTTTAGAAGGATTAGCTCCTTTGACTCCTGCAATGGCTCATTTGCCGATGAAGGATGGCGCTGACCGCCAACTGAGCTGTAATACTTGCCATAACGTCCATACGGTCAATACCTACGAGGCGGCAGTAGACTCTTGTCTCACCTGCCATGCCGACAATCATTCCTTAAACTACAAAAATTCGCCCCACGCTAATATTTTCCGCGAGATCGGCACTTTACCCCGTCCGAGTCAGGATGCCGTTACCTGCGCTACTTGCCACTTACCGAGGTCAGTTTCTGGGGATGAGGTGCTGGTCAATCACAACAATACCTATACACTTAAGCCTCGCGATCGCATGGTAAAAGAGGTCTGTATGAACTGTCACGGCTTAGAACACAGTTTTAATAGTATTTTCGACGATGAACTAGTCGAAGCCAATTTTGCTCGTCCTCCTACTCAAAAATTGCCTACCTTTCAACTGGTGCGCGACTTAGAGAAGAAAAGGTCAAGCAACGGGAATTAATAAATTCCACCATACTCAACCATAAATATCCAAGACTATCGTAACAATGAACAACGCAATTCAAAGATTTAGTACCAAAACAATTGGCTTAATTGCCTTAGCTATTACCATTTGCTTTACGGCGATCGCCTGCGGCGGTGGCGGTGGTTCGACCCAAGCAGCAGCGGGAATTTCTCCTGAAGTAGCAGTAGACTATGTACATACTGTCTTGTTGGCAGATCGCACAGCCTATACCAAGCATGTGATCAGCAGACTTAAAACATTAGAAGGCAAAGACAAACCCGATGGCGTAATTACCGCCGAAGCGACTGAAGGTTGGGAAGAAACAGGTGGCGTACCCCTACCCGCTCAAATGTTTCGATTGGGTTCAGAAGTCGCGGCGGAAACTGCTGACGAGAAAGGCATTGGTTTTACCTATAACTTAATTTCCACCTGGAATATTAACGATAGCCACGCTCCCAAATCAGAATTTGAGAAAAAGGCAATGGAAGCAGTTAATGAAACTGGCGAACCTTACAAAGAGTATCAAGAAATCGGCGGTCAAAAATACTTCTCGGCTCTCTATCCTGATAAAGCTGTAAGTGAAGCCTGCGCTTCCTGTCACAACACCCACCCTGTTCACCTTGAGCGTTATCCCGACAAGACTTTTGAGCTAAATGATGTCATGGGCGGAATTATTATTAATCTGCCGATCGAAGAAACCTAATCTCATTAGCTTATAGCCCGCTTAGGGTAGTCTGGCGCAAAGCGCCTGAGCCATTAGCTAACTGTATGAGTGGACAATAAATATCTACGATCTATTGATAGGGGTGTTACTTGTCCACTTTGCAGCTCAATATTTAATAATCAATATCGAATGATCAATGCTTAATGTTGAATGATCAATGAAACCTCAGTTTTCAACTTTAATTATTCTTACTTTAGTCTGCGCCGTAATTCTGATTCCCTTTGCGGTAAGCCCAATTTATATTCCCATACTGCGAGAGCGAGCCTTTGATATTCTCTATTTTTTGCAAGCTAATCTTTATAAGCAAGTTACTGGCTATGTATCCTTAGCATTTGTCATTTTCGAGATGGTATTAACCGCTAGAAAAAGAAGTCGTGGTTGGAAATTCAAACTATCTATACCTGGTTCAATTCAACTATGGCGTAAACTACATATCTTTCTGGGGGTAGCGTTGGTAGCGGTCGTTTTAATTCACACCATTGGAGTAGCAGGAATTAACTTTAACGCTATTTTTCTCTGGGTCTTTATTGGCGTAAGCCTGTCGGCGTTGGTCGGAGTGGTTGCCGAAACTGGGGTGATTGAGTCATCTCAAAAACGCTTTTTGCCGATGCTAAAAACTGCTACTCCTAACGGTAAAACCATCCCTGGTATTTCCAAGGGAGTGATCATACGGAATATGAGAGCTTTATGGCTAAGTACTCACATCATTTTGGTGGGTATCTTTTTTGTCATGTTAGTATTTCATATATTTTTAGCCTATTACTATCAGTAAGTACGTTTGCTTTTCTAATTCATCAACCTCGGCTTTTTATTGCCGACTGTAATCAATTTAATTATGACCCTGAATATTCAACTATTAGAAGCCAGCTTTAACCAAGTAAAAAGTCGTGCGGTCGAATTTTCAGCTAGTTTTTACCATCATCTTTTTAAATACCATTCCGAATTAAAACCTTTATTTGAAAAAGCCGATGCGGCAGCTCAAGAGAAAAAATTAATTGCATCTCTCGCAATTATTGTCGAAAATCTCCGTAATCCTGAACAGCTAACCCTTGCTCTCAAAAGCCTTGGTGCTTATCATCATGAGATCGGCACAGTCGAAGAACATTATCCTTTTGTAGGACAATCCCTAATCGAAACTTTTGCTGATTATCTTGGTAGCGAATGGGATGAGTCAACCCAACAGGCGTGGTTAGATGCTTACAGCTTGATCCCCAAACTAATGTTAGAAGGCGCGAAAAACCCTGAAGCATATCTGGGAGGAGAACTAACCTTTTATGAATGGCTCGATCTTTACGGCGAATCTAGCCCTGAGATCGCGAGCATGATTGCTGATACAACTCATTTTAAATACCGTAACTACAAAGCCGCAAATCAACTGTAGCTCATATTAAATAGAGACTGTAAAATAAGATGACATTATTTCAGCCAGAGATAGTTCTGCAAAAGCTTCAAGAAAAACATGAATTTAGACAGGCTGAGTTGAGCCGATTAAAGCTAGAAGCAGCTAACATTGATGAAGCAGTTTTTATTCATTGTTATCTGCGCGGGGCTATCCTCAACGACCTTTCTTGCAAAAAAATTAATCTGAAAAACAGTAATTTATCCTTTTCCAAAATAGCTGGAGTTAATTTAGAGCAAGCTAATTTAGAGAGAACAGAGTTTAGTAGTGCGATTCTATCCCAAGTCAGCTTCGATGATATTAATGGCTATAAATCCAGATTCTTTGGCAGTAAATTAAGCAACATAAAAGCTGCTAGAGCAAATCTCGCTTATGCTGATCTAAGAGAAGCCGTAGGCAAGCAAATTGATTTTCATAGTGCTAACTTTAACCAAGCCTTGCTGACTAATACCCAATTTATCGAGGTGGATTTTTCTCGGGCAACGGTAACAAACTGTGGTTGGCAAAAATCAGTCATACAAAACTCTAGCTGGCTCCGAGCAAATTTACAAAATACTGATCTTAGTAATTCAGTTATAGACCAAGGCATTTTTAATGATGCAAGTTTAGTCAACACTAAATTTGTTGCCGCCAGATTGAGCTCAGTGGATTTTGCCGCAGCAGAGTTAATCGAAACTAACTTTGCCCATGCTCAACTTACTAAAATCAACTTTGCTGACAGTATTTTGCTTTCGGCAAATTTGGAAGAAGCACATTTAACCGATGTTAATCTGAGCAATGCGAATCTACAGGATGCCAACTGCGAACGCAGCGTCTGGAAAAACGTTGATTTTAGCAACTGTAATGTTAATGGGGCCGTATTTTCTAAAGCTCAAGGATTGAGTGATGAGCAACGTCAGTGGCTCAAAAAGAATGGTGCTCTTAATCTTCCTTCAGCCTAGTAGACGATTACAGTTAGAGTAACAGCAAGATGAGTCCCTTTGATATTTTAATCAGTGAGCCAGAATGGGTTAAAGAATTTGCCTACAGGTTTAGCTTATATCTAGCTTTCCTCTCAAATTTCTTGAGGAGCGGCTATCTCTAACTTTTCCCGCAGCATTTTTTCTAGCCAAAATTGAATCAAAGCAATTAGCCCCAAGCGAGCGATCGCTTTTTGGGGATATCTCTGCTTAACCTGACCCAAAAAACGGCATTCAGCCAGAAAGATAGCGGCACTTTGGCTCAAGCTGAGGGCTAGTTTTGACCAATAAGCTTCTAGGTGATTTTCTTGCCAAGCATCGGTCACGATCAATAGCTGTTTGATTAGATTGACTTCGCTACTGCTCCTTAGCCAGAGATCTCCCTGTTCGTCTAACCAAGCAATTGATGATGGTTGCTCAGCTTGCCAGCTAGCTTTCTCTAGATCAGCAGCTAAACCAGAAAAACTAATCAACTTTTCTCTGGTACCTAAGCGTAGAAGACTACAACAACGGGCATGAATATATTGGGCAAAAAATAGTTCGGCGATCGCCAAATCTCCTGACAAAATGCCGACCCGCCTCTCCTGTTGCTCTGTACCAATCTGAACTTGCCGATTGAGCAGCATTCTCTCTAACCACTGGGCGATAAATTTAGCATCAAGATGAAAATTTAACCAGCCAGTCGAGGCAGCTTCTACTAACAGCTTATCACTAAGATTTTGATTAGAATCATCCGTTGTTGACGTCATCAAATGGATCAATTCTTGCATAATCGATTGTGGTGTTTGTTGCCAACTCGCGGCAAGAGATAAGCCCAGCGGACAACTGTAGATAATCGGCGAGAATTTTGCTGGTAGAAAATTAACACGGTTGTTTTGGGGTCTGACTGAAATTTGTTGATAACTCGAAATAGCAATTTTGTCGGCGAGAATCCCTGCGACTGCGTTTTGTTCAGTTTGAACATTAAACTTTTGTTGATACAAATCTACAATTGACAGCAGTTCCTGTTTTAATAGATTTTTAATTGAAATACCTAGTTTTTGCCGTTCAAGCCTAATTTTAAAAAAGTTATGTGAATTAGTATTTTTTGATACATTGCTATCCATGTAGAATCAAATATGCGTCGATGTTTTATCCCGCCTCACACTATGGAATTTGCTGAAAACTTGTCCGAGGAATCTAACTCTACTTTCACCTGGCAAGATATTATTGACTGGGCGCAAACTCACTATCGTGATCGTATTTTTGCCAAAGATGAACAAATACCTTCTCGCCCACAACTAATATACTTAGTTAATCAAGGAGCCGTGCGTCTTGTTAGCCAGAGTCAAAATTCCTCGCCAGAAATTATCGATATCACCACGGACGAATCCGAGCTAGATCTTTTAGAAGAATCTTTTTTAGGCTTTGTTGGCGCCCACAAAGCATTTGAAATTATTGCCGAATCAAATTTTAGCATCACTGCCTACGCACATGTCGATCAGACTCAAGTAGCCTGGCTATATTGGCAAGACTTAAAAAATTGGCCAGGATTTCAACAGCAGCTATACGAAGTTTTCCGCTATCAGCATCAGCGTAAATTGCTTTGGCTGAGCGCTTTAGGACAAAGAAAGACGATTGACCGTCTGACGAGCTTTTTGACCCTGCTGGTGGAAGAATACGGTGTAGAGCAAAACGAAGATTGCTGTTTGCCCTACACTTTAACCCACGCTCAAATCGGTAGTGCGATCGGTTCTACTAGAGTCACCGTCACTAGGTTGATGGGAAAATTGCGCCGCGAAGGCATAATCAACGTAATGAGCGATAATTCGATCTGCATCAACCGTCTTAAGCTATCTCAGACAAAATAGCCAGAATATTGCCAGAAATTAGCCAGAATATTGCTGAAAAAAGCTCGGTTTTAAAATTATTTTTAGGTAAGTAGCAAATTATTTTCTTCTAAGTGTAAAAAATATCTTAAGATTGACAAGTAAGAAGTTTAAATTTCTTAAAAACTCACTATTTGACCGCGAGAGAGGGCGAGGAAACCTCGCCATCTATGATCGCGGTGTTGAAAAAAATATAAATTAAGGAGAATATTTATGGCGCTCGTCCCAATGCGTTTGCTTTTAGAACACGCTGCTGAAAACGGCTACGGTATTCCAGCTTACAATGTCAATAACATGGAGCAAATCATCTCCATCATGGAAGCTGCTAACGAAGCTGACAGCCCCGTTATCTTACAGGCTTCTCGCGGTGCGCGCAAATATGCTGGAGAGAACTTCCTACGCCATTTGGTTTTGGCGGCAGCAGAAAGTTACCCCCACTTACCCATCGCTATGCACCAGGATCATGGCAACAGCCCTGCAACCTGTTACTCAGCGATTCGTAACGGTTTTACTAGTGTGATGATGGATGGTTCTCTAGAGGCTGATGCCAAAACTCCTGCTAGCTTTGAATACAACGTCAACGTTACCGCAGAAGTAGTAAAAGTAGCTCACTCTGTCGGAGCATCCGTTGAAGGTGAACTCGGCTGTTTGGGTTCGCTAGAAACTGGTCAAGGTGAAGCAGAGGACGGACACGGTTTTGAAGGTACGTTGAGCAAAGATCAGCTATTGACTGATCCTGATGAAGCGGTAGAATTCGTCGAACGTACTCAGGTAGATGCTCTGGCTGTAGCTATTGGTACTAGCCATGGTGCATATAAATTTACTCGCAAACCTACTGGCGAAATTCTGGCTATCAGCAGAATCGAAGAAATCCACCGTCGTCTACCTAACGTTCACTTGGTGATGCACGGTTCTTCTTCCGTACCTCAAGAGTGGATTGAGATCATCAATGCCAACGGTGGTAAAATTCCTGAAACTTATGGTGTACCTGTTGAAGAAATTCAAAAAGGTATTAAGAGTGGTGTTCGCAAAGTTAACATTGATACTGATAATCGTTTAGCTATCACTGCTGCGATCCGCGAAGCTGCAACCAAAGATCCTGCTAACTTTGACCCCCGTCACTTCCTCAAGCCTTCTATTGCCTACATGAAAACTGTCTGTCTCAGACGTTACGAAGCGTTTGGTACTGCGGGCAATGCTAGCAAAATTAAGCAAGTTTCCTTGGATGATTATGCTGCTAAATATGCTAAAGGTGAATTGTCTACTAGTAACAAAAAAGCTGTTACTGCCTAGAATTGCTGATTTCTGCTAAGTTATCCAAAACAGCAGGATGCAGAATCTAAAATATTGCAAGAGTGGTCATAAAAAACCACTCTTTTTTTGACGAAAGCAATTGTGGTAGCCGAAGCGAAACTTGAGACAACTGATGTGTGTTTCGTGCCAAGGGGCTGGATCCCAAAAGTTCTATAGGACACTGCTTCATACCAAGCACGAAGAGTTTTTTAGAGTTTTTTAAAGATGTTCTAATCTACAGTTTGGTTGTCACATCATTTAATCGATGCATTCGCTCTCTTTTTTTTTCTCACTGCTGGTGCTGTAGTCAAAATAGCGATCGCAATCAGCCTTTCTGTTTCATAATTGAGTTCGCAAACCACGTCCTTTGTATCTACTAGAGCCATTTCTCGAACTATTTGGTCTAACTCTTGTTTCAAAACCTGATTGATGTTTTGACGCAACGATTCAATCATGCTGATTTCACCACTGTGATAAATGGTCTGCTCTAACGTGGTTAACGCACCTTCAGCTACCAAAACCAAATAATTACTAAAGATAGTACAGGTTACATCTTGGGAAGCACAGCCTATTTTTTCCCGATTAAAAGCTCGAAATCGATGAGCAATATCTCTTTCCAGCTGCTTATGGGTGCTATCGAGGACTGCTGGTGTGGAATTTCGCTCGTTATTTTTTATGTCCATAGACCTAAATTAATAAGCCAGAATATTCTGATGTGCTTCAAGATTCAGAAAACTGCCTGGTGCGGAATTCAAATCAAGTAAACCATCAAATTGGCTCTGAGTTATTGACAATGGTGTATTTGCTAATGTGTATACGACAATTTTAAAAAAATATTCAGAACATATACAGCATCTTAGGTCAGATATCAGACTCTATCGAAAGTAAGACAGACAAACTATTTTGACTGGAGTAAAAAAGAATAACAATACTGGTAGTTTTATTAAGACGAGCTGGATAAAAGTTACATTCTTAAGTGCCTAGGTAGGTTTAAGATTTATTGTGTTAGAGTTCAACTTGAACGAACAAGGTGATTTTTCCTGAGCCAATGGTTCAGCATTAAGAAATTGTTAACAGGCAAAAAAATATTCGGTCGTTAGACGATTATGGAGCGGAGTCTTGACGAACAGTGGCAACTGCTAGTTTGTCATTCGCCCTAGAATTGAGCGACTACATTGTCGAGGACTTTGGACTGAGATACAACTATAAAATTAATCAGAATTCAATCCCTTTTCAGGTGCAAATACATATTTGGGCTGTTGCTCTAAATCTATTTCCACTATGAGAATGCTTTGCTGTAGCTAATGGAGGCATTTCTCAATAGTGCATCATAATTCGAGCGCGATACTCAAGAAAAGAAAATATCAGCCCACGATTTTGGTAGTGGAAGACGACTCAGATAATCTCACTTATATTGCTGCTGCCCTCGAACGATTGGATTGTCATTGCCTCACTGCCAGAAATGCGATGGAAGGTCTGTCCATAGCTCAAAAATGGCAGCCTGGATTGCTGCTAGTAGATATTGAAATGACTGGAATAAGCGGTATTGAGCTGTTAAAGATTTTAAGGTTAGACTGGTTGACACGGACAATCCCTGTTGTCGCGGTAACAGCGCTTTCTGAAGATCGAGAAAGGGACGCGATCGCCCAAGCTGGCTTTGATGATTGTCTACTTAAGCCATATTCTTTAGCGGAATTAGAAATATTAATCAGCGCTTACTTTGCCGACGCATCTTTGATTTGATTGCTGCTTGTTTGCCCATTGCTCGCTGAGGATCAAGCTTAAAAAGCTAACCCCCATGAGAGGAGGCAGAGGAGGCAAGCTGCTGGAGGAACTGCCTAAAACCTACATATATTTACCTTCCGTGTCAGGACTTTCCATCCTAGGCATACCCATACTATAGTTGCGAACTCTGGCGCCTAAATTGTAGCTGATTTCACCTTTTAACAAGAGCGAACGAATAAAATGCTCCAAATCTGAACCAATACGACGCAGATTATATTCACTCAAGTCTGCACCATTATTTTCTTCTACTAAAGCATCAAACCGACGATATACCTTTTGCAGAGTATCATCAGTCCAGCTAAACTCATTATCTGGATCGATATCTAAAGTCAGAACATTATCACTAGGAATTAGCTCATTGCCCTTGACCTCGGCGCTATAAAGACGAATATGACGAGTAGTAGATTTTACCAGCATGTTTAATATCTGAGAGATTATTGGAGCAAAGTATCATGTAGGGGAAATAGAGTCATTTCTGTTTCCCTACAGTAAATATAACTATCCTAATTATTTATAGGCTTTGATGCATTCATCAACTAGAGGAGTGACTGCATCAACATCTTTCCAGCCTTGAATTTCAGTGACTTTCTTCTCCAGGTTTTTATAAGTTCTAAAAAACTCGGCAATTTCTTCTAAACGATGGGGAGAAACATCTTTGAGGGATTTTACTTCGTTGTAACGAGGATCTTCGGTTGGGACACAAAGAATTTTTTCGTCACGATCGCCGCCGTCAATCATCAGCAACATACCAATGGGACGGGCGGCAATTACACAGCCAGGAAAAGTAGGCTCATCCATCATCACCATGCCGTCTAGGGGATCACCATCGTCCGCCAAGGTGTTAGGCACAAAACCATAGTCGTAAGGATATTTTACCGAGGCAAACAGTACGCGATCAAGGGCAAAGGCGTTGAGATCCTTGTCAAATTCGTACTTGTTTTTGCTGCCGCCAGGAATTTCGATTAAGACGTTAATTACACCAGCTTCAGGTTGGGCAGGGATAAGAGATAAATCCATAAAATTCTCCGAATGATATATGTTTTATGACCGCGACGGGCGAAGTTGAGAAGCTTGATCTTGATTGTCAAAGAGTTGCCACAAGATCAATCCAACCGCCATGAAGATTCTACCTGATTAGCCAGCTAATTCTAAATTCAATTCCAAATTGTATTTTTGAGGACACCTGAATCAATGGTCATAGAGAACTGCTTGTTGGGGCTGAATCAGTTAGGTTTTTTTTGCGATCGCTCTCATCTCTGTTTAATCTTAGTAAAGTAAGTTTAGTACAGAAAAACGACTTCAATAGACATGGTTAATCTCGATCTGCCTTCACTGAACGTTGATGTAAACTCTCGTGACAGTTTTGCTATTACCATTGCTCCTCTGTCTTTGAACGAGGTCTATAGCCTTGCTGATGATGCAGCCAATGGTGCGGTAGTAGTGATGAGCGGTACCGTCCGCAATCAAACTGAGGGTAAAGCCGTGCAATATCTAGAATATCAGGCTTATCAACCGATGGCGATCGCCGTTTTTCATTCGATTGCAGCTCAAATTCGGAGTCGGTGGCAAGAGGTAAATCGGCTTGTTATTCATCATCGAGTTGGGAAGCTCAAAATTGGGGAGATTAGCGTCATTGTGGCAGTCGGCTGTCCTCACCGAGGAGAAGCATTTGCCGCTTGTCAGTATGCGATCGATACTCTTAAACACAACGCACCGATCTGGAAAAAAGAATTTTTCTATGAGGATGATGGGACTTCTAGCAGCACTTGGGTATCAATTGGTGCCTGTGAGGAGTAAAGAGCGATCGCTCGAAGACTTAACTCCGCTGACATGAAGAGTAACATTGTTGGTCAACAATTCAGAATTCACGGCTGATAGCTTAGTCTGTTTTGGTGCCAGATGAACAAAAAAGTCTTGATCTAAAACAAGATTCAGATGACAATTAACAGTAATTCCCGTCAATCCCAACTCTTATCTAAGTCAGAGACTATCCTGGTGGCGAAGCTACCCGCCCACAGTCCTTCGGACAAGACGGAAAGCAGAGCTTTCCCAGTCTGCGAAGCAGACGATGGCACGTTAGTGCCGTCTACGCATCAAGGCATCCCGCTGGACGGGACTCCACACCGAACCCAGGGGCGAATGTCCCTGACTTTGTCTCCTCTGACCGTTGGTTAAAGTTCTGACGCCCTATCTCAAGGTTATAAATAGCTGACATGTTGCTCAAGGAAAAGGTAGCTTTAATTGTAGGTATCAAAGACAGTATTGGCAGCAGCACCGCAGTACTGATGGCGGAGGCGGGAGCAAAAGTGGCGATCGCCGACCGTAATGTTGAACGAGGAGTGGCGCTGGTAGAGAAAATTACTGCCGCTGGAGGAGAAGCGATTTTTTTGGAGATGGATGTCACTCTTAATCGCTGTCAGGCAGCTTCAATTGAGAAAATTGTCCAAGCTTACGGCAGATTGGATATTGCTTTTAATAATGTCAGTATTGATGGTGATTCCTTTCCTCTCACCCAACAGTCAGAAGTAATGGTGGCAGGAGTAATTGACGTCAACTTTAACGGCATGTGGTTGAGTCTAAAGTATCAGATTGGGCAGATGCTCCGAAATGGTGGCGGAGTGATTGTCAATAACGTTTGTAATTTAAAGACGGATGGTTCTCCTGGATGCTCGATTTATCGTGCCACAAAATCTGCCGTTCTCACAATGAGCCAGGTTGCCGCGATGGAATACTCTCGTAAGAATATTCGAATCAATACGATTTCTCCTGGAATGCTTCAGCAATCTCCCTGTCAAGAAGTTGATAAGCTAATTTCCTCTAATCCAGAGATCGTGCCGATGAATCGCCCAGGGAACCCCCAGGAGATAGCCCAGGCAGTAGTTTGGCTGTGTTCGGATCGAGCGTCTTATATTACGGGACAAACCCTCGCTGTTGATGGTGGACTGTCGGCATTGTCTTTGGGATAGGCAGCGAATGTTTAGCTTGATCTAGTCAAATTAGCACTCCCTGCCCGAGAATTAGGCTGCGTCGTTATCTAAGAGAGTAATACGGTTTTGTTGCCGTAGAATTGTCCGATTAGCCTCTAGCTTGGCTAATGCCCGCGATAGAGTGCCTGGTACAAAGCCTAGCTCTGCCGCTACTTCTTGTAACGGTATATTTAAAGTTAAGGTTTGGGGAGATTCCTCTGTATTGGGAGTTAACTGTTCTAGCTTATGTCTCAGGTATTCTAAGACCCGATGGTCTGCTAGCGAAATACTGCGCCACTCCAGACGTACCTGAAGTTCCTGAATTTTCTGGCTCAAGATCTCCAACATTGCCTCAACTACTAGTGGAGAATGGGTGAGGCTATCAAGCAGAGCAGATAGAGGATAGGCAACCACTTCCGCATCAGTTAAGGCGATCGCCGTAGAGCGATAGATTTCTGCCGCCAGTCCCGTTTCTCCCAGTATGTCTCCAGGACTAAGTATTTGCAGTACTGCTATCTTATTTGCTTCAGGATAGCCCACCTCCTGAAAACGCCCTGCTTTAATCAAATATAAATAGCTGGCGCGATCGCCCTTACGAAACAATCTCTGACCTTTGGCAACGGTTTGAGCGATCGCCTGGGTTCGGAGGGAGTCTGGCAAATGATCAACTAGCTCTAACTTCATTAAATTGATTCCTTTTCGATGACCTACAAAACTAATTGTGTTCATTTATACTTAGTTTTTCCTGAAAACGGGATGAGCTTTAGACTTCAAACACTATGAAAAATAAATAAGTTTTTGTAGCCCTTGTTACTACTTATCTCGCTTCGCGAGGAAGGCAGAGGGCACAAAGGGCTTGCACTAAAGCACTAGCTTTATGCGTAGCGGTATCCTTTAGGGCGCGTCGTCCGCATGTAGGCAGGAGGGACACAAAGCAAAGCTTTGCCAGTCGTCTTACGACACAGTTTGCTCGGGTTTGCTCGGGTTTGCTCGGCAAGCAGTCGTGACGCTCTAAGAGAGTCTATTCTAATTTTTGAGTCTGCCAGCTCGACAAGATCAAAATAACTGTTGCTATTATGGTTGAGTTTGCTTTAGATAAACAGCAGTCATAATGTCGAGTCAGCTAGAGTCTAATATTGTTGCCAGATTGCAGCATCGAGCTAGTTCCCAGGGAGAAGATACCGCCTATATTTGGCTCAAGGATGGAGAAAATAAAGAGATTCGGCTGACATACCAGGAGTTAGATGCCAGGGCAAAAGCGATCGCCTCAAGGTTACTCAAGCTGGTTGCTCCTGGTTCTAGAGCAATTCTAATTTACTCCTACAGTGCGGGTTTAGACTTTATTGCGGCGTTTTTTGGCTGTCTCTATGCTGGAGTTGTGGCTGTCCCTTGCCATCCCCCCAAGAATCGTTTAACGACAGTGGAGGTGCAAACTCGAATTGATTCGGCAGAGGCAGAGGTGATTTTAACCGAATCTAGTTCTCTGGGAAATCTGAATAAGCAGCTTGAGTCATGGGGCAAGGCTTCACTCCACTGTCTCAGTACGGATAAGATTGAGTTACACAGAGCAGGTGAATACAATACGCCCCAGATTGCTGCTGATACCCTAGCTTTTTTGCAATATACCTCTGGCTCAACAGGAGAACCCAAAGGAGTAATGATCTCCCATGGCTGTCTGTGGCAAAATCAGGAGATGCTCAAGCAGGCTTTTGGGCATACATCCAGCCTGGTCGGGGTAGGGTGGCTACCGCTGTTTCACGACATGGGTTTAATTGGCAACGTAATTCAGCCCATCTACACAGGAGGCTATTGTGTCTTGATGTCCCCCGTTAGTTTTGTACAAAAGCCAATCCGCTGGCTACGGGCAATTAGCAAGTATCGAGCGACTACCAGCGGTGCGCCCAACTTTGCTTACGATTTACTGTGCGATCGCCTGACCGCAGAACAAGTAGCCCAACTGGACTTGAGTAGCTGGGAAGTGGCGTTTTGTGGCGCAGAACCAGTGCAAATGCAGACTATCGAACAGTTTAGTCGCAAATTCTCAGCCTCTGGCTTTAAATCTACTGCTTTCTATCCTTGTTATGGTATGGCGGAAGCAACTTTGATGATTACGGGGGGAGATAAGACGCAACCGCTTCAGCTCTTACATCTGGATAAGGGAGCATTAGAGCAGAATAAGGTAGCAGCAAAAAAGCAGGCTGATTCGGTAACTAAGACTTTGATTAGCGCGGGTCATCCCTGGCTGGATGGCAAAATTGCGATTGTCGATCCTCAAGAACTTCGAGCATGTGAGGGCGATCGCATTGGCGAGATTTGGTATGCTGGCTCCAGCGTCGGACAAGGATACTGGCAGCTTCCAGAGAAGACAGAGGAAACTTTTCGGGGCAGTTTAGGGGGAGAGAACTACTTGCGAACGGGAGACTTAGGCTTTGTGAGAGACGGCGAGCTTTATATTACGGGGCGGCTGCATGATGTTCTGGTTTTTTGGGGACTGAATCATTATCCCCAGCATATTGAGCAGACCGTAGCCCAATCACATACTGGTTTAAAGCCTAACTGCGGCGCGGCTTTCTCGGTCGAGGTTGAGGGGAAACCTCGACTGGTGGTAGTGCAAGAAATTGAGCGCACTCATCGTAAATCTCTAGTCATGGACGAGGTGGTAGAAGCGATTCGCTGGCAGGTGTTTCAACAGCACTTTATTGATCTCTACGGTATTGTGCTGCTCGCGCCTGGACGAATGCCCAAAACCTCTAGTGGTAAAGTGCAGCGCCGCAGGTGTAAAGATTTATATTTAGAGGAGGCTCTGGAAGTATGGCAGCAGTGGCATCAAAAGCATGGGCAGCCAAGCGACGTTACGAGTCTGTTTCAGAGATATACTAATCCTCTCACTTACCTAAAAATGCTAACGGCGATCGCCAGAGGTAGACTGCGACGGCTGCTGTATTTAGTTGGTAGTTTTAGTTAGGCAAGATTTTTGGATCACAAATTGTATGTAGTAGGGAGCGGAGGTAAACTATCGAGATGAATAGATTGAAAAGCTTTGGCTCTGGTTTATGTTTGGTTTTGGCAACCCTAGTGGGAGTCGTCGCTGGGGAGCGAGCGAGCGTTCCCGCCGAAAAAATTAACTTTAACTATAGCCTGCTGGGTTTTGAGATTAAGGTGGCAGATCTGGCAACCTTTGCCGAAACGGGGGAAGTGAGCGACAGTCTGAATTACTATTTTCGCTATATCTCTCCCCAGCAGACTCAGAGATTGCAGCAGTTTCTTCAGCAAAGCTACGATGTCGATCATGTGCTGGTATATCGCTATTCCCGAACTTCGGTGGGAGTAAAAATGCTCCAGCGCATCGGTAATATTATTCAGCTTCCTGGCTATCTAAACGGTTTCTATGGTTTACGAGCCGCGGTGGTACAGACGGCGCAGTCGCCAGAGGGGATTAACCTAGTCGATTTTTTACAGCGCTTTCCCACCGATATCCAGCTCAATTTGGGGGAATTGCTCCAGCTGATGAGGCAGATATCCCGCGCTGAATCGGATACCAAAGAGTTCATTGCCAGTATTAAAGCCGAGGATGTTGTCGAATCCAGAGAAGACTATCTCGATCTGTCGCAACCTGGTAATTATCAGGGGACGAAGCAGACCCTAGAATTATATGATGCTCAACGCGATCGCCAGTTAAATACGGATCTTTATTTACCCCAAAATAGGACTGGCAGTATTCCTACTATTGTTGTCTCTAATGGTCTGGGGGCGAAGCGCGATCGCTTTGCTGGCTTGGCTCGTTATCTGGTTTCATATGGCTATGCCGTAGTTATTCCCGATCATCCTGGTAGCGATCGTCAACGGCAAAAGGACTTTGTCAGAGGACTATATCAGGAGAATTTTGACGCGACGGATTTTGTTGATCGTCCGCTGGATATCAGCTTTATTTTGGATCGACTAGAAGAGCGCAACCCAGATCTGGCTCCCCAGCTTGACTTAGACCGAGTGGGGCTATTTGGTTATTCTATTGGCGGCACTACAGGACTTTCTTTAGCAGGAGCAGAGTTCGACTGGCAGCAGCTTGAGCAAGATTGCGCCCAGCCTCTCAACCTAACCAATATTTCTATTTTGTATCAGTGTCGTCTGCTGGAGCTACCAAGAAACATCCCATCTCTCCAAGATGATCGCATCCAAGCCGCGTATATGTTTGTACCTTTTGGTCACAGTATCTTTGGCAAGGAACAACAAGATAATATTTCAATTCCGATTATGTTCCAGGTAGTAGATCAAGACTTTCTTACTTCCTTATTGGAGGAGCAGGTGCCGCTCTTTAATTCCTTGGGAGAAAATAGCTATTTGGTAGTTTCTGAGAAGATACCCCATTCCAACGCCACACTATCAAACGAAGCGCAATCATCGCAAGCAGAAGCCGTAGAAGTGGCAAAAACCTATCAAAATATTTTGTCCCTGACTTTTTTTCAAAGCTATATTGCTCAAGATTCTGACTTCCTAGACTATCTAACGACGGAATATCTCCAGGCGATCGCTCAAGAACCTTATAATCTGCATTTGATCCGCGATCCGCAATCTTTGGGCGGGTTGCCTGAATCGCTATGAATTATTGGGGGAAAGGTGAAAGGTAAAAGGTAAAAGGTGAAAGGGGAAAGGTAAAAGGTAGAAAAATAATTGTGAAATATTATCGTCGGACGGGTAATCTGTGGTTCGGTCTGAGCTTATTGGTGACGCTTTACTATGGTGTCTGGTTTTACTATTTTGTATTTAGCCAGGAGTACATAGTTCAAGATGATGTTAGACAGCACGTAGTTTGGCTACAGCGATTTATTGATCCTGAATTATTTACCAACGATATTATTGCTGAATACTTTTCTGGACTGGCAACCTGGGGCTTTAAAACTCTATATTTTCTGGCTGCCAAATTAGGAGTCGAACCAATTTTGCTAGCTAAGATATTGCCTCCTGTCCTGGCTTTTATTGCCACTATTTATCTTTATCTGTTTACGCTGGAAATATTCCCTGTCCCCATGGCAGGATTCATTAGTAGCCTGCTGGGCAATCAGTTGATGTGGCTCAATGACGATTTAACTTCCGCCACAGCTAGGGCTTTTCTCTGCCCTTTATTTGCCGCTTTTCTTTATTATCTTGCTCGCGGTTCAATTATTCCTTGCCTAATTTTAATGCTGCTTCAGGGCTGGTTTTACCCCCACGTACTCCTCATTGAAGTAGCAATTTTGAGCCTTGGACTACTGACATTCAAGGGCAAATTGCCGCTAAACTTTTCTTCCCAGAAGCAACCTTACATATGGTGGATAGCGGGCTTAATTATTGCGGCGATCGCTCTTTATCCGATCACCCAAAAGCCCCCCGAACTAGCTACCTCCGTCACTGCCGAGCAAATGCGACAGATGCCCGAATTCGATTTGGGGGGTAGGACTCCTTTTTTCGGTGTCGGCTGGCTTAACTTCTGGTTTTCTGGCTCTAGTGGTTTGAGTCTACCCTTATTCCCCACCATAGTTTGGAGTGGTTTAGCCCTACCGTGGCTCTTTAAAAGCAATTCGCCCCTGGTCAAATTAATCACTAGCAAAATAGCGATCATCTACCAGACGATTTTGGCATCTCTACTCATGTTTACCCTGGCACACCTAATGCTGCCAACCTTACATCTACCCAGCCGCTTTACCTACCATACCCTGCGCTTTATTCTAGCTATTACAGCGGCGATCGCTTTAACCATAGCAATCGATCTCCTAATCAACTGGATCGCTCGTAA